>CAYSXA010000110.1:0-9436 GCA_964435005.1 uncultured Anaerolineaceae bacterium | reverse complement strand
CGCGCGATGGATTTGCGTGACGAGGAAACAGAGTACCATACCCAGCGGGTCACTTCTATGGTGCTGGAGCTTGCGCGCGCTGCAGGGATGGGGGACGAAGAGCTGGTGCATGTGCGGCGTGGGGCGTTGTTGCACGACATCGGGAAGATCGGTGTGCCGGATCACATCCTGCTCAAGCCAGGAAAATTGACCGAGGAAGAGTGGGAAGTGATGCGTCAACACCCTGTCTATGCCTATGAGTTCCTATCGCCGATCGAGTACCTGCGCCCGGCGCTGGACATCCCGTATTGCCACCATGAGAAATGGGACGGTACAGGGTATCCACGGGGTCTGAAAGGCGAGGAGATTCCGCTGGCGGCACGGCTGTTCGCTGTGGTTGATGTATGGGATGCGTTGCGGTCGGATCGCCCCTATCGGAAAGCCTGGTCCGAGGCCCAGACACTGACGCACATCCGTTCGCAAAGCGGCAAACACTTCGACCCACGAGCGGTGGATTTGTTCTTCCAGATGCTCAAGGGAGATCAGGGTTGATGGGGGCGCAGCCCGGATGCGTTCTCGCAAAACTATGGCGTTGTGTCGTTCGGGCGGCGTTAGCATCCGCCCTGGGTGTCCGCGCTGAAATCCGCCCATGGGGCTTGCTGCCGGCGCCACTGGTAAATCTTGGGAACAAAATAGGGCAGCAGGCGCAGCGGTGCGGGCAGGAACGGCACACCGCAGGATTCCCCCAACAGGCTCAATATGATGATGCGTTCCACTTCGTCGCGGGTGCGGACGGTCGTCTGCGCTTGCAGCACCTGGGCGAAGTCCGCCCAGGTGAGCAGCAGCTGTCGCAAGCGGGCGAGCAGGCCGGGGACAGTGGCATTGTTTTGCATCGCATTATCGCATTTCTTTGACGGGGCATGGGGCATCACCCGCCCAGGATGAGCGGCAGATAGCGGCCCTGATACCAGAGCAGGTACAACCCGGCCAGGGTGAGCAGCGCCGCGCCCAGCCGGTGCACGTACGGCAGTAACCGACGGGCTCTCTGGGCCACACCCTGCCGGAACACGGCCAGGCTGACCGCCAGCGAGGTCAGCACTGCGGCCATCCCTGCACCGTAGGCGGCGAAGGTCAGCGCCACGTTCAGCCAGGTGTGTTGAGGAATACTCACCCCGATCACGGCCAGGAAGACCGGCAGGGTGCAGCTCAGCGAAACCAGGCCGTAGGCCAGGCCGAAGAGATACATCGCCTTCGGTGAGCGCGCCCGCTGCGGGGTGAAGGTGGGCAGGGTAAAGGGTAGTTTCCCGCCGAAGAGCAGCCACAGGCCGAGCAGGGTCAGGATCGCGCCGATGAAGATGCTGCCCAGCGGCAGGTAGCGCACCAGGAAGCGCAGGCCGAAGGTGATCACCGCGCCCATCAGGGTGAACACGGTCAGGAAGCCCAGCGTGACCAGCGCGCCGATCCCCAGGCCCTCACGTACGCGCCGCCCGTAGGAGCGTTCCTGGAATTCGACCTCCTCCACGCCGAGGTAGTAGGCGATGAAGGAGGGCAGCATGGCCCAGCCGCAGGGATTGATCGTCGCCAGCATGCCGGCGGTGAAGGCGAAAGCGAGGTTCAACGAAGGCATGGTTCACTCTCCTGTTGGGGAAAACGTACCGGTCACGGTGTATCCCAGGTCTTCGATCGTCTGGATGATGTCTGCTTCGCTCACCTGCGCTGGATCGAAGACCACGATGAGCGTCCGTTCTTCGAGGTCCCCGTCAACTTTCAGGATGCCCGGCAACTGCCGGACGAAAGCGACCGTGGTCGCCACGCAGCCGCTTCAAGTCCAGCCCCGGATGTTGAAGCCTACGGTGAGCGTGTCTCCCTGAGCCGTGGGCAGCGCGGCGACTTCCTGGATGGCGATGGGTGGCATCTGTTCTGCGGATGGGGCAGGTTGGCGTGTGGTGCAGGCCGTGGCAAGCCAAATAATCCCTAACAACAGCCATCCGGCGCGTCTTCTATTCATCATTGCAAAGTCTCCTTTCGAGAGCATCCAGGGTTGCGGTTCATCCGTCTCTCCTTTCCTTATGACTTGCGAAATACCGGGAGCGAGGAGTTGAGCAACACGGTGCTCACGCTGGCGATCATGGCAACCATCGCCCAGACCGGCCGTACCAGACCGGTCACGGCCAGCGGCACGCCGAACCCGTTGAAGGCAAAAGCCAGCCACAGGTTCTGTACCGTTTTCCGATAGGACGTGCGACCGATCTGGAAGGCGTCCACGATGGCGGTGAGCCGGTTCCCTGTCAACACCACGTCGGCGGATTCGATGGCGATGTCCGTGCCCGCGCCGATCGCGATGCCTACGTCCGCCTGCATCAGCGCCGGAGCGTCGTTGATCCCGTCCCCGACCATCGTCACGCGCATCCCGTCCGCCTGCAACTTACGCACCATCGCCGCCTTCTCGCCGGGCAGCACCTCGGCGAAGACCTGTTCAATGCCCACCTCAGCGGCCACGGCCTGCGCGGTTTCTGCACTGTCGCCGGTCAGCATGACGGATTCGATGCCCCATGCTCGCAGGCGGGTGACTATCTCACGGGCGTCGGGTTTGATCGCGTCACGGAGGACGAACCCGCCGATCGTTATGCCGTCCACGGCGACGAGCACCGTGGTCTGGCCGGATGCTTGAGGGGAGATCAGTCTCTGATGAGCCTTGCTCAGAGGGACTCCCTGATCCCGGAGAAAGCGTGGGCTGCCGACCAGTATTGCGTGCCCTTCGATCTGTGCTCGCACACCCTGGCCGGGGACGGACTCGAAATGCTGCGGCTTGGCCAGGGGGATCCCTCGCGCGCGGGCTTCGTCCACGATCGCCCGCGCCAACGGGTGTTCCGAGAACCGCTCGGCGGAGGCCGCCAGATGGAGGATGCACTCCTCCGACGGACGGACGGAAGCGTGGGTGGAGAGAGAAAATATCGCGCTCACGACAGGGTGGCCTTCGGTCAGCGTGCCGGTTTTGTCCAGCACCACGATGCGGATGTCTTTGAAGACCTGAAAGGCCTCGCCGGAGCGCATCAGAATGCCTCGTCTGGCGGCTTCTCCGCTGCCGCGAATCATCGCCAATGGGGTAGCCATCCCTAACGCGCAGGGATAACCTATCACCAGCACGGCCAGCGCGGCGAACGTCGCCCGTGTCCAGTTCGGCTGGCTGGTGAGCAACCAGGCGCCCAGCGTCCAGATTACGAACGCCAGTGCTGCAAAAGCCAGCACTACCGGGACGTACCACGCCAGGATGCGATCCACCAGCGCCAGGATGCCGGGCTTCATCGCCCGTGCGGCCTCGATGTGCCGCGCGACCTGTGCCAGGAAGGATTCCTCGCCCAGGCGTGTGACCTCGACCAGTAGCGTGCCGGTCTGGTTGACCGAGCCGCCGATCACCTCATCGCCCAGCGCCTTGTCCACCGGCAACGGTTCGCCGGTGACCAGGGCTTCGTTGACCGCGGAAACGCCCTCCAGCACGCGCCCGTCCACGGGGATCGCTTCGCCGGGGCGCACGCGTACCCGGTCACCGACCTCCAGGTCGGTGACCGGCACTTCTTCTTCGCGCCCATCGGGGGACACGCGGCGGGCGGTGTCTGGTTGAAGTGCCAGCAGTTTGCGTACCGATTCTGAGGCGCGCGTGCGCACCAGCAACGAAGCCCAGCCGGAGAGCAGGTGGTAGGTGGTGATGAACGTCGCTGTGGCGAAGAACTCGTGTGCGGGAAAGGCCGGGGTGAACAACCCCAGCGTTCCGCCGAGCAGACCGGCGAACGCGCCGAATTCCAGCAGCACGTGCTGGTTGAGGATGCCCCGGCGCAGGGACTGATAGGCCATCTTCAGGATGTGTGCCCCGGCGCCGAAGACGGTCAACAGCGCCAGGGCGATCATCACTGGCTGGAACCATGGCAGTTGAATGCCCAGCCAGCGCAGGATCATTATCGTGAGCGTGATGAATGTAAAAGAAGCTCCCCACAGCAACAGATCGCGGGCGCGGCGCAGTTCGACCTGCTGTTCCTCAAAGGCTTTGACCCTGTCGGGGTCGCGCACCGTGTAACCGAACTTGCGCAGCGTGTCACGGATCTCCAGCGGCGAGCGCCGGGTTGGGTCGTATTCAATCAGGGCCTCTTCGTGCGCCAGACTGACGTGTACCGCCATCACGCCATCCATGCGCCTCAGCACGCGTTCGATGGTTTGCGTGCAGAAGGAACACGCCATGCCCCCGATTTTCAGTTGTAAGTGCTCTGTGGGGCGCGCAGATTTTGAGAGGGTCATGGGATCTCCAGGGATGTAATTAAGGCATAATGTACACCTTCCAGCGACTGGAATGTCAAGCGCTGGTTTTACGTGGTGATTGCCCTCTTTTTTTCTTGACAACGGATCGGAGTGTGGTATTATCCGTGAATGTATGAACGTGTATTCAGGTATAATTGCGTGAACAACCCTAGCATTTCCGGCTACATGGACGAGAGGCTGGCTGAGCAATTGGCCGAACTCTTCCGCACGCTGAGCGATCCCAGCCGGGTGCGCATTATCGCTGCTCTCCTGCAAGGAGAGGTCAACGTGAGCACCCTGGCTGAAATCGTTGGGATCAGCGAATCTGCGGTGTCGCATCAGTTGCGCAGTCTGCGGCAGATGCGACTGGTGCGCGCCCGCAAGCAGGGACGTGAAGTGTACTACTCGTTGGACGATGACCATGTGATTGACCTGTTCCAGCGTGGATTGGATCATATACAGCATGGTTGAAACGGATCTTCCCCGCCTCCGCCACTGGCTGGTGGCGCTGCTGCTTCTGGTCGCCCTCAGCCTGCTGGGGCATTACGTTGCGGACGCCGTCCACGCGTCCGCTGTGGGCACCTGCTGCGTCCAGGAAGTGGGGAATAGTCGGTCGGCAGGTGGTGCCCATGCCGCCGACTTACACGGTCGATTTTTGCCGAATCGGCCACCGGTGCCTGAATTTCACGCCGCGCGCCTGGCTTTGGGGGACACACGCGCGCCGATCGAGATGGCCTGGACGCCACCCACGCCCGTGCGCCCGCCGATCACACCCTAACTTGATCTCTTTTTCCCGCGTTAACGATGGACATACAAGCTTATCGCGCTTTGCTGCGCGTTTCTGTACTGGGCTTGAGGAGTTCTTTCTATGGACGAAAAAACCGTTGAAGTCGAAGTGACTTTGCTACTACCGGATATTGAAGACGATGGCGATGAATGTCTGATCCGCTTTCGCGATGCTTTGCTCAAACGTAAGGGGATTACCCACGTACACCCTGAGCGGGGGGCGCATCCCCTGCGCCTGTGTATCCATTTTGATCCTAACCTGATCTCTCTGGACGCCGTCCAGCGCACGGCGCAAAAGATCGGCGGGCAACTGATGGAGCGTTACCACCACGCCCGCATTCCCCTTGAAGGGATGGGACGAGCCGACGAGGCGATCATCCTGCGGCGAGCTTTGGAACGGATCCCAGGCATGTTGCACGCGGACGTGAACTACGCTGCTGGCCTGGCTTTCGTAGCTTACAACCGGGACGTACTATCCCCGGAGCGCATCGTGCAGGTGATGCTGGAGATGGGAATCCGCCCGCTGGACTGGCCGCCGTCAACCGGGGAAGAAGAAGCGGAGCACGACCATGGCAGCGCACCAGCCTTCTTGCCGCATTGGGTGCAGGAGCGCTGGGGGGTGCTGCTGGTTGCCCTGGCGGGGTTGTTCCTGCTCGTCGGTTGGGCAGGCGAAGCTTTCTTTGGGATGCCGAAGCCGGTGGCGTTGGTCTTCTACCTGCTGGCTTACCTGGCGGGCGGGTATGATATTGCCACGCATGCCATCCCTGGTCTGTTCCGGGGGAACTTCGACACCGACGTGCTCATGCTGGCTGCAGCAGCAGGCGCGGCAGTGATCGGCGAGTGGACGGAAGGCGCGTTTTTGCTCTTCTTGTTCAGCCTGGGGCACGCTGGCGAACATTACGCCCTTGACCGTGCCCGCAACGCGGTCAATGCCCTGGGCGAGATGATGCCGAAAACCGCCCGCCTGAAAAAGAACGGGCGCATCCTGGAGTTGCCGGTCTCCAGTCTGAAGATCGGGGATCAGGTGATCGTCCGCCCCGGAGACCGTATCCCCGTGGATGGCGAAGTGCTCGCGGGCGAGAGCGCGGTAGATCAAAGCCCCATCACGGGGGAGAGTGTGCCGGTGAGGAAGAAGGTCGGCGATGAGGTGTTCGCTGGAACGATCAACCAGGACGCCACCCTGGAAGTGAAGGTCACCCGTCTGGCGAAAGACAACACGCTGGCGCGTGTGATGCGCATGGTGGCCGAGGCGCAGAGCCAGCAAAGCCCCACGCAGCAGTTCACCGAACGGTTTACCGCTCGCTTTGTGCCCGCTGTGATGGTTCTGGTGTTACTGGTGGTCACTGTGCCGCCGCTGGTGGGCTGGATGCCGTTGCGTGAGAGTTTCTACCGGGGGATGCTGCTGTTGGTGGCAGCCTCGCCTTGCGCTCTGGCACTGGGGACACCCGCTTCCGTGCTGGCCGGGATCGCTCAGGCGGCGCGCAACGGTGTGCTGATCAAAGGCGGCGTACACCTGGAGAACCTGGGCGCGCTCAAAGTGGTGGCCTTCGACAAGACAGGCACACTGACGGAAGGCAGGTTCGAGGTCACCGACATCCTTCCCCTGAACGGCTATCAGCCTGAGGAGCTGTTGCGCATTGCTGGGGCGGTGGAACAGGGTTCCAGCCACCCCCTGGCGCTGGCCGTGGTGAACGCAGCCCGCCAGCGGGGATTAGATCTCCCCGCAACCGACGGGCTGGAAAACATCACCGGGCGGGGGGTGCGCAGCTTGATGGACGGCAAGCCGGTGTTGATCGGCTCGCTCAATCTGTTCCGCGATGTGGAAGACCTGGCTCTGGACGAGCGGCTGGTCAAGACGGTGGAAGCGCTGGAAAATCAGGGCAAGACCATCATGGCGATCAGTTACGACGGACAGTTCCTCGGTGTACTTGCCCTGGCCGATGTGCCGCGTCCTGGGGTGAAGGATACCCTCCGCGCGCTGCTGGATCTGGGCATCCAGAAGCTGGTCATGCTGACCGGCGACAACGAAGATGTAGCACAGCGCATCGGTCAGCAGGTGGGCGTCACCGATGTGCGTGCCAATCTGTTGCCAGAGGATAAGTTGACTGCCATCCGTGAGCTGCAAAAGGAATACGGCGCCGTGGCTATGATCGGGGACGGCGTGAACGACGCACCAGCCCTGGCCACTGCCACGGTGGGCATCGCCATGGGCGGCGCGGGGACGGCCGTAGCCCTGGAGACCGCCGATGTCGCCTTGATGGCCGATGACCTGGACAAATTACCCTTCGCAGTGGGGCTGAGCCGCGCCAGCCGGGCGGTCATCCGCCAGAACCTGGGGGTCTCGCTGGGTGTGATCGCCCTGCTCCTGGTGACCTCGGTCTTCGGCCTGCTGGATCTCAGCAGAGCGGTCGTGTTGCACGAGGGCAGCAGCATCCTTGTGGTACTCAACGCTCTGCGGCTGATGGGATATTCCTCGCAGCGGAAGTAATTTGGTCCCCGACCCAAAGCGTGAGCGGCGCACCCATTCGGTGCGCCGCTCTTTCGTTTCGCGCTGACTTCAGGCCACGACCCGGTAGTTCCGCATCATCCCCATATCTTCGTGTTCCAGGTTGTGGCAGTGATACAGGTATAACCCTTCGAAGTCCTCGAAGCGCAGCAGGATCTTCACCTGCTCGCCGGGCATGACGAGCACGGTGTCCCACCAGCCTTCGTCCACGAAGCCGCCGCTGAGGGTCTCCCAGGCCGCGCGGCTACCGGGATTGACCTTGCGTTCCAGCACCTGGAATTGCAGGGCGTGGACGTGCATTGGGTGGGGCAGCGTCATGCCGCCGCCCATCCCCATGCCGCCGCCAGCCTGGTTGACGAACTGCCACACTTCCAGGTCGCCAAGCCGGACGATTTCGTCGTCGGCCACGGTGGTCATCTCAAAGGTGCGCCCGTTGAGCGTCCAGCCGCGCCCCATGGTCATCGCCAGGGTGAAGGTGCGCGGGTTACTGGCGTTCATCGCGTCCGCCGGGTTGTAGCGCGGAATCGTGGTCAGGCGCGCCGGCAAGGGCAGGTCCACCTTCTCCTCGCGCTCGACCTGCACGGTGAGCACGGTGAAGGTGCGTTCGCTCCCAGGCGCCGCCGAGGGCAGGCTGACCAGCCGCACCTGGCTCCCCACTGGACGCCCGCTGAAGTCCACCCACAGCTCCAGGCGCTGGGCTGGCGCCAGGGTGATGTATTCTCGCTGGACGGGCTGCTCCAGCAGGCCGCCCGTGGTGCCGATCACCGTGATCGGCGTGCCGTCTTCCCAGGCCAGTTTGTAGATGCGCGAGTTCGAGCCGTTCAGCAGGCGCAGCCGGTAAGGGCGCGTGGCGACCGGCAGGGTGAAGTCCGGCTTCCCGTTGACCAGGATGCGGTCGCCCAGGAACCCCATCATCTGATCCATGCCGCCGCTCATGTACACCAGCTGGTTCTCGGAATCGAAGCGGCGATCCTGGATGACCAGTGGGACGTCGTAGTCGCCGGAAGGCAACCCCAACGCCTCCTCTTCCTCATCGTGGATCAGCAGCGGCCCGGCCAGGCCGTAATACGCCTGCGGGCCGGTGCGTCCGTGTGGGTGAGGGTGATACCAGTAGGTGCCCGCCCGATCCATGACGGTGAAGTCATAGACGTAGGTTTCGCCGGTACCAATGACGAAACGCGGGTGTCCATCGGCCACATCGGGCACGTGCAGGCCGTGCCAGTGCACGATGCTCTCCTCTGGGATCTGATTGGTGAAGTGGATCCGTACCTTCTGGCCTCTGCGGAATTGCAGTATCGGCCCCAGGTAGGTGTCTGGCAGTACGCGCAGTGCGTCTGAGGGACCGTTTAACAGCTCGGCTTCGTAGTGCCAGACCTTGGTCGGTGCGCCGGGCAAGATTGGCACCTCGCCGGGCACGGCGCGCAAGGCGATTTCCACGTCCGGCGTGCCGGCGGAGACAGCGGTTGCCCCTGCTGTTTGTGGCACCACGGTGGATGGCGGGGGAGTTCCGGAGGGCGAGGTGGTCGGCGTGGCTGTGGCAACAGCTTCTTTCGACGACAGCCACTTGACCAGGCCGCCGCCCACGAGCACTGCGCCACCCAGCCCTAAGAGACGCAGGAAGTCGCGTCGTGAGAGTTTCTCCATCGTTTCTTTCTCCTTTACGTGTATAGCAGAGCATCTTTCGCTGTCATCCGGTTGTGTCCTGCCCTTTTGTCGTCCGCCGCCGGAAAGTTGAGTCCTCGGCGCATTTGGTTACACTCTTCGGTGTGAGGTGACGTTGCAACCTTGTGTTATAAATTATACTTGAAGAAAACCAAAGTGGGAGATACACATCCCGGTTCACCAAGGAGCGCACAATGACTTTCCTCTGGATCC
>CAYSXA010000109.1:0-9503 GCA_964435005.1 uncultured Anaerolineaceae bacterium | reverse complement strand
CTCCAGCAGGGTCTGTATGGTCTCCAGTTCCACCACCTCTTTGGGCATCGGCGAGGGCACCACCCGGCGCCAGCCGCGCCCGGCGTCCTCCACCACGTGCCAGCCATACTCCCGCTGTCGGCGCAGGGCTTCTTCGCGAGTCATGAAGCCGCCAATGGGCTTACTCGGCTGTTGGAAAGCCGGGTCGTCCTTGTCCACCAGCACCTGGGTGATCACTGTGACCACCTTCTTGCGGATGCCGCGCTGGTAGAGGATGTTCTGCAGGTTTTGTTGCAGCGCGTAGCCGATCGCGCCTTGTGTGTCGGCCACGCAGACGTCCAGCGGCACTTCGTGCATCCCCTCAACGCGGTGGGCAATCTCCGAGCGGCGCAGGATGAAGCCGACCTGGGGGCCGTTGCCATGCCCGACGGCAATCTCCCAGCCATCCGCCACCAGGTCGGCCAGATGCTCACAGGTCTCCTTCGCCGCCTGGTACTGGTCTTCGACCGTGACGTGGTTCTTGTCTTTGATTAAAGAGTTGCCGCCAATGGCGACTACGGCGATCTTTTTCCTCATCGCGTGTCCTCGTTGGGGGAACGGTTCATTCGTTGGGCTGGTTGTCTGGTTGCATTGGTTCATGGGTTCAACCAGTGCAACCAATGCAACCAGTGCAACCAAATTAACGCATGGTCAGCGCCAGCACCGCCTTCTGGACGTGCAGGCGATTCTCCGCTTCATCGAACACCACGGATTGCGGCCCATCGAGCACCTCACTGGTGACCTCGATGTCGCGGTCGGCGGGCAGAGGATGCATGTAAATCGCGTCCTCTTTCGCCAGCGCCATCTTGCGTTCGTCGGTAATCCAGTCCTTATACTTATCCTGCAGGCGCTTACCTTCGTCGGGGTCGGTGGTGGTCAGCAGCGGGCCCCAGGATTTGGCGTACACCACATCCGCGTCTTTGAAGCCTTCTTCCATATCATGGACGATCTCGAAACCGGTGCCGTACTTGCGAGCCTGCTCGCGGGCCTGCTCCACGATCTCCGGCATCAACTGAAACTCCGGCGGGTGCGCCAGCACCACGTCCATGCCGAAGCGCGGCATCTGCAGGATGAGCGACTGCGGCACGGAGATCGGCTTGAGGTACGAGGCCGCATACGCCCAGGAGACCACGATCTTCTTGCGGCGCAAGTCGCGGCCTTTCTTCTCCATGATGGTCATCAGATCGGCCAGGCACTGGAAAGGATGGTAGATATCGCATTGCATGTTGTACACCGGCGCGCGCGAGGCCTCCGCCACCAGGTTAATGTAGCGGTTGCCGATGCCCCAATCGCAATGCCGAATGGCGATACCATCGAAGTAGCGCCCGTAAATCTCGCCGATTTCGCGCTCGGTATCGCCGTGATGGATTTGCGTGGTCTTGCTCTCGATGAAAGCCGCATGACCGCCCAGTTGTGCCATCCCGGCCTCGAACGACCCGCGCGTGCGGGTGCTGGAGAAGAAGAACAACATCGCCAGCACCTTATCGCGCAAATAGGGATGCGGCTCGCCCAGAGCGCGCTTGCGCTTCAAGTCCCAGGCCACATCCAGCACGGTTTCCACTTCTTCTCTACTGAAGTCCAGGTCGCTGATCAGATCGCGTCCGCGCAAGTTGGTTTGCATGGCAGAACTCCTTTGGTCGAGTTGGTCTTGTTGGTCTTATTCGTCTTATTGGTCTGATTGGTCCGATGGGTCAAATGGTCTGATTAGTCTTTCCGGTCGGCTAGCTGCTTCCCGTCTCCCGACCGACCAACTGACTAATCAGACCAGTTAGACAAACCAGACCAATCAGACTAACAACGCAGGCAGGATGGCGTAAAATTCCGTCGCTTTCACCACATCGTCCAGCGGCACGGAGTCGCGCACGGTGTGGGCGGTGGTCTCGTCGCCAGGGCCGAACCCAATGCTGGGGATGCCCGCCTTACCCGCCCAATAGGTGCCGTTGGTGGAAAAGTCCCACTTGCCGGTGGGCGCATCCGACAGGCCGATCAACCGGCGCGCCTGCTGGCCAGCCTTCACCAGTGGATGGTCTTCCTCCAACGCCCAGGCCGGGAAGTACTTGTCCACCGGGAAGACGAAGCCCGTGTAAGACGGCTCTTCGTAGAACAGTTCCTCCACTTTTACGCTGTCGCGGAACTCCGGCGGGATGAGTGCCGCCACCTGCGCGATGGCCTCTTCTTTGGTCTCACCGAAGGTCATCCGCCGGTCAATGTAGATCACCGCCTCATCCGGCACGGCGTTGATGCTGGCCGTCTTGACATGCATATCGGTCACGGTGATCTTGCCGTGCCCCAGGAAAGGATGGTCACCAAGTTGCGGCTCCAGGTCGCGGATGCCGGCGATCACGGGCAGCAATTTATAGATGGCATTATCGCCCAGATGGTTGCTGGCCGCGTGCGCGCTGCGGCCCTTGGCCACCACACGCATCTCGATGCGCCCTTTGTGCCCACGATAGACCTGCATCTTCGTCGGCTCGCCAATCACCACGAAATCCGGGCGCACGCCGGGGTCCACCTCGACGAAGGTGTTCGGCGCAATACCGTCGCACCACTCCTCCATGTTGCCAAAGTAATATGCCGTCCAGCCGTCCAGCAGGCCCAGGTCGCGGGCAATCGCCAGGCCGTACACCATCCCCGGTGTCGAACCCTTCTCGTCGCACGCCCCGCGCGCGTACAGCACCCCATCCTCCACCTTGCCCTGGAAGGGGTCCCATTCCCACTCATCGGGATCGCCGATGCCGACAGTGTCCACATGCGAATCGAACACGATCACGCGCGGGCCGTTCCCGATGCGCCCCAGGATGTTGCCCATCTTGTCGAAGCGCACCTCATCGAAGCCCAGTTTACGCATCTCCGCGCCGATGCGCTCACCGACCTCTTTGAGTTGGGAATCCATTGAGGGAATCGCCACAATCTCTCGCAAAAAGCGAATGATCGCCTCGCGCGACTGCGCCACCCGCTCCTGAACCGCTTTGACGTCCACGTCCATCACCTCAGATACCTCCTTGTCATCGGAATACCTCGGCGCTTCTGGCGCCTCAATCCTCCTGCGCCGTTCCCACGCGCCGCACCACGTGGAAGCGGAACACGCCCGGCAGGAAATAACTCAACGAGTACGCCACCACTCCCCCATCGCTGGCGAACAGACGGGCGGTGAATTGCAACATCACGTCACCGCGCTGGATGTCGAGCGCCTGTGCCACGTGCGAGGGGGCGGCCACCGCCGTGATTTCCGCATATGAAGTGTGCAACGGCGGATCGCCACGCCGCAGCAAGAAGTCGAGCACCGAGCCACGGAAGGACGGCTTCTCCAGGTCGGCGGCGGTGAGCACGTGCAGCGGCAACACATCCACCAGATACGCCACCGGGCGCCGGTCCACGTGAATCACCCGCGAGACGTGCAGCACCGTGGTTCCAGGTTCAACTTCCAGCTCGGCAGCCACATCGGGGTCAGCGGGGGCCTGCTGCATAGTGAGCTCGCCCATCTCCACGCTCATGCCGCGCCGCGCCGCCAGCGTCTCAATGCTCTCCAGCACCTCCAGGCCGCTCTCCAACGCTGGCATAGGATGCACCACAAAGGTTCCCACCCCCTGCTTGCGGCGCAACAGCCCCTGCGACTCGAACGCCCGCATCGCTTCACGCAGCGTGGCGCGCGAAACGCCCAGTTCCCGCGCCAGTTTCGGCTCGGAAGGCAAGCGCGCGCCGGGCGGCGTGTGGGCGATCAACTCTGCCAGGGCGGCGTGCAGACGCTGGAAGGTGCTCTCGCTCACTCCAGGACGTCCTTCAGCGCCGTCAATAACAGCGCGACGTTCTCTTTGCGGCTGCTGAAGCCCATCAGGCCAATGCGCCAGATCTGCCCCTTCAGCGGCCCGAAGCCGCCAGCGATCTCGATGTTGTACTCGCTTAGCAGTCGCTTGCGCACCGCCACCTCATCCACACCCGCCGGCACTTTGGGCGTGGTGAGCGTGGTCAGGCGATGCTCGCGTGGCACAAGCATCG
This sequence comes from uncultured Anaerolineaceae bacterium, assembly GCA_964435005.1. Lineage (GTDB taxonomy): Bacteria > Chloroflexota > Anaerolineae > Anaerolineales > DRMV01 > CAYSXA01. Next base: position 5,489 of record CAYSXA010000109.1, on the reverse strand, counting down.
AAATGCCCATCGCCTCCAGGCCATCCCACAACATCTCGGCGTGGCGGCGATGGCGCTCAAAGCGAGCCTCCAACCCCTCTTCCGCGACCAGCCGCAATGCCTCGCGCAGGGCGTAGTTCATGCTGATCGGCGCAGTGTGGTGGTAGGTGCGCTCGTCGCCCCAGTACTTCTCGACCAGCGTGAGGTCGAGGTACCAGTTTGCCACCTTGTGTTCACGGTTGCGCAGCACCTCGCGCGCCCGCTCCGAGACGGTGAGCGGCGCCAGGCCAGGCGGGCAGGAAAGGCACTTCTGCGTGCCGCTGTAGGCCACGTCCACATCCCAGGCGTCAATCTCCACCGGTAGGCCGCCGAGCGAGGTGACCGTATCCAGCACCAGCAGTGCGCCGTGCCGGTGCGCCGCCGCTGCGATCTCACCAATATGCGGCTGCAACGCGCCGGTTGAGGTCTCGGCGTGCACGAGCGCCAGCAATTTATAGGACTTGCGCTTCAGCGCGGTTTCGATCTCATCGGGATCAAACACCTCGCCCCATGGACGCTCGACCGTGTCCACCTGCGCGCCATAGCGGGCGGCCATATCCGCCAGGCGCCCGCCGAAGTAGCCGTTGACCGCAATCAGCACATCGTCGCCTGGCTCGATGAAGTTACACAGCGCGGCCTCCATGCCCGCGCTCCCGGTGCCCGACACCGGAATGGTGAGTTCGTTCTTCGTCTGGAAGACGTAGCGCAGCAGATCCTGAACCTCGTTCATCACCTGGATGAACTGCGGATCCAGGTGCCCCACCAGCGGCGTGGACATCGCCCGTAATACGCGCGGATGGACCATGCTGGGACCGGGGCCGAGCAACACGCGAGGGGAAACCTCCAGATCATGGTAGCGTTGAGCCTGCACGGGATACCTCCTCAACACGGTCGTGGTTCGTGAATGGTGACTCGTGAAATGGTATTTCGTGACTGGCACTTTGTGATTTGTAGTTCGTGGGTGGCACTTCGCGTTTGCCCTTATCCCAAACCACCAGCCACGAATCACCAATCACGAGCCATCTACCATCTCCCTCGCCAGTCGATTATGCCGCTCCACCAGCGATGGCAAGTCCAACGTGGTCAGATGACCTTCTCTAACCACGAACTTCCCACCGACCACGGTGTAATCGGCCTGCACCGGCGAGCAGAACACCAGCGCGGCCACCGGGTCGTGCAGCGCGCCGGCGTAGTCCAGGCGGTTGAGGTTCACGGCGAAGAAATCGGCGCACTTGCCGACTTCCAGCGAACCGATGTCCTCCCGGCCAAGCACCGCCGCGCCGCCGCGCGTGGCGAGTTCGAGCGCCTGACGGGCGGTCATCAACGGCGGCGCATCCGTATCCGAGCGCGAAGCGCCTTCCAGCGCCGCGTTCAGGCGGGCGATCAGCATCGCCTGGCGCGCCTCGCCAAGCATGTGCGAGCCATCGTTCGAGGCCGAACCGTCCACGCCCAGGCCTACGTTCACGCCGGCGGAGACCATCTTCATCACCGGGGCGATGCCTGACGCCAGCCGCATGTTCGAACTGGGGCAGTGCGCCACGCCGCAACCCGTGTGCGCGTACAACGCAATCTCGCCGTCGTTCACGTGCACCGAGTGGGCAAACCAGACATCCGGCCCGACCCAGTCCAGGTGCTGCATGTACGCCACCGGGCGATAGCCGAAGGTCTCCATGCAAAAGACCTCCTCGTCCTGCGTCTCGGCGAGGTGAGTGTGCAGCCGCACACCGTACTCGCGCGCCAGCGCCGCGCTCTGACGCATCAGGTCGGCGGTCACGCTGAAGGGCGAGCACGGCGCGAGCACGATTTGCACCATCGCGCCCGGTTGCGGGTCGTGATACTGCTCGATCAACCGCTGGCTGTCCTTCAGGATGAAATCCTCGTCCTCCACCACGCTGTCCGGCGGTAGCCCTCCCTGGCTCTCGCCCAGGCTCATCGAGCCGCGCGACGCGTGCAGCCGCAGCCCGACCTCCCGCGCAGCGGCGATCTCATCGTCCAGGCGCGAGCCGTTGGGGAAAAGGTACAGGTGATCGAAGGCCGTGGTGCAACCGGAGAGCGCCAGTTCCGCCAGCGCGGTCTGCGTGGACACGCGGACGTGCTCCGGCGTCATGCGCGCCCAGATCGGGTACAGCGTCTTCAACCAGCCGAACAGATTGGCATCTTGCGCCGCCGGGATCACGCGGGTGAGCGTCTGATAGAAGTGGTGATGCGTGTTGACCAGCCCCGGCAACAGGATGTGCCCGCGCAGGTCGAGCACTTCGTCGGCGGTAGCGGGCAACTCCGCCGTGGGACCGATCTGCTCGATGAATCCATCGCGAACAAAAAGCCCGCCGTCCGGGATTTCCCGTCGGTGGGCATCCATGGTCACCAGAAGATCAACGTGGCGAATGAGGAGAGTGGACATACGGGTTTGGTCGTCAGTGGTTGGTGAAAAGTTGTCAGACAACTCAACTGTAGCAGAAAGCGCGCCCTGTGTCAACCATCCAGCAGCGTCGCCGCGCGGAGTGTGTTGCGCAGCAACATGGCGATGGTCATCGGCCCTACGCCGCCTGGCACGGGCGTGATCGCCGAGGCGACCTCACGCACCTCGTCGAAGGCCACATCGCCCACCAGCCTGTAACCGCGCTTCGCGGTAGGATCGTCCACACGGTTGACGCCGACATCGATGACCACCGCACCCGGTTTCACCCAGTCGCCGCGCACCATCGCCGCTCGCCCCACTGCCGCAATCAGCACATCTGCCTGGCGCGTGACCGTCGGCAAATCACGCGTGCGTGAGTGACAGATGGTCACCGTGGCGTTGCGCCGCAGCAGCAGCATGGAGACCGGCATCCCTACGATGTTCGAGCGTCCGAGCACCACCGCGCGCTTGCCCTCCAGTTCCACGCCCAGCCGGTCGAGCATCAGCAGGATGCCCGCCGGCGTACAGGGAACGAACAACGGCTCGCGCCCCTTCTGCGCCAGCCGCCCGATGTTCAGCGGGTGAAAGCCGTCCACGTCCTTGCGCAGGTCGATGCGGTTGAGCACCCGTTCCTCATCCAGCCCCGCCGGAAGCGGCAACTGCACCAGGATGCCGTGCACCTGCGGGTCGGTGTTCAGGCGGTCGATCAGAGCTTCCACTTCCTCCTGCGTGGTATCGGCGGGCAACTCGTATCCAAACGAGGCCACGCCGACCTGCTCGCAGGCGCGGTGCTTGGCGCGCACATAGACCTGTGAAGCCGGATTGTCCCCCACCAACACCGTCGCCAGCCCAGGGCGCGACTTCCCGGCCTCCAGCCGCGCCGCCACCTGCGCCGCTACCTGCTCACGCACCTGCTGCGCTAACGCTTTGCCGTCAATGATCTGCGCACTCATGCACCTTACTCCACAAATACCGCGTACTCGAACTCCAGCGTTAGATCGTACACCTGCTGGCGCCCGTTCAACTCATAACCCATACGAAAGCCGTAGACATAGTTCGTGCCCAGGGTCTGACCCAGATAGGTCACCGTCACTTCCAGCGTATCCCCCGGTTGCAAGACCAGATTCGCATCGGGTGGCAGTTGCCCTGCTTCCACGACGTAATCCTGTCCTTTGTGCCGCAGGGTCACGGCGTCCACGTCCATGTGAAGCACCTCACCCGCCAGCATCACGTAAAACTCCCGCAGGCGGATCGGTCGGCTGCCGGTGTACTCCAGCGTGTAATGACCATCGTGGCGGTTGCGCAGCAGCACCAGCACCTGCTTCTCCCCATCCTGCATGCGGAACGACACCCGCCCTTGCGACTGCCAGAACACGAAGCCAGCGACGACAATGACCAAGGCCACTCCGATCAACCAACCCCAGGGAATGCGTTTTGTCGATTCCTGTTTCGCCTGACCACGCACCGCTTTCGTCATGCGTTTACCTCCATTGTTCAGGTTTGAAATGCCCCTGCATTATCTACGAAAGGGGGGATTTACACAAGAGAGCAGGAGAAATTGAGCACGCTTCCTGAAACAAAAAAAGGCTGCCCCAAACAGCCCTGCACCCTTCTCGCGCGGCCTGGCCTACGACTGCGCCAGGGGGTAATAAAAGCGCACGTAATTTCGCTGCACGAACAACACCGGGAACGATTGCGGAATACGGCTCTTGAACGGCATAATCGGCGAGAGGAAACAACGCGTCGCCGAGGCAAAGGGGGAATTCCCAAACGGCGTCATGCCCTTGCCATCCGTCCGATGTGCCTGGAACAGCCCTTTGAGCAATAAGTGATCCAGGTACATCACAAACGGCATGGGGTTGATGATGGTCACCAGCGAGCCGGTCTGGGTTTCACTGCCAAAGCCCAGCGCCTGAATCGCCCGCGTCTGAATCATCATCCGTTGTTGCTCAAACGGCGGAATCTTGCTCTGCGGGTCGAGAGGAACCGCTTTGCAGTTGTAAATTGCAATTTCCGATGAGTACTGCTGATTCAGCCAAGAGGCAACCGCCCCCTCCACGAAGATTTCCCCGCTGATATAAAAATCTGCCAGAAAGACGTGGGCGGCGCGACGAATTAAGGTATTAGCCATGAGTTCAAGCCTTACGGAGTCATTTTACCACAATTTTTATAGCTATTGACGGACACCATGTTCCACAGTATGATGGGCACATGCCCCGGCCCCGCTGGTTTCTTTTCTTCGTCCTTCCGTTACTGACCCTGGCGCTGGGCCAGAGCGTGGTGCCATTCACCGACCGTGTGGAACGGGTGCGCGCCTTCACCCGTAGCATCGAATTCGACTACCTGACCTGGACGTTCGACGCTCTGGGGGTGAAAGCCGCGCAGGGACTACTCGGTACGCCTCGCTACCTGGCTGCCGCAGATCAGCGCGAGCTGATGTTCGACTACCTCGACCTGGTACAGCAGATCGCCCAGGCAGAGGCGCATCTACAAGACATCTACGCAGACCCGAACATCACCAGCCCGGAACAGGCCTCGCAACTGGTACGAGGACGCTTGCAAGATCTGTACCGACAGCGGGCCAGCCTGGCACCTCTGGCGGAAGGCACCCTGCAAACGCAGCTCAGCGCGATCTTGCAGGAGCAAGGGTTGACCGTAGGCGGACAGCCTCTACCGCCGGTGCTGTATCACACCACCCCACTGCCCCTCTCACTGGTCGTCTCGCCGCGCGAGGTCATCCGCCAGGACGCGAACATCTCCCTGCTCCCCGACCTGACCGTGGATCAGCAAGTAACGCTAGAAGAGCAGGTGGATCGGGCGTTGAACGTCTCTTCGCTGGTGGTGCCCGTCGGCGGTGTGGGCACCTATCCGACGATGGTGATGCAGACCACCGACCTGAACTGGCTGGCCGACGTGGTTGCCCATGAGTGGGTGCACAATTACCTCAGCCTGCACCCGCTGGGGATATTGTATACCAAATCACCAGAGCTCCGCACGATCAACGAGACGGTGGCTTCCATCGCAGGCAAAGAGTTGGGGCGAATGGTCATCGCCCGCTTCTACCCCGATCGCC
>CAYSXA010000108.1:0-9586 GCA_964435005.1 uncultured Anaerolineaceae bacterium | reverse complement strand
TCCCCCATGGCTTACCCCGCCATGCCCTTCCGCCTGACTTTTCGAACCCCCTGGAAAAAGTGCGCTTCTTTCTGGACGCGCTCGCCCGCCTGTGTTATACTTTCCGCGCTCCCGCAGCCTGGTCTGCGGGAGGTATTTTGCCCTGTCAGGGCACAAACCACACACGCTTCCCGACCCGTCAGTGCGTGCCGCGTATCGCCGCGGTTCCTGCCGGGGATGACGGAGGCGGAGGCTAACGCAAAGGAGAGTTTTCCCATGCCTGCGATTGTTTCTATGAAAGCTCTGTTGGAAAGCGGCGTCCACTTCGGGCATCGTACCCACAAGTGGAACCCGCACATGAGGCCGTACATCTTCACCGAGCGGAACGGCATCCACATCATCGACCTGCAGAAGACCGTGAAAGCGCTGCAGATGGCCTACAACCTGGTGCGCGACACGGTCGCCAACGGCGGCATCGTGCTCTTCGTGGGCACCAAGCGCCAAGCGCAGGAGACCATCCAGACCGAAGCCGAACGCTGCGGGATGCCCTACGTGAACGGGCGCTGGCTGGGCGGCATGCTGACCAACTGGAACACCATGCGCGAGCGCATCCGCACGCTGGAGCAACTGGAGCGCATGCGCGATCAGGGCGAGTTCGAGCTGCTCACCAAGAAGGAAGCCCTGATGCTCCAGCGCAAGATCGACAAGCTGGAAGAGCGACTGGGCGGCATCCGCAATATGAGCCGCCTGCCCGACCTGCTCTTCGTGGTTGATGTGCACCGCGAGGCGACCGCCATCCACGAGGCCAACCTGCTGAACATCCCTGTGGTTGCCATGGTGGACACCAACTGCGACCCGCGCAACGTGGACTACGTGATCCCCTCGAACGACGACGCCATCCGCGCGATCAAGCTGATCGTGGGCAAGATCGCCGACGCGGTACTCGAAGGCCAGGCGATGCGCAAGGAGGAAGAAGAAGCCGTCGTCGAGGTGCCGGTGGCCGCCGAGACGGAGGTGGAGGAGCTGTCGGACGACCAGTTGCTGGGTGAGAGCACGCTGGCGAAGATGCAGGCCGAAACCACCGAAGGCGAAGCGGTGGCGGAAGGTGAAGCCGAGGCCAGTGAAGAAGCCGCTGCAGAAACCGAAGCGGTTGCCGAAGAGACAAGCGAAGAATCTGCTGAGGAGCAAGAGTAAACCATGGCTGTGACGACTGAGATGATCAAGGAACTGCGCGCGGCAACGGGCGCGGGCATCCTGGACTGCCGTAAGGCGCTGGAAGCCGCCGACGGCGACTTCGACAAAGCGGTGGACTTCCTGCGCGAGAAAGGGCTGGCCAAAGCGGCCAAGCGCGCCGGGCGCGAAGCCTCGGAAGGCTTGATTGAGCTGTACAACCACGGCAACGGGCGCGTGGGCGTGATGCTGGAGCTGAACTGCGAGACGGACTTTGTGGCGCGCTCGGAGCCCTTCCGCAAGCTGGCGCACGAACTGGCGCTGCAGATCGCCGCTTACTCCCCGCAGTGGGTCTCTGACGAAGACATCCCCGAAGAGGCGCTGGAGCGCGAGCGCGAAGTGGCGCGCAACCGCGCCCGCGAAGAGGGCAAACCCGAACACATCATCGACCGCATCGTGGAAGGTCGCCTGGAGAAGTTCAAGGACGAGACCGTGCTGCTGCGCCAGCCTTACATCCGCAACGAGGACATCACCGTGCAGCAACTGATCCACGAAAACATCGCTGCCCTCGGCGAGAACATCGTGGTCAGACGCTTCGTCCGCTGGGAAGTGGGCGAACACGTCGCAGAGTAAGTCAGATGAGGCCAACCTGGGGTTGGCCTTTTTTCTCGCATTGGCTAGGAGGAGCTATGTCTGAACAGCCGTTGCAATACCGCCGCATCCTGCTCAAACTGAGCGGAGAAGCACTCGCCGGCCCGGACGGGCACGGCATCGACCCCGACCGCGCGGAGGAGATCGCCAAGCGCGTGCGCGCCGTACACGAACTCGGCGTGCAGGTGGCCGTGGTGATCGGCGCGGGCAACCTGTGGCGCGGGCGCGAGGGTCTGAAGCGCGGCATGGATCGTGCCACCGCCGATTACATGGGCATGCTGGCCACCGTGATGAACGCCATGGCGCTGATGGACGCCCTGGAACGCCTGGACGTGACCACCCGCGTGATGACCGCGATCGAGATGCGCGCCGTGGCCGAGCCTTACATCCGCCGCCGCGCCATCCGCCACCTGGAAAAAGGGCGCGTGGTCATCCTGGGCGGCGGCACGGGCAACCCCTTCTTCTCCACCGACACCGCCGCCGCACTGCGCGCTATGGAAATCGGCGCTGAAGTGCTGATCAAGGCCACCAAGGTGGACGGCGTGTACGACAGTGACCCCAAGACCAACCCAGACGCCCAACGCTTCGACCGCCTCTCCTACATCGAAACGCTCAACCGCCGCCTGCAGGTGATGGACTCTACCGCCATCTCCCTGTGCATGGACAACCACCTGCCCATCCTGGTGCTCAACCTGTGGCATCCCGATGCCTTGCAGCGCGCCTTGTTCGGCGAGCCGGTGGGCACCCTGGTCACCGACTGAATTTCCCCTCCCCAGCCCCAAGGGGGAGGGGGCGTAGCCGGCTTCAACTGACGGCTCAACAGTGGCTCGCCATTCCCCCGCAGGCGAAACGCCGACGGATCAAGAACCGCATCCACCGATTACACCTGACCACCATTAGAGATACGTCACACAAGCCAGCAGGGAAGGGGGATGGAGGATGCACCGCGGCAAACACTCGTCAATTTCCATGTTTTCGGGTATCCTTATACCGAATCGTCGTATGCTTACTCTGCCCCTGGAACGCTACCGGAGGGAACCATGATCAAGGACGCACTCAAAGATGCCGAACACCGTATGCAGGGCGCCGTGGAGGCGCTGGAAGAAGACCTGGGCGGCATCCGCACCGGACGCGCCAGCCCGGCGCTGGTGGAGAAACTGCTGGTAGACTATTACGGCGTGCCCACGCCCCTGATGCAGCTCGCCAGCATCAGCGTACCGGAGCCGCGCCAGTTGCTCATTCGCCCCTTCGACCCATCCACGCTGAAGAACATTGAACGCGCCATCCTGCAATCCGACCTGGGGTTGACGCCGAACAACGACGGCAAGACCATCCGTCTGATTCTGCCCGTGCTCACGGAGGAGCGCCGCCGCGACCTGGTGAAAATGGTACACCAACGGGTGGAGGAAGCCCGCGTGGCGGTGCGCAACGTGCGCCGTGACGTGATCCGCGACCTGCGCGAATTCGAGCACGAAAAGCTGATCTCCGAGGACGAACGCAAGCGCGGCGAGGACGATCTGCAAAAGCTGACCGACCGCTTCATCGAACAGATCAGCGAAGTGGGTGAGCGCAAAGAGAAAGAGATCATGGAGGTTTGACCCTGAGCGGGCAATCCATGGACACCTCGCTTCCTATCCCGCCGGAGCGCATCCCTCGCCACGTGGCGATCATCATGGACGGCAACGGGCGCTGGGCCAAAGCCCGCGGGCTGCCGCGCCTGGCCGGTCACCGGGCCGGGACGGAAAACCTGCGCCGTGTGATCGAAGCCTGCGTGGAGTTCGGCGTGCGCTACCTCACCGTGTACGCCTTCTCCACCGAGAACTGGGGCAGGCCGCAGGAAGAAGTCAGCGGCCTGATGCACATCCTCGAAGAGATGATCGACCGCGAACTGGAGGAACTGCACGCTCAGGGGGTGCAGATCCGCCACCTGGGACGGCTGGAACGCCTGAACGAATCGCTGGTGCGCAAGATCCGCCACGCGATCGAGTACACGCGCGAGAACGACCGCCTGACTCTGTGCGTGGCGTTCAACTACGGCGGACGGGATGAGATCGTCCACGCCGTGCAGCGCATCATTGCGGACGGCGTGCCCGCCGAGGCCATTGACGAGGCGCTGATCGAGGAATACCTGTACACTGTCGGGATCCCGGATCCCGATCTGATCATCCGCACGTCGGGAGAACTGCGCACCAGCAACTTCCTGATCTGGCAAGGGGCTTACGCAGAGTGGTATTTCACACCCACTTTCTGGCCGGATTTCGACAAAGAGGAACTACGCCGCGCGCTACTGGACTATGCCCGCCGCGAACGCCGCTTTGGCCGGCTCTCCGAGGAGGACTCCCAGCCTCATGCTCGCTAAGCGCATCCTCTCCGTAGCCGTGCTGCTGCCCATCGGGCTGGCGGCGATCTTTGCGGGCGGTTGGGCATACCTGATTCTGGTCGGATTGTTGCTGGGGATGGCGGCGTGGGAATACGTCCGCCTGTTCCAGCACATGGGATACCAGCCGAACGCGCTCCTGGTGATCGGCGGCACAGCAGTCTTTGCGCTGTCCCGCGAACTCTGGGGGGGAACGACAGATAGTGTCCTGCTCAGCGGACTGGTGCTGCTGAGCATGACCGCGCACCTGGTGGCGTACGAGCGCGGGCGCGATCAGGCCGGCACGGATTTCGCCATCACCCTGAGCGGGGCGCTGTATCTGGGCTGGCTGGGCGCGTACCTGATCTCACTGCGCCACCTGCCCGCAGGCGAATGGTGGGTGCTCACCGCGCTGCCGGCGATCTGGCTGGCGGACAGCGGCGCCTACTTCATCGGCAAGCGATTTGGCCGGCATCGGCTCAGCCCACGGCTTTCGCCCAAAAAGAGCTGGGAAGGCTACCTGGCTGGGGTGGTCACCGGCGTGGCGCTCACCCCGTTGCTCGTGCTGCTGTGGCAACGATTCGGCGCGCCGGTGCAGCCCGCGCAGAGCGCGATCCTGGCGCTGGTGCTCGGCGTGCTCGCGCCGCTGGGCGATCTGGGCGAGAGTATGTTCAAGCGCCAGGCCGGCGTGAAGGACTCCGGACAGATCATCCCCGGCCACGGCGGCGCGTTCGACCGCATCGACTCCTGGTTATGGGTGGGGGTGCTGGCCTATTATCTGATCCAGTGGTTGTGGCTGTAAGGAGAGATGATGAGCAATCAAAAACCGACACGTAATCTGGCGCTGGAACTGGTGCGCGTGACCGAGGCCGCGGCGCTGGCCGCCGGTCGCTTCATGGGACGCGGCGACAAAGAGGCCGCCGACAAGGCCGCTGTGGACGCCATGCGTCTGGTGCTGAACTCGATCGACATGCACGCCGTGATTGTGATCGGCGAAGGCGAGAAGGATAAAGCGCCCATGCTGTACAACGGCGAGGTGGTCGGCACCGGCACGCCGCCGGAGATGGACATCGCCGTGGATCCTATTGACGGCACTCGCCCGCTGGCCATGGGGCGCATGAACTCGATCGCCACCGTGGCGCTCGCCCCGCGCGGCACGATGTACAACCCCGGCCCCTTCGTGTACATGTACAAAATCGCCGTCGGGCCAGAGGCGCGCGGCGCGATCGACGTGGAAGCCCCCATTACCGAGAACCTGCAACGCATTGCCAGAGCGCGCGGCAAGAAAGTCCGCGACCTGACCGTGGTCATGCTCGATCGCCCGCGCCATCAGGAGATGATCGCCGAGATCCGCCGCGCCGAGGCGCGCATCCGCCTGATTCCGGACGGCGACGTGGCCGGTGCGCTGATGACCTGCATGCCCGAATCTGGCATAGACGTGCTGATCGGCATCGGCGGCACGCCGGAAGGTGTGCTTGCCGCCTGTGCCCTGCGCGCACTGGGCGGCGAAATCCAGGGCAAACTGTACGCCCGCAACGAAGAGGAACTGCGCCGCGGGCAGGAAATGGGCTACGACTTCAATCGCGTGCTGACCATCGACGACCTGGTGGCTTCGGACAATGTGTTCTTCGCCGCCACCGGCATCACGGACGGCGAACTGCTGCGCGGTGTGAAGTACGAGGGCGACGGTGCCCGCACGGAGAGCCTGGTCATCCGTGGCTACACCGGCACCGTGCGCCGCATCACCGCCCACCACCGCCTGGACAAACTGAAGAAGATCAGCGCGGTGGACTACTGAGATACGGCTACTCCATTCCCAAAAGCACAAACTATAATACCGCTCATACCTTCCCCCGCTACGTCCGGCGTAGCGGGGGAAAAGATTCGGCCCACTCCTCCAAAGTGAGCCCATGGGGCCCTCTGCCTCACACAGGTCGCCTTCGCCATTTATGGTATGCTACAATCGAACCAAGGACACTGGAGGTAGAGCGATGAGCGCGTTGACCGATGTGCGCCCATCCCCAATCGCGGGGCAATGGTATCCGGGAGAGCCGGACGTGCTCGCGGCGCAGGTGGACGCTTTCCTCAACGAGGCCCGTATCGAGCCGGTTCCCGGTCGCGTGGTGGCGGTGATCGCCCCGCACGCGGGATACCTGTACTCTGGCGGCGTGGCGGGGTACGCCTTCGCCGCCGTGCGTGGTCTGGCACCCACCCTGGTGGCCGTGCTTTCGCCGATGCACCACCCCTACCCCGGCGCGGCCTTCACCACTGCACACCAGGCTTACGCCACGCCGTTGGGCGAGGTGCCCGTGGATATGGACGCGCTCCACGCGCTGGAAGAGGCACTGGCCGCCCGTGAAGCGCCCGCGCTGACCGCCGTGCGGCGCGACCCGGAACACGCCCTGGAGATCGAACTACCCTTCCTGCAACGGGCGCTGGCCGGCCCGTTCCGGCTGCTGCCGATCATGCTGCGCGACATGCCCGCGCATCAGGCGCAGGCGGTCGGCGAGGCGCTGGCCGCTGTGTTGCGTGACCGAAACGCTCTGCTCGTCGCCAGCAGCGACCTTTCGCACTACTACCCGCAGGCCATCGCGGAGCAACTGGATCAGGAGATGTTGCGCCGTGTGGAGGCGTTCGACCCGCAGGCGGTGCTGGCCGCCGAGGCCGAGGGTAAGGGCTTCGCCTGCGGCAAGACGGCCATCGCCGTCACGCTGTGGGCGGCGCGGGCGCTGGGCGCAGACCGGGCGAAGGTGTTGCGCTACGCCACCAGCGGCGACGTGACCGGCGATTACAGCGGCGTGGTCGGCTATGGCGCGGCGGTGGTGTATCAAAGCGCGGGCAACTGACCGGGTTCCCCCGAAAACACATGAGGTGCTATGGAAGCGTTGAAATTGCTTGCAGTACTCGTCCTGGTGCTGTTGAACGGCTACTTCGTGGCCGCCGAGTTCGCCCTGGTCAGCGTGCGCCAGACGCGCATCCAGGAACTGATCAACCAGGGGAACAAGAACGCCCTCCTGGTGCACAAGATCATCCAGCGTATGGACACAGTGATCGCGGCCACGCAGTTAGGCATCACACTGGCCAGCCTGGGGCTGGGCTGGATCGGCGAACCCGCGCTGGCGACCCTGATCGACCCGCTGATCGCCTGGGTTCCACCGCTGGCGCAATCCACCATCGCGCACAGCGTCTCCGCCACGGTATCCTTCCTCATCATCACCTTCCTGCACATCGTGGTGGGCGAACTGGCGCCCAAATCCCTCGGATTGCAGCTGCCCGAACAAACCGCTCTCGCCGTGGCCCGCCCGATGCTGATCGCCGAGACCATCTTCAAGCCCGGCATTATACTGCTGAACTCCGCGGGCAACGGCCTGCTGCGCCTGCTCGGCCTGGAGCCGGTGACCGGGCATCACATGGTGCACTCCGTGGAAGAACTGAAGATGCTGGTCAGCGCCAGCGCGGAGAGCGGCGTGGTGGACGACGAAGAAGAGGAAATGCTGCACGCGGTGTTCGCCTTTGGCGACATCCTGGTGCGACAGGTCATGGTGCCGCGCACCGAAATCATCGCCGTGGAAGCTAACGCCACGCTGGACGAAATCCTGGCGCTCACGCGGGAACACCCGGTGACCAAGTTCCCGGTCTATGAAAAAGACCTGGACCAGATTGTGGGCATCGTGCACGTCAAAGACCTGCTGCGCGTGCTCCTCGACCAGGAAAGCCGCACGCTGACCGCCCGCAACCTGGCGCGCGAGGCGCTTTTCGTGCCGGAGACGCTGCCTGCCCATCTGCTGCTGCGCCAGTTCCGCCGCCAGAAGCAACATATCGCCATTGTGGTAGACGAGTACGGCGGCACCGCCGGCCTGGTCACCCTGGAAGACTTGCTCGAAGAGATCGTGGGCGAGGTGAGCGATCCCTTCGATCCGACCGAGCCGGAGATCGCCGTACAGCCGGACGGCTCCGCCCTGGTGGACGGGCTGGTGCTCGTCGAGGACGTGAACCAGTTCTTCCACCTCGACCTGGAGACCCCCTATTACGACACCATCGCCGGTTACATCCTGGATCAGTTAGGGCGCATCCCGCAGGAAGGGGACGAGGTCAGGACGAACGGGGTCACCCTGCGGGTGGAGCGCATGAACGGGCTGCGCATCGAGCGTATCCGCCTGATCCGTCACCAGGAGAGCGAGGAAACCCCGACCGCATGACGGTCTTCGTGGATGTCGCGGTGGATGTACCGCGCGTGGACGCCACTTTCACCTACCACCTGCCGCCGGAACTGGAGGAGCGGGTGGCGGTCGGGCAGCTGGTGGTAGTACCGTTCGGCGAACGAACCGTGCCCGGGGTGGTGGTGGATCGCGGGGAAGCGAGCACCGTGACGCACACACGCGCGGTGGAGGCGCTACTCGACCCGGAACCGGTGGTCACCCCGCAGCAGATTGCGCTGGCGCGACACATGGCGAGAACCACGCTCAGTCCGCTGGCCGCCTGGTTGCGGCTGATGCTGCCACCCGGCCTGAGTGGCCTGAGCGACACGCTGTACCGCCTGACGCCGCAGGGCGAGGCGCTGACCGTGGCGGAAAGCGACCTGACGCCTGCCCAGCGACGGCTGGTGCGTCTGTTGCAGCAACGCGGCATGCTGCGCGGGCGTCAGATCGACCGCGCGCTGCCGCGCACCCGCTGGCGGTCGAGCGCGCAGGCGCTGCGCCGGCGCGGGTTGTTGCGCACGGAACCCATCCTGCGCCCGCCGGCAGTGCGGGCTCAGACGGAGCGTTGGGTCGAACTCGTGCCCGGCGCGCCGCTGGACGCCGTCGTCGACCGGCTGGGACGCCCCGGAACCGCCGCGCGCGCGCGGCGGGAAGCCATGTTGCGCCTGCTCCGCGAGGCCGGCAACGGGCTGCCGGCGCGCCACCTGTACCGCGAAACCGGGGGCTCCCTGGCCGACCTGCGGCGGCTGGAGGCGCTCAGCCTGCTCCGCCTGAGCGAGCGCCCTGTTTGGCGCGACCCCCTGGCCGATTTCACCTTTATACCCTCTCAGCCCCCGCCGCTGACCGAAGCCCAGCGAGCAGCCTGGGAGGTCATCGCCCAGGCGCTGGGCCGCGCTGCCGCCGGTCAGGCGCCGCGCCCTATCCTGCTGCACGGCGTCACCGGCTCCGGCAAGACGGAAATCTACCTGCGCGCCATCGCGCACGTGCTCGACCAGGGCAAACAGGCGATCTTCCTGGTGCCGGAGATCGCACTCACACCGCAAACAATACAGCGCGTGCTCAGCCGCTTTCCGGGGCGGGTGGGACTGATGCACTCACGGCTCTCCACGGGCGAGCGGTATGACACCTGGCGGCCCCCCAGCCACGGAGCGGGCTCCGATACACAGATGCCACTGCCGACGCTGACCGGCGCGCACGTCTCGCTGGTCTGCTCTGCTTTGTCTACACCCCA
>CAYSXA010000107.1:0-9634 GCA_964435005.1 uncultured Anaerolineaceae bacterium | reverse complement strand
GAGGCCTCCGCCCTCTTTTCACCCTTTCGGAACGACTTTTCGAACTCCCTGAGATGCCGCCGGATTTCTCTTGCGGCTTCTTTTCTCTTATGGTAATATTATTCCACAATACGAAACACCGTTTCACAATACGGAACACCAGAGGTCAAATGCCTTCTGAGCAAGACACCCACGTGCAATCCGTAGAACGCGCCATCGCCATCTTGAAAACCTTTTCGGCGGAAGAGCCCGAACTGGGCGTGGGGGAACTGAGCCGCCGCCTGCAACTCCCGAAAAGCACCGTGTTCCGCCTGCTCCAGACGCTGGAAGCCGGCGGATTAATCAGTCAGAATCCAGAAACCGGCCAGTACCGCCTGGGCGTGGACCTGATTGCCCTGGCAGGCAACGTGCTGGCCTTCGCCGACGTGCGCAGCGTGGCCCGTCCGTACCTGCGGCGTCTGGCCGATTCCCTGCAAGAAACCGTCAACCTGAGCATCCTGGACCGCAACCAGGTGATCAACTTGGAACAGTTCGTGGGCGGGGATCGCCTGGTGATGCGCGTGGGATGGGTCGGGCGCCGCATGCCCGTCCACGCGGTGTCCTCCGGCAAAGCAATCCTCGCCTTCCTCCCTCCTGACGAAGTGGACGCCTTGTTGCACGGCCCGCTGGTCGCACTCACCCCGCGCACCGTCACCGACCCGGACGCGCTGCGCGCCGAACTGGAACGCATCCGCGAACAGGGCTACGCCGTCGCGCTGGAAGAACTGGAAGAAGGGCTGCACGCCCTCTCCGCGCCGGTGTGGAACCACGAATCCCGCGTGATCGCCTCGGTCAGCGTCTCCGGCCCGGCCTACCGGCTGACCCAGGAACGCCTGCGGGCGATCGCGCCCGAAGTGATACAGACCACACGTCAAATCTCCGCCGAACTGGGATACCCACATGCACCTTGAACTGACCCCGGAACAACGTGAAGTGCAACAAACCGCGCGGCGGCTCGCCGAGGAGGTGATCGCCCCCACCGCCGCGCAAAACGACCGCGAGGAACGCTTCCCGCATGATGTGCTGGCGCAACTGGCCTCCACCGGCCTGCTCGCCCCCACCCTGCCCCGCGAGTACGGCGGCTATGGGACGGATTTCATCGGCGAGGCCTGCGTGTTCGAAGAGTTCGGTCGCGTGGACTCCTCGGTGCGCACCATCCTCTCCGTGCACAACTCGCTGGTCTCGCTCACCATCCTGCAATGGGGCACGCCGGAACAGAAACAACGCTTCTTACCTGCGCTGGCGCAGGGGCGTATGCTGGGCTGCTTCGCGCTCACGGAGCACACCGCCGGCTCGGACGCCGTCCACCAGGCCACCCGCGCCCACCGGGACGGCAACGTCTGGGTGATAGACGGACGCAAGGCCTGGGTATCCAGCGGCACGGAGGCCGGGTTGTGCCTGCTCTTCGCCCAGACTGACCCGGAGAAGGGACATCGCGGCATCACCGCCTTCCTGGTGCCCACGGACACGCCGGGCTTCCACGCGGAGAAGGTGGAAGGCAAACTGGGGCTGCGCGCGGCGCACACCGCCCACCTCACGCTGGAAGGCGTGCGCGTACCGGCAGAAAACGTACTGGGCGAGGTCGGGCAGGGCTTCAAAATCGCCATGAGTGCCCTGGACAACGGACGCTACGGCGTGGCCGCCGGCTGTGTGGGGCAGGCGCAGGCCTGCCTGGACGCCAGTATCGCCTATGCGCGCGAACGTCAGGCCTTCGGTCGCCCCATCGCCGCGTTCCAACTGGTGCAGGAGATGATCGCCGAGATGGCCGTGGAGGTGGAAGCCGCCCGGATGCTGGTGTACCGCGCCGGGCACAAGAAGAACCGGGGCGAGCGCAATACGCTGGAGACCTCGATGGCGAAGTTCTACGCCACCGAACTTGCTGTGCGCGCCGCACGGAACGCCATCCAGATTCACGGTGCGCTGGGCTATACCGACGCCTACCCGGTCGAGCGTCACCTGCGCGACGCGCTGGCGACCACCATCTACGAAGGCACCAGCCAGATTCAGAAACTGATCATCGGTCGGCATCTGACCGGCGAAAGCGCGTTCGCATGACCCACGAGGCATCCATGAACCCCGACGCACTACAAGGCATCCGCGTCTTAGACCTCTCCCGCGTGCTGGCGGGGCCGTTCTGCACCATGCTGCTGGGCGACTACGGCGCGGAAATCATCAAAATCGAAGCGCCAGGGCGGGGAGACGACACCCGCCACTGGGGGCCGCCGTGGGCTGGCGGCGAGAGTGCCTACTTCCTCTCCGTCAATCGCAACAAACGCAGCCTGACGCTCAACCTGAAACACCCGCGCGGTCAGCAGATTTTGCGCGACCTGGCCGCTCAATCCGACGTGTTGATCGAGAACTTCAAGGTCGGCACCATGGTCCGACTGGGGCTGAGCTACGAAGACCTGAAAGCGGTCAACCCCGGCCTGATTTATTGCAGCATCACCGGATACGGCCAGAACGGGCCGTACCGCGACCGACCGGGGTACGACTTCATCATCCAGGCGCAGGGTGGCATCATGTCCATCACCGGGCCGGCGGACGGCGAGCCGCACAAGGTCGGCGTGGCGATTGTGGACATCACCGCCGGGTTGTTCGCCGCCACCGCCATCCTGGCCGCGCTGCGCCATCGAGACCGCACGGGCGAGGGGCAATACATCGACGTCGCCCTGCTGGACGCCCAGGTGGCCTGGCTGGCGAACGTAGCGCAGAACTACCTGGTCAGCGGGCAGGTGCCGAAGCGCTACGGCAACGCACACCCGAACATCGTACCTTACGAGGTTTTCCCCACCCTCGATGGGCACGTCGCGGTGGGCATCGGCAACGACCTGCAATACCGACGCTTCTGCGAGGTGGCCGGCTGCATGGAACTGTGGGAGGACGAACGCTTCCAGACCAATCCAGGGCGGGTGGAGCACCGTGAGGAACTCATCCCACGCCTGCAGGCGGTGTTTCGGGCGCGCACCACGGCAGAATGGCTGGACTTGCTGGTGAACGCCCGCATCCCGGTCGGGCCGATCAACAACATTGCCCAGGTGTTGAACGACCCGCAGGTGCAGGCACGCCAGATGGTGCAGCAAATCACGCATCCCACGGCGGGCGAGGTCTCGCTGCTGGGGCCGGTGGCGAAACTCTCGGCCACGCCCGCGCGCATCCACGCCCCGCCGCCATTGTTGGGCGAACACAGTGAATCCATCTTACGAGACCTGCTGGGCTATTCGCCCGAAGAAATCGCCGCCCTGCGGCAGGAGCAGGTGATTTGACCCCCGAACGCCACACAAATAAGGAGAACCACGGGTGACTGCACAACGCATGGAACTGCAAGAAAGCGCCGATTTGATCATCCGCCGCCTGCTGGCGGTGCAGGCAGGTGAGAACGTGGTGATCGTCTGCGACCCGGACTCGGAAATGCGTATGGCCTTTGCACTGGCCGAGGTCGCCAACCAGGTGGGCGCCGAGTTCACCATCGCCATCATGCCCAACCGGGAACAGGAACGGGCCAACGTGTTGCCCGCGCCCATCGCCAAAGGGCTGGAAGCCGCCGATTGTCTGATCGGCCTGACCCGCTCGTCTGGCGCGCCGACCTACGCCAAAGAGGTGAAAGACCTGTACAACGCGAAACGGCTGCGCACCATCTCGATGGTGATGCGGGGCATGGAGAACTTCACCACCGGCGGTGCGCTGGCCGACTACACCGCGCTGTACCAGGAGGGACAGCGCCTGGCGGCGGTTTGGGATCAGGCACGGCGCATCCGCGTGACTACCCCCGCCGGCACCGACCTGGTAGCCGAGATCGGACGCGCGCGCTCCATCGTGGAGTGTGGATTCGCTACCGAGCCCGGCCAGGAGGCCGCCTTCCCCGACGGTGAAGTCTCCCAGGGGCCAAACGAAGGCACTGCCGAAGGGGTGATCGTGGTGGACGGCCCGATCTGCTACCTGGGCATGCCCGATGAACCCGTGCGCCTGCGCGTGGAAGGAGGGCGCGTGGTCGCGGTGGAGAGCGAAGGCAAAACCGCCGATGCCCTGCGCCGCATCCTGGCGGACATCGCCAACGCCGACAACATCGCCGAGGTGGGCATCGGGCTGAACCCCATGTGCCTGCGCAACGGCGATTTCGAGGAAGAGAAGAAAGCACGGGGTAACGTGCACATTGCGCTGGGCGACAACATCTTCTACGGCGGCCAGACCCGCAGTGACGTGCACATGGACATGGTGATCTACCAGCCCACCGTGTGGCTGGACGACACGGTTGTCGTCCGCCAGGGGCAGGTGGAAATCCCTTGAAATGGGTGTGGTGCACGGAGAGAAGAGGGAAAGGAGGTGATGCCCTTGCAGTGATGCCACACAAGTCTTTGATTCACCCAGGTGTAAACGTGTCAAACACAACCAACTCGGAGGAGAAGTAAAAAATGAAAGGCAGAACGAATCTGATGCGAATGGCCTTCGTCCTGCTGGTCGTTGCGCTGATCCTGTCCGCATGTCAGCCCAAAGAGGTGGTGGTCACCAAAGAAGTGGTGGTCACCCAGGAAGTGGAGAAGGTGGTCACTCAGGAAATAGTGGTCACCAAAGAGGTGCAGGTCGAAGTGACGCCGCAACCGGCAGGCCGCTGCGCACCCACCAGCTTCGACGAACTGGGTGACAACCCGATCAAGATCGGTGTGCCCATCCCGCAATCCGCGCCCGGCTCGGTGACCGGCGGTGTGGCGATGCAGACCGCGGTGAACATCGCCGTGCAGGAGATCAACGACGCGGGCGGCGTGCTGGGCAAGTACCCGGTGGACGTGGTGTTCTACGACACCTCCGGCCTGCCCGAACGCGGCACGGCGGGCATGGAGTACCTGATCACCAGCGAGTGCGTGGTCGCCGTGGTGGGCGAATACCACTCCGCTGCGGGCCTGACCGAGAAGGACGTGGCGCACAAGTACCACGTCCCGGCCATCTTCGCCGAGACCTGGAACGACAAGATCACCGGCAGTCAGTATCCTGAGGTCTTCCGCATCGCGCCGGCGTCCTCCATGGTGGCCCAGGCGGACGCGAACTACCTGAAGGACGTGGGCGTGACCTTCGTCGCCATCGTGGCGGAGAACACGGACTACGGCGTGCCGGCCTCGCAGCAGACGCAGGAACGCCTGGCGGCCAACGGGATCGACTCCGAAATCTACCTGGCCGACCAGGGCACACAGGAGTTCGGCGCGCTGATCGCCAAGATCCAGGAGGGCATGAAGGACAAAGAGGGCCTGAAGGCCGTGCTGGTGCTGATCACCGGCGAGACCTCCTACAACTTCGAACAGCAGGCCACCGAGCAGGGTCTGATGCCGCGCGAGGATGTGGTGGGGATCGCCAACCAGGTGGCCTACAACGCCACAGAGTTCTGGCAGAACGTACCCGACGGCAATTACTACGCCTTCCGCCGCGTGGGCGTGGTGCCCGCCCTGACCAAGGACAACCCGATCGCCACCAACTTCGTAGCTGCTTACAAAGACAAGCTGAGCCGCTTCCCTGAGTCCTATGCTTTTGAGGCTTACGACGCCTTCATGCTGATGATGCACGCCATTGAGAAGGCCAACAGCCTGGACCCGGATGCCATCATTGCAGCCCTGGAATCCTTCAACAGCCGCGACAACGGCGTGCAACTGGCGCAGGGCGTGTACTACTTCCCCTACGGCACGCAGAACCCGGTGCCGGACGGCACGCCAGAGTGGATGTGGCACCAGTGGCCCGATCCGGCGGTGCTCTTCCTGCAATACTGGCAGCAGGGGCAGACCGCGGAGGAAGCCTGCGTGGTCTGGCCGAAAGCCTACCAGACCTGCGGCGACACCTACTGGATCCAGCCCGGCACCGAACCCCCAACGACGCCTTGAGGTTAGCAGTTCGGGGATACGTGTGAAGTAAAGCAAGAGGGGGGAGAGGTGGGCACGCCCATCCTCTCCCCCTGCGTCTGTGGTGCCGGGTCGGGGCCCCTGATAAGGGCCAACCCGGCTCCGCGCCAAGTCGTTGAGCGCGGAGCGGTTGCACACCCAACCCGCGCTCAACAGGAGGGACGCATGATTTCCACCACCATCCTGTTGCATACCTTAGCCAGCCCCCTGCAGGGAATCTCTGGGGGGTTCATCCTGCGCCTGATCATCGACGGGCTGATGATTGGCATTATCTACGCCCTGATGGCGATGGGTTTGACCCTGATCTTTTCCGTGCTGAACATTGTCAGCTTCGCCCACGGCGAGTTCTACATGATCGGCGGCTACGTAGTGTACTTCTTCCTGCAAAAGTTCTCCAACGTACCACCGGTGCTCTCCATCTTCGCAGCGGCGCTGGTGACCTTTTTGATTGGCATGATTTTCGAACGCCTCTTCTTGCAGCCCATGGCACGCGGCGAGGTGGAACGCCCCAGCGAATACGCCATCCTGGTCACCTTTGGTCTGGCCTTCTTCCTGCAATTCGTGATGCTGGGGCTGGTCGGCCCCTTCCCCAAGAAGGCCCACCGGCTGTTTAACCTGCCTGAGATCAAAGGAGACTTCTTCCACACCACCAAGGCCACGCTGTTCGTGGGCGACATCACCATCAGCGCCGGGCGGCTGTTCGCAGCGATCATCGCGGTGCTCGCGTTGCTGCTCATGCTGTGGTTCATGTTCCGCACCTGGACGGGGCGGGCGCTGCAGGCCGTAAGCCAGGACCGCAACGCCGCCGCCGTGGTGGGTATCAACCCGCTGAACATGAACACGCTGGCCTTCAGCCTGGGTGCCATGCTCGCCGGCCTGGCCGGTTCCGTGCTGGTGACCGTGTATTCCTGGGTGCCCTGGGTGGGCGTGCCCGCTTCCGGCAAATCCTTCGTCATCATCGTGCTGGGCGGAATGGGATCTATCCCCGGCTCGCTGGTGGGCGGGCTGATCATCGGCGTGGTGGAGTCCCTGGGAACCGGGCTGTTCCCCGACCCGGCCCGCGCCCAGGCCTACCGTGATGTCTTCGGGCTGGTGATCTTCGCGCTGGTGCTGTTGCTGAAACCCACCGGCCTGTTCGGGAGGGAGTTATGAAGCAGGGGCGACCGCAATACCTGATGTGGGGGCTGGCGGCGCTGGGCGTGCTGGCGCTGGTCGCCTTCCCCCTGCCCTTCCGGGAACAGCCTTACTGGCTCTACATCGGCAGTCAGGCGCTGTTCTACGCCGTCCTGGCGTCCAGCTGGGCGCTGCTGGCGGGCTACAACGGCCAGTTCTCCTTCGCGCACATGGCCTTCATGGGGCTGGCGACCTACGCCAGCGGCATCCTGGGGCGTGAGACCGGCTTTCTGGCCTTCAACCTCTCCCCCTGGGTGAGCATCCCGCTGGGGGTGCTGTTCACCGGCGCCGTCGGGTTCGTGATCGGCTATCTGTGCCTCCGCCTGCGCAGCACCTACCTGGCGCTGTTCACCATCGCCTTCGCCGAAATCACCCGCCTGGTGATCAAAGCCGAAGTGGACTTCACCGGCGGGCCAAACGGCCTGCACCTCAAGCCGCTGGTGAACAGCACCTCCTACGTGCCGGTGTACTACATGATGGTCGTGCTCTTCCTGGGCACGTTGTTCCTGATGCAGGCGCTGGTGCGCTCGCGCTATGGGCTGTACTTCCGCGCAGTGCGAGAAGATGAAGACGCAGCAGCGGCCATGGGGGTGAACGTGGTCAACACCCGCATCCTGGCCTTCGTGGTCAGTTCGATGATCGCCGGGCTGGCGGGGGCGGTGTTCCACCACTTCCCTTCCATCGGCCTGATCGTGCCGGACGAGATGATCATCGGACGAATGAGCCTGGTGCTGGCGATGGCGATCATCGGCGGCAGCAACAACCTGGTGGCCGCAGCCATCGGCGCCATCTTCATCCACTTCTCACTGGAATGGTTGCAGGAAATCCCGCTCTCGGCGGCGACCCTGCAACGGCTGGAGGCGCACCGCCAGGCGCTGGAGAGCCTGGGGTTCGGCCTGGGGCAGCACGGCCTGAAGACCAACGCCTGGCGCATGGTGGGGTTCGGCATCCTGCTCATGGTCACTTTGCGCTTCTGGCGGAACGGGCTGATCGCACCCGCGCTGGAGCGCATCACCCGCCGCCAGGCGCTGGCGGAAATCGCCGCCCGCCGTCAGGCCCGGGAGGCCGCCGAGGCCGCAAACGGACAGGTGGAGGGCACGCCATGAAACTGGAAGTCAAACGCCTGGTCAAGAATTTCGGAGGCTTTCAGGTGCTCAAAGGGGTTGACCTGGTCATTGACCAGCCGCAACTGGTCGGCCTGATCGGCCCGAACGGCGCCGGCAAAACCACGCTGACCAACATCCTCACCGGCATGTTGACGCCTTCCGCCGGCGAAGTCTGGCTGAACGGCGAGCGGATTGACGGCATGCGCCCCTACGCCATCGCCCGCCGGGGATTGGGGCGCACCTTCCAGGTCACGCGCGCCTTTCGCCGCATGACCGTGATGGAGAACATGCTCGTCCCGGCCATCGCGCTGCACCCCACGGCCAACCGCCGCGCGCTGGAGAAAAAGGCACGCGACATCCTGGAGTTCCTGACCCTCGACCACCTGGCGAACGAGTACGGACGCGGCCTCTCCGGCGGGCAACAGAAGCTGCTCGAACTGGGGCGCCTGCTGATGCTCGACCCGCAAATCATCATCCTGGACGAGCCGTTCGCCGGCGTGCACCCCAAACTACAGGAGACCATCTACGAATACATCCGCCGCGTGCGCGAGGATGGCAAGGCGATCATCCTGATCAGCCACGACATGGAGTCCATCTTCACCCTGAGCGAGCGGCTGATGGTGCTGAACTTCGGCGAATTGATCGCCGACGGCCCGCCCGAGGAAGTGCGCCGCGACCCCGCCGTCATCGAGGCCTATCTGGGCAAGGACGAAGAGGAAGAGGAGGCCGCCGATGCTTGAAGTCCGCGACCTGTACGTGGGGTACTACAAAGACCTGAACATCCTGCAAGGGGTGAGCATGCGCGCCGAGCAGGGCAAGATCACCACCATCCTGGGGGCGAACGGCGTGGGCAAATCCACCCTGCTCAAGGCGATTTACGGCTTCCTGCGCCCCAACAGCGGCGACGTGATCCTGGACGGTCAGCGCATCAACGGCGTGCCCACCCACCAACTGATTGACCTGGGACTGGCCTACATCCCCCAGCACACGGCCATTTTCCGCTGGATGAGCGTGGAGGAGAACATCTTGTTGGGCGGCTGGACGTTTCGCCACGACCGGGAACGCCTGCGCCGCAAACTGGAGGAGAACTACGAGCGCTTCCCCGTGCTGCGGGAAAAACGCCGCCAGCCGGCAGGCCAGCTTTCCGGCGGGCAGCAGCGCATGGTGGAAGTCGCCCGCACGCTGATGACCGACCCGAAGGTCATCCTGGTGGACGAGCCCACCGCCGGGCTGGCGAAACTGCTCTCCGAAGAAGTCTATCGGATGCTGGCCGACCTGCGCGACCGCGACGGCAAAACCATCGTGCTGGTGGACCAGGAAATCCGTCAGGCGCTGAAGATCGCCGACTACGTGTACGTGCTCGAACTGGGACGCAACAAGTTCGACGGGCCGGTGGAGGAGTTCACCGACCTGGAAAAAGCCTTCTGGGCATAAAAAGACCGGACAGGTTCTGTAACC
>CAYSXA010000106.1:0-9663 GCA_964435005.1 uncultured Anaerolineaceae bacterium | reverse complement strand
GCCGCCCACCACCCCTTCCCCAGAGGTGGCGGTACTTGTGGGTAATCACCAGGTTCTTTGCTTGTCAGTCACCACGGCTGATGATATGATGGACGCGTTGGAGGTGTTCCCGACGTGTCCAGTGAGCTTGATCCGCGTTTGCGGTTGCGGTTTATCCTGATTCTGATCATCCTGGCGACGATTCCTTGCTATGGCGCGGGGTTGGTGGCTGCGTGGCGCGCACCCAGGCCGGGGCGATTGCCCACACCCACGGCTCCGCCGCCGGCGACCTGGACGCCGCGTGTCACCGCCACGCTCGTGAGTCTCACGGCCGCTCCATCGCCTATGTCCGAAGGCCCCAACCTGTTTCTGACCGCCACGGCTTTGGTGTCCGGGCGCGCCACGGCCACAGGGACGCCTCTGGCTACAAACACCCTGGCACCGACGGCGACATTGGTCTCACCCACGGTCACCCCTTCGGCGACCTGGCCTCCTACGCCGACGCCTTTCCTGCCGCCGACAGCCACGCCGACCTGGACGCTTTCGCCCACGCCGTTGCCTTCCGCGACTGCGACCCCGTCGCCGACCTGGATGCCGTCACCTACAGCGACGCCCACGCCAACGGCGACGTTGACCCCTGCTCCTACTGTCACGCCGTTGCCCACAGCGACCACTTCTCCCACAGTGACCGCCTTCCCCACGGCGACGGCCACCGCGACGGCGACCTTCACCCCTACACTGTCGCCCACGACGACCACCCCGCCGCCGTCGCCGACCTTTTCCCCAACGCCGACCCCGTGAAGGATGGGATGATGAATGACCTGAAGACGCTGCTGAAATCCTGGCTGGAAGCACCTGGCCTTTCTGGCCACGAGGGGCCGATCCGTGATTCGATTCACGCGACCTGGGAGCCGCTGGCTGACGAGATCACTGTCAGCCCGCTGGGTAGCCTGCACGCGCTGCGGCGCGGCACCGCGCCCGACCCACGCCCGCGCCTGTTGTTCGCCGCACACATGGACGCGATTGGCCTGATGGTAAGCGCCCTGGAGGGCGAGTTTCTGCGCATCACCACAGTGGGCGGGGTGGACGCCCGCGTGCTGCCCGGCCAGCTCGTGGTGGTGCACGGGCGCGAAGACCTGCCCGGTGTGGTGGTGCAGCCGCCCGATCGTCTGCTGCCGCCGGAGGCGCAGAGCAAACCGGTCGCCAAAGAGCATTTGCTGGTGGACACCGGCCTGAGCGCGCGGCAACTTGCGCGCCGGGTGCGCCCTGGTGACCTGGTCTCCTTTGCCCAACCGCCGCTGGAGCTGTTGGACGATGCCCTGGCCGGCCACTCGCTGGACAACCGCGCTTCGGTGGCGGCGCTCACACACTGCCTGCGCTGGCTGAAAAACCGCTCGCACGCCTGGGATGTGTGGGCGGTCGCCACGGTGCAGGAAGAGGTCGGGCTGATCGGCGCAGCGACCTCAGCTTTCGCGCTGCGTCCAGACCTCGCCGTGGCGGTGGACGTCACTTTTGGCAAAGGCCCCGGCGCGAACGATTACCGCGCTTTTCCCATCGGGGAAGGGATCACTCTGGGCTGGGGGCCAAACATCCACCCTGGCCTGTACCGCAAGTTTGAAGAAGTCGCCCGTCGGCTGGAAATCCCCTTCCATCGCGAGGTAATGCCACGCCACTCCGGCACGGATGCCATGGCGCTGCAAGTCGCTGCCGAGGGCATTCCCACCATGGTGGTCAGCATCCCGTTGCGTTATATGCACACGCCGGTGGAGGTGGTCTCGCTCAAGGACGTTGAGCGTGCGGGGCGCTTGCTGGCGGAGTTCGCCGCAGCCCTGGAAACGGATTTTCTGGAAGGGCTGTCATACGATTAATTACAGGACTTACGCAGTTAGCAACTGAGCGGCAGCCACTTTGCCTCGCAACGGGGCAGGGGCAGGCAAGCCGCCGGTGATCAGATCGCGTTGCAGGCGGTCCTTGACCTCACCCAAGGTTTCTTTCGGGTGCAGGCGCAGGCGCTGCAAGATGATGAACGCGATCAGAACAAAGGCAACATGGCGTACCAATGCTTGATCCACTCGACATTGACACGCCGCCAAACCGCTGAACTGTTTGGCGTCTCGGAAGAGGGTCTCAATCGACCAGCGGCTGCGCTTACGCAGCACGATAGTGGTCAGATCACTGTCCAAGTCGTTAGTCGTCAGTACCTCGACATTCCCGTGACGGTTCCTGGTCACGACCAATCTCAAGGTGCCATACTTGGGCAGGTAGGCCACGATACTGCGAGCCCGCAGTTGCAGGCGTGCGCGCCACTTCAGCTTCAACCACTCCCCCAAAGAGGCCGCACTCCAGCGTCGATCCCGATAGTAGACCGTCGTTCTGGAGTGGAGTACACCAACCCACTTCAATCCCAAGCGGTTAATCTTCTTGGTCATCCAGCCAGCGGTGTAGAAGGTGTTGAAAGCGATGTAGTCGATGGGCAGACCCGCCTGGTAGACCTCCACGATCATCTCCCAAGCCAACTGCAACTTGGTGCGGTACTGCTTGGGTCGGCAGTGCTGTTTCGGACGCCAGAGGCGAAAGGCAACCGGGAGGCGCCAGCATCCGCTGCACCACAGCAGAACGACCATGTGGAAGCCGCGCACCTTGCGTTTCTCGCTCGTGGAGTAGGTCCAGCCCACCCAACGGCTCCGTTTGCAGAACGGCTTGCTCACCACCACGTCGTCCACGACCAGGTATCCACTTCCCAGCCGCTTGGCCCAGCCGATGACGGCTTTCATCACCGCACGGGTGGAGAGCTCGTGGGTGCGCAGCAAGCGGTTGAGGGCATCATGAGCACGGGCAGGCAGCCAATCGGCAATGCGTGTTCCATTCTGCCGTCGGTCCAGCAAGAGCAAGCCCGTGATGTAGATGGCCATCAAACCAAACACCAACGGCGAGAGCATTGCTCCCAGACCGAACGCCCTGAGGCTTCGAACCACTTGCTTGAAGAGCCGCCGAGTGGTAGGATAGAGCCGGGACGCCATGGTGGAAACACCTCCCGAGGGGATGGTTTTGGATACCCTATTTTACCTCGGGGGCGTCCCGTTTCATATTGCCAATGTGCTAGCCGTTCAACTGCGTAAGTCCTGTTAATTAGTCGCGGAGGGCGCAGAGTAACTCTGCGGTGAAAAGATATCAAGGATGGACTCAATGGAGTTTCGTGTCGGACGGAACCAGATCCGTTTGCTGGAGCGCCTGTCCAACGCCTGTGCGGTGTCGGGGGACGAGGGCGCGGTGAGGCGCATCGTGCTTGATGCGGTGCGCCCGCTGGCGGATGAGGTGCGTGTGGACGCGCTTGGGAACGTGCTGGCGGTCAAAGAGGGTTCTGCTCCCGACCGGTTGCGCGTGATGGTCGCCGCGCACATGGACGAGGTAGGGTTCATGATCGTCCAGGAGGACGGCGATGGGTTGTACCGCTTTGAGACGGTGGGAGGCATTGACGCCCGCTGGCTGCCGGGCAAGCCGGTGCTGGTCGGCACGGATGGCCTGCCCGGCGTGATCGGCGCAAAGCCCATCCACCTGACCTCGGCGGACGAGCGCCGCCGCGTGATTTCGCTGGAGTCGTTGCGCATCGACCTGGGGCCAGGTGGCAAGGGTAAGGTGAGGCCGGGCGACCGGGCGACCTTTGCCACGCGCTTCCGGCGTGTAGGGCGCACGCTGCGCGGCAAAGCACTGGATGACCGGCTGGGCGTGGCGACGTTGATCGAATTGCTGCGCCACGCGCCGCCGAACATTGACCTGCTGGCCGCCTTTACCGTGCAGGAAGAAGTCGGGCTGCGCGGCGCGCGCGTGGCGGCCTATGCCTTTGACCCCGACCTCGCGGTGGTGCTGGACGCCACGCCGGCGTACGACCTGCCCACCTGGGACGGGGAGGAGAACGTCGCCTACAACACCCGCCTGGGCGCCGGCCCGGCGATCTACGTGATCGACCGCGCCACGATCTCCGACCCGCGCCTGATCCGCCACCTGATCGACACGGCGGAGGCTGAAGGCATCCCCTATCAATTGCGACAATCGGGCGGCGGTGGCACGGATGCCGGTGCCATCCACAGACAGCGCGCGGGTATCCCCAGCGTGAGCCTCTCCGTGCCCACGCGCTATCTGCATTCGCCTGTCTCCGTCTGCCGTGTAGACGACTGGGAACACACGCTGCGCCTGCTGTACGCCGCGCTGCGCCGTCTGCCGGTGGACATTCTCACCCGCTGATGTCCGGTGGAGGTGAACAAATCCAAAGGATTTGTTCACCTCGCGTTTGACCTGTTGACCGCTGAAGGAGCATCCAATGAAAGACCTGATTCGAACGCTGGTGGAGACTGCTTCCCCTTCCGGCTACGAAGATGATATCCGCGCCGTGGTGCGCGATTTCGTGGAGCCCCACGCCGATGAGGTGCGTGTGGACGCGCTCGGCAACCTGATCGTCCGCAAAGGTGATCCGAACGCACCCCGACTGATGCTCGCGGCGCACATGGATGAGATCGGTGTGGTGGTGACGCACATCGACGAGCGCGGCTTCGTGCGCTTCACGAACATCGGCGGGGTGCGCCCACTGAACTGCATCGGCGGGCGGGTGCGCTTTCTGAACGGCACGCAGGGTGTGATTTATATGGAACGCCTGCCGCATGGCGTCCACACCCCCCGGCTGGAGCACCTGTACATTGACGTGGGCGCGACCAGCGCGCGGGATTGCCCGGTGCGCGTGGGCGATGTGGCGGCCTTCGAGCGTCCCTTCCTCGACCTGGGCGACCGGCTGGTCGCCAAGTCGATGGACGACCGCATCGGCGTAGCGGTGCTGATCGAGACGCTGCGCCGTCTGGAGCGCACAGCGTACAACACCTTCTTCGTGTTCAGCGTGCAGGAGGAGGTCGGGCTGCGCGGCGCGACCACGTCGGCCTTTGGCATCGCGCCTGCGATCGGCCTGGCGGTGGACGTGACCGGCACGGGCGACACGCCGCGTGGAATGAAGATGGCCGTTCGACTGGGCGACGGGCCGGCGGTCAAGGTGCGCGATGGCCGCATGCTGGCCGACCCGCGCGTGGTGGACTGGATGGCTCAGACCGCTGAGCGCGCTCGCCTCCCTTACCAGATGGAGGTGCTGGAAGGCGGCACGACCGACGCCACGGCGATTCAGTTGACGCAGACCGGTGTGCCGGCGGGATGTCTGTCCATCCCCTGCCGCTATGTGCATTCGCCCTCGGAGATGGTGGACTACCGCGACGTGCAACACGCGGTAGAGCTGTTGCTGGCGCTGCTGAGCACCCGATTGGATTTGGGATGATGCGCCCGCGAGGACTTGTCCTCTGGATAGTCATCTCCCTGCTGGTTGTGGCTGGCTGTCGGCCCCGCACGGGCACGACGCAGCCGCCCGCAGGCACGCTCACAGTGACGCCTGCCCCGGCGGCGGTCACGCCTACGTCTGCCACGCCGGCGGTCGCTGGCGACCGCACCTTAATCCTCTGGCTGCCGCCGTCCCTGATGCCGAATTCGGAGACGCCCGCCGGACAGATGATCCGCGACCGGCTGGCGATGTTTGCCGAGATGCACCCGGAGGCTCAGGTGGAGGTGCGGGTCAAGGCGGTGGGCGGGCCGGGCGGCCTGCTCGATGCGCTGACCACCGCCGATGCCGCTGCTCCGGCGGTGCTGCCCGACCTGGTTGCGTTGCCACAAGACCTGCTGCGTCAGGCCGTGCAGCGCGAGTTGCTGGCCTCGATCGCCCTGCCAGCGGATGAGGACTGGTATCCCTTTGCGCTGCAACTGGGACAGGCCGGCGAGCAGACCTACGGGCTGGCGTTCGCCGCCGATGCGCTCGCGCTGGTCTCCCCGCGGGCTGCGCAGGGGGAACTCCCCGGTGACTGGGGCGCGTTGGCCGCCGGTCCTTCGCCGCTGGCGTTCCCCGCCGCCGACCCTCGCGCGCTGGCCGTCTTGCTCTTCTATCGCGCGGCTGGGGGAGGCTTTTTCGACGAGCAGGGCGCGATACGTCTGGATGCGGTGCCGCTGCGCCGCACGTTCGACCTGCTGCAAACCGGGCGGGACAACGGCGTATTTCCCCACTGGTTGACACAGTACGACCAGGACGCGCTGGTGTGGCAGGCGTTGCTCGAAGGGCGGACGTCGCGCGCCTTGTTGTGGGTGTCGAACCCCTTGCAACCGGACGCGCCCGTGAAGACCGTCACGCTGCCGTTCGGCCCCGATGGCACGGCGTTCACGCTGGTGAGCGGCTGGCTGTGGGCGTTCCCGGCGCGGGCGCGTGGCGATACCTCGCTGGCGCGCTCGCTGGCGGAATACCTCACTGCGGGGGATTTTCTGGGCCCCTGGCTGCGCGCGCTGGGCTACCTGCCGCCGCGTTCTGCGGCGCTGACTGCCTGGGGTACGGAAGAGGAGCAGGCGCTGGCGGCGCAGGTGGGGCTGCTGGGCGAATCGCTGCCAGAGCAGCGTGTGATAGATGCCTTGGGGCCATTGCTCAGCGAGACTACGGTGGCGCTGCTCAAGGGGCAGATCGATGCGGATCAGGCGACGCAAACGGTGCTCGAGGCGTTGAATCCGTAAGGGCACAGCCTCGGCTGTGCCCTTTTCTCTGTTGTGCTTATCTGGGGAGTACCGTCCCCATGATCAGACCAATCCCCCAACCGGCCAGTACGTCCGAGAGGTAGTGCACGCCCATCGCCACGCGGGCCAGCCCGACGAGCGGCGCCCAAAGCATGAGCGCCGCGCCCAGCCAGGGCGGCCCGATGCGCAGCGTGAGCACCGCGAGCATCATGGCGCGCGCGGCATGCCCGGAGGGGAAGGAGTGCGGGTCTGTGCTGCGGTAGATGGCGCCCCACTCTCCTTCAGGCCGCTGGCGGCGGATGGTGAACTTGAGCGCCATCACGATCGTCGCGGTGACCAGCACGCCCAGACCCAGATGCCACGCCCAGTTCCGCCAGAAGTCCGTGCCATGCCACCAGACCAGCGCCAGTCCGGCCAGCCAGAACCAGGAATCGCCGGAATGCGCCAGCACGGCAGCCAGCGTGCGCAGCGGGCCGGGCTGTTCGGCCACGCGCAGCCGTTGGGAGAGGTCGGCGTCGCGTGCCAGCAGGGTGTCCCAGTTCATGCCGCCGTGCGTTGGGCCAGGTCCTGGCGCAGAAGTTCCAGCTGGAAGGGCTTGTCCACGTCCATGCCGATCTCGGCATGGGGGCACAAAATGCCCTGCCCGCGAATCCCCAGCCGTTTGGACACGATCTCGATGGCGCGGTTCAACGTGAGCTGGCGCAGCAGGAGCAGCAACAGCGTGTCGTAGCCGATCAGGGCGGCCTGCTTGAACACGTTCTTGCGCGCCGCGATGATGCGCTCCCAGATGTCTTGTTTCGTGGAGCCCATGCGCGCGGCCACGGCATTCAGGTCGCCGCCGCAGACTTCGACATCTTTCAGGCGGGTGTAAGTGCGCTTCGAGTTTGGGAAGCGTTGCTCCATGACGCGCCGCTCGATTACATTGTACAGGATGTCTGCGTCGTACTCCAGCGCCTTTTCGGCTACCCAGTCCACTGCTTCTGCAGTGACCGCCGGGATGTCCGAAGACACGGTGAGCACCTGGTCGGCCTGAGGATTGCGTTGCCGCACTGCGCGGATGCCGGCCAGGATGTTCTCCACCATGCTGCCCTGATTGGGGATGAAGGAGAGTGGCTTCTCGCACGAGACGCCGCTGTCCGCGTCCAGGCCAATGATCACCACCTGTTCCACCAGGCGCGATTCGCTCAGCGCGTCCAGTACCCACTGGATCATCGGCTTGCCGGCCACGTCCACCAGCGCTTTAGGCCGCCCCTGGGTGTAAGCGTACAGCGGATCGTCCGGTTTCGGGATGCCGCCCGCCGTCACAATGGCATCCATTCAGTTCAACTCCTGCAATTGCGGCTCGAAACCGAGTTGATCCAGCATTTCGTTCAGTTCCTCTCGGGTGAGCGGGCGACCTTTGCCCGCCAGTGCTACCAGGGCGGCTTCCATCATGTTCGTGCCGAAGGAGCGCCCTTCGAGCACCGGGGTGCTGGTGACCAGGTATTTCACGCCCGCCTTGCGGAAGAGTTCCACGTCTTCCGGTGTGGTGGTATTCGTGGCGATCACCTTGCCGCTCAAATCGTTGGGCATGTGGCGCTTGACGTAGTGGCAATCGCCGGCGATCACGGTAGCCCACTGGTAGTACTTTTCCCACTTGGGGATGCGCTTCTCCTGTGCTTCGCCGATGGGGTACACCCACTCGAAGGGCAGGCGCCCGGCGATGGGCATCACCAGCGCGGCCAACGTTTTCAGCGCGCGAGTGGAGCGCAGCGGAATGGGGATGCCCAGGGCGAACATCAGGTCGCCGAACACGCACTCATAGCCGCCTTCCACAAAGGACATGGTCATCCCCCAACGGTCGGCGCCGCTGGTGATGAAGGCTTTTTTGCCCATCTGGCGCACGTAATCGCCGATGTGTTTCTCGATGAATGGCGCCAGGCGCGCTTCCAGCGTGTTTTTCAGCCCGGCGCCGTCCACCACGGGTGTCTTCTTCACGTGGCGGATGATCGGGGTGACCGAGTGCAAGGGATACCATTTGTCGTCTACCATCACGCCCAGATCGGCGCCCCCCACACCGAAGGCGTCCACCTGCCCATCCAGCTCGCGGAACAACTCGGCGGCCTTTTCCATGTCGCCGTCCGTGCCGATGCGTTCGATGCGAATGGTCTCCCCCAGCAGTTCAACTTCCACCGCCTTGTCGCGCTTGGATGAGCCTATGCTGATGCTAACTGCGCGTTTCATTTGTTCTCTCTCCTCACAGAAGGTCATTGGATTTGGGGAGCTTCCTTGGTCGGGAGCCAACACAAAGGGGAACGCATCCAAAAGCGGATGCGTTGCCCCCAAGTATACACCTGATTGCGAGTGGATATCGTCCGGCTGCGATGGAGAACCGGGTTGGGACGGTGCTGCAAGACCTTGCGGCGTGGCGATTTTGTG
Organism: uncultured Anaerolineaceae bacterium; assembly: GCA_964435005.1. Taxonomy (GTDB): domain Bacteria; phylum Chloroflexota; class Anaerolineae; order Anaerolineales; family DRMV01; genus CAYSXA01. The sequence continues at coordinate 687 of CAYSXA010000106.1, read as the reverse complement.
GGGTTACGGGCATCCCGGCAGTATGGGGAGCACCGTGCACCACAGGTAGTTGCTGTCGATATACCACAGCACGCCCGCTGTGATCGCGCAGCACAGCACGAGCAGCGCGCCGCATCCGATCAGCAGACCAGGGGAAAGCCCTTGCTTCTTCGCGTTGGGCGGAGAGAGCTGGTCGGTGGCCCCCGGACTCTGTGGCATGCGCCCTACGAAGGCCGGTTCCGCTTGTGGCGGCGGTGCCTCTGCGGGCGCGACGGGCTGGGGTTGGGGATGCTCTGTGCTCAGCGGTGGGGTGGAGACTACGGTCGCGTTGGGGTCGGCTACCTGCAGCTCCACCTCGAACAGCACCTTGCTGCCCATCATCACCACGTCTCCGCGGGCAAGCGTCTGTTTGCCCGTCAGCCGCCGCCCGTTGACGAACGTTCCGTTGGTGGAACCCAGGTCTTCGATCTCATACACGCCATTCGGCAGGCGAGTCAGGCGTGCGTGGCGGCGGGAGACCTCCGCATCGGAGACCACGATGTCGTTTTGGAGATCGCGCCCCACAAAGATCACGTCCTGATCCAGCGGATATTGTTTGCCCACGTTGGGGCCGGACTGCATGATGAGGAGATAAGAAGGCGGGTTCATAAAGGCTCCTATAAGCATTTTGGGTAGAATGACAACAAAGTAGCGGAAGGGGAGGCCGGA
>CAYSXA010000105.1:0-9687 GCA_964435005.1 uncultured Anaerolineaceae bacterium | reverse complement strand
GCCCTCAGCCGGGCGCTGGGGTGGCTGTTGTGGGGGTATCTGTTCTGGCTGCTGGCCTCGCTGGGCGTGTTGCGCAACGACGCTGGCGGGGTTCTCGTCGCGCTGGCGGGGCTGGCGGCGCTGTCGGTCTGGGCCTGGCGGACGCTCAACCGCGCAGCGTGGCGTGCCTGGTGGGCGACGCACAGACGCTATGCGCTGACGGTGGAAGCGCTCTTCCTGGCCGCGTTCGTCCTCTGGGCGGTGGTGCGCGCAGCGGCGCCCGAAATCAGCGGCACGGAGAAGCCGATGGAGCTGGCCTTCATCAACGCCATCCTGCGCTCGCCGACCTTCCCGCCGCACGACCCCTGGCTGTCGGGCTATGCGATTTCGTATTACTACTTCGGCTACGTGCTGGTCGCCATGCTGGCGCAGGTGCTCACCGTACCGGGCGGTGTGGCCTTCAACCTGGGGCTGACCTCGGTCTTCGCCCTGGCCGCCGTCGGCGCTTACGGCGTGCTCTACAACCTGCTGACCATCCCTCACCGCAATCCGCCAACCGCAAATCGCGAATCGCAAATCGCATCTCGCAACTCGCTCCTCGCCCCCCTCTTCCTGCTGCTCGTGGGCAACGCCGAGGGATTGCTCGAAGTGCTCCACCGCCGCGGCCTGTTCTGGATGACCGGGCTGGACGGCGTACCGACCTCGCGCTTCTGGGCCTGGCTGGGGATCAAAGATTTGGTGAACCCGCCGACCGGCGCGCCGGGCTGGCTGCCCGATCGCTTCTGGTGGTGGTGGCGTGCCTCGCGCGTGATCCACGACTACGACCTGGCCGGTCGCTTCAAAGAGGTGATTGACGAGTTCCCGGCCTTTTCCTTCGTGCTCGGCGACCTGCACCCGCACGTGCTGGCGCTGCCGTTTGCCCTGCTGTGCGTCGCGCTGGCGCTACACGTCTTTCTGGATGAGCGGGAGGGCGCGATCCGGTTGGGCGGCTGGGTGCTGCACCTGCCGCTGCCGACCTTCGCGCTGGCGGCGGTGGTCTTCGGCGGGATGGCCTTCCTGAATACCTGGGATTTCCCGATTGACGTGGCCTTGTTCGCGGCGGCTTATGTGCTGCGCCGTGCCCGCGCGGAGGGCTGGTCGGCGGTGCGGCTGGGCGATTTCTTAGGCCTGGGCCTGGCGCTCGGCCTGGCAGGCGGGCTGCTCTACCTGCCGTTCTACCTGGGCTTTTCGTCGCAGGCCAGCGGTCTGCTGCCCAACCTGATCTATCCTTCGCGTGGGGCGCATTTGTGGGTGATGTTCGGTACGCTGTGGCTGCCGCTGTTCGCCTGGCTGCTACACGCCAACCGCCAACGGCGGAGCGCCGGACGGGCGGCGCTGGGCGTCACGCTGGGCGTGGTGGCTGCGCTGTGGGCCTTTGCGCTGCTGCTCGGCGCGATCATCCCCCTGACGAAGTACGGTGGGATGTACCTGAACGCGGTCGGTGCGGCGGATGGCGGTCAACTGTTGCGGGCGGCGTTCAGTCGGCGGCTGGCCTTGCCGTTCGGGCTGCTGTGGCTGGTGCTGCTGCTCTTCCTCGCCCTGCGCGCGCTCTGGCCGGGCGAAGCGCATCCCTCGGCAGAAGGCTTCGCGCGGCTGTTGGCGCTCTTCGGTGGCCTGCTGGTGCTCGCGCCGGAGTTCGTGTACCTGCTCGACCAGTTCGGCACGCGGATGAACACGGTGTTCAAGTTCTACTACCAGGCGTGGCTGCTGTGGAGCCTGGCGGCGGCCTGGGGTAGCGCGGTGCTGTTGCGGCGTTTGCACGGTGGGGGGCGGGTCGCGTTTCAGGTGCTGCTGGTCTTCGCGGTGCTGAGCGGCGCGCTGTACACCGCGATGGGCATCTGGGATCGCACCCATGGCTTTCAGCCGCCGAACGGCTGGACGCTGGATGGCACGCGCTTTTCGGGCTATCTGTCCCCCGACGACCAGGCGGCGGTGGACTTTCTGCGTCGCGCGGTGCCAGGGGTGATCCTTGAGGCCGTTGGCGGAAGTTACAGCCAGTATGCGCGGATCAGCACCCATACGGGGTTGCCGACTGTGCTCGGCTGGCCGGGGCACGAGGTGCAATGGCGCGGCGGGACGCGGGAGATGGGCTCCCGTGAGGCGGACATCGCCACGCTGTACACCACGCCGGACTGGCAAACTGCGCGTGACATCCTGACGCGCTACCATGTGCGCTACGTCTATCTCGGCCCGTTGGAGCGCCAGACCTACCCCGTGAGCGATTTCAAGTTCCGCACATACCTGCAGGTTGTCTTCCAGCAGGGCGGGGTGACGGTGTATGAAGTCCCCTAATGGTGGGTTATAATGAGCGCTATGAGTGCACGCAAACCGTTCACCTGGGAGGGTGTGCTGTACCTGCTGGCCGTCGGGTTGGCGCTTGTCGTGCGGCTGCGCGGCCTGGGTCACACGCCGCTTTCGGATGCGGAAGCGGCGCTGGCGTTGCGTGCCTGGCAGATCGCGCAGGGGCAAATGGCCCCGGTCGGCGCGCAGCCGGGTTACGTGCTTCCGACCGCGTTTCTGTTCTTCCTGAGCGGGACGAGCGACGCCCTGGCGCGGCTGTGGCCGGCGCTGAGCGGCGCGCTGCTCGTCGCCTTGCCGTATTTCTGGCGCGACCGCCTGGGGCGATTGCCAGCACTGCTCCTGGCCTTTGGCCTGGCGCTCGACCCTGGCCTGGTGGCGACCTCGCGCCTGGCGGACGGCGTGATGCCCGCGCTGGCCTTCACGCTGGCGGCGCTCACCGCCTGGACGCGCGGCGCGTCCGCGATGGTCGGGGCGTTCGCCCTGCTGGCCTGGATGAGCGGCCCGTCCGCCTGGCTGGGGACGCTCGTCCTGGCGCTGACCTGGGGCGTGGTCGTCTTCTTCCGGCGCGACCTCGTGCTGACCCTTCCGCGCCTGCGCTGGCGACCGGCGGCGCTCGCGGTGCTGATTTTCCCCGGTACGCTGTTCTTCCGCGCGCCGCAGGGAGTGAGCGGGCTGGGGGAGGCGCTGGTTGCCTTCCTGGCGGGCTGGCGCCCACCGGCACACGTCTCGCTGGCCTGGATGGCGGCAGCCTTGACAGATGAAGTCCTCCCACTGCTCTTCGCGTTGATCGGTGCCTGGCAGGTCTGGGTTTGGTCGAACAAAGAACGCAGCGCCCTAGCGCGACTGACGACCCTCTGGGCAGGGATTGGCCTGCTGGTGGTGCTGGCCTACCCGGCAGCGCGCGTCGCCGACCTGGTGTGGTTCCTGCTTCCGCTGTGGGTGCTGGCGGCGTACGGCCTGTCCGTTGTCTGGCGTCGTTCGGAGTACCTGCAGGTGACCGGGGGCATGGCGGCACTCACCGTGGCGTTGCTGGTCTTCGCCTGGCTCGACCTGGCGGCAGTCAGCCTGGCGCCAACGGGACAGGAACTCTGGCTGCGCGCTGGCGTGCTGTCCGCTTTGATCATCCTGCTGACGCTGATTACCGGGCTAGTGGGCGCGGGTTGGTCGAGGCCGGCGGCGCGCAGCGGGCTGTTGCTGGGGATGGCGTTCGCGCTGGGGCTGCTCTCCCTGCGCGGCGCTTTGCGACCTGAACCTTCGCCCTGGCAACCGGCGCAGGTCGGTCAGGTGCGGTTGCTGGTGGACACGCTTGGCGATCTGAGTGAGATGCGCACCGGTCGGCGCGACGCGCTCCATGTGCTGGTGCAGGGGACGGATTCGCCCGCCCTGGCCTGGGCGTTGCGCCGTTTTTCCTGGGAAGAAGTGGCGGGCTTTGGGCCTTCGGAGATGCCCGAAGTGGTGCTGCGCCCGGCGTCGCTCGGCGACCTGAGCCGCCCGGCGGCGTATCGCGGTCAAGGCTTTGCCTGGAGCCCGACGTTGCAGTGGGATGGACGCCTGGGGTCGGCGCTGGCCTGGGTGACGCGGCGGGAGTTGCCCCTTCAGAGCGATACGCTCGTGCTCTGGGCGCGCGGCGACCTGTTCCCCGGCGGCTCGCTGGCCGTGCAAAGCGGCGAGACCGCGCCGCTGGAAGAGCCATTGGATGTTCCTGCAAGATAAAACCACGGAGGCTCGAAGGACATAGAGGGTTTCGCGTCCTTTGTGCCTTCGTGGTTCTCATTGGAGAGAACATGCCAAAACCGAACACAATTGCTGTGGATGGGCCGGCGGCGTCGGGTAAATCCACCCTGGCGCGCCGCCTGGCCGACCGATTGGGCTACCTGTTCTTCGATACCGGAGTGATGTACCGCGCGGTGACCTGGGCGGCGCTCGCCCGCCAGATTCCGGTCACGGACGAGGCGGCGGTCACTGCACTGGCCGAACAGGTGGATATCGACGTGCAGCCGCCCTCCCGTGAGGACGGGCGGCTGTATGATGTGCTGGTGAACGGCCAGGACGTGACCTGGGACATCCGCACGCCGCAGGTGGACGCCAACGTCTCGATTGTGGCGGCCTATCCGGGTGTGCGCCGCGCGCTCACCGAGCAGCAACGCCGCATCGGGTTGCGCGGGCGCGTGGTGATGGTCGGGCGCGACATCGGCACAGTGGTGTTGCCGGAGGCCGACCTGAAGGTTTATCTGGACGCTTCGGTGGAGGAGCGCGCCCGCCGCCGGTATCGGGAACGCAAGGCGCGCGGCGAGCAAGTCAGCCTGGAGGAGATTCTGGAGTCCATGCGCCGCCGGGACGCGCTGGACACGCAACGGGCGGTCGCGCCGCTGCGCCCGGCGGAGGACGCGGTCATTGTGAACTCGGACGGGTTGAGTGAAGACGAGGTGCTCGACCGCGTGTGGCGACTGGTCGAGGAGGGTGCATGAGCGATTACGCGCCGCCGTTGCACGCTTCCCTGTTCCGCCCCGTGCTCCGCACCGCGTTCTGGGGGCTGTTCCGCGTGCTGTTCCGCGTGCATATCGAGGGCGTGGAACATATCCCGGCGCCGCCGTACCTGGTGGTGCACAACCATGTTTCGATTGCCGACCCGCCGCTGGTGTTATCCTTCTGGCCGGTGGCGATGGAGGCCATCGGCGCGCGCGACCTGTGGTATCGTCCGGGGCAAAACTGGCTGGTGCGGCTGTACGGCACCATCCCGGTGAACCGCAACGGCTACGACCGGACGGTGCTGGAGCGCATGGTCGCCGCACTGCAGAGCGGGCGTCCTGTGCTGATGGCGCCGGAGGGCGGACGGTCGCACGTGCCGGGGATGCGCGAGGCGCATCCGGGCGTGGCTTTTGTGGTGGATCGCGCCCGTGTACCGGTGTTGCCGGTCGGCGTGACGGGTACGACGGATGAGGCGGTGCGCCTGGCATTTCGCGGCAAACGGCCGCCGGTGGAGGTGCAAATCGGCGAGCCGTTCACCCTGCCGCCGCTGCCTCCGCGCGGCGCGGAACGGCGTGCAGCCCGTCAGGAGCACACACGTCGGGTCATGGAAAGCATCGCCGCCCTGCTGCCGCCGGACTACCGGGGTGTGTATGGGTGACATCTGCACATTGTGTGTTTGCTATCTGGAGAGTCGGCTTTGAGCCGACGTAACTGCTCAGGTTACAACCAGACAAGCGAGACCGGTGCTATCTCAGAGATGAAGACAGCCCGTATTCCGCCCAAGCCGATCAGCGAGGTGATTCGCCCTGACCTGGTACGCGTGCCGCGCCTGCACGGACCGCGACGGCTATTCCGGGGTTTCCTGAAGGCGCTGGCGAAAGCGGTGATTGCACTGCTCACGCATGCCGAGGTACGCGGCCTGGAGCACTTTCCACGCCGGGGGCCGGCGCTGATTGTGACCAACCACCTGGGCGACGGCGACGCGGTGATTGCCCTGGCCGCACTGCCCGTGCTTCCAGAGGCGTATGCCAAGATCGAGTTGTGGGATTTTCCCGTGCTGGGCTGGGTGCTGCGCGGTTACGGCGTGATTTGGGTACATCGGGGGCGTCCGGATCGGCGGGCACTGCGGGCAGGTCTGCAGGTGTTGCAGTCGGGCGGCCTGCTTGCGCTGGCGCCGGAGGGACGCTACAGCCTGACTGGTGGTCTGGAGCGCGGGATGAACGGCGCAGCCTATCTGGCCTTGCGTGCGAACGTGCCCATTGTGCCCGTGACCTTCACCGGCACGGAGAACGCCAACCTGTATCCGAATTTGAAGCGCCTGCGCAAGCCCCGGCTCACGCTCACGGTAGGGGAGCCGTTTCGCCTACCGGAAGGGCTGGATCGACGCAAAGACCTGGATCTCGCCACGGAAATCATCATGCTCGCGCTGGCGCGCCAGTTGCCGCCGAGGTATCGCGGCGTGTACGCTGATGCGGTGGCGGTGGAGTTCAAAAGTGACCAGGCGGGGCCGAAGGTTCCTGCCTGTTAAGCTTTGCGCCCGTTGGGGCAAAGCAATGGCACAAATCCTTCGGATTTGTGCCATCTGCTGCCCCTGAAGGCGGTGGAGGAGGCGGAAGGATGAAGTTGTCGCTGTTCTGGCATGGCTCGCATCCGCAAGGATTCGAGTACAACCACGCGCGCTGGGAGAAGCAGCGACGGTTCCTGCGGTTCTTGTTGCGCACGATTGGTTTTACTTTGCTGGTGCGGCTGGATTCGGTGGAAGGGCTGGAGAACGTCCCGGCGGACGGGCCGGCCATTCTGATGATCAACCACATCGCCTTTGTCGATCCGATCGTGGTGTTGCACGTGCTGCCGCGCAACATCGTGCCGATGGCGAAGATCGAGGTGTACGACTATCCCGTTGTGGGCGTCTTCCCCCGCATGTGGGGGGTGATTCCCGTGCGGCGCGGCGAGGTGGATCGACGGGCGATTCGTCAAGCGCTGGCGGTGTTGCAGACCGGGGAAATCATTCTGGTCGCGCCGGAAGGGACGCGCAGCCCGCGACTGCAACGGGCGCGGGAGGGGATCGCCTATCTCGCCGGACGCACCGGTGCGCCGATCGTGCCGGTCGCGCTGGAAGGCACGGAGGGCTTCCCTACGCTGCCGTTCACCCGGCGCTGGCGCGAGGGGCCGGGCGCACAGGTGCGCTTCGGGCGGCCTTTCCGCTTCAAGAGCGTGTATCGGCGTCCGAAACGCGAGCAACTGCGCCAGATGACCGACGAGGCGATGTATGTCCTGGCGTCCATGCTGCCGCCGCATCGGCGCGGGGCCTATGCCGACCTCTCTCGCGCCACAACCGAAACCATCGAGTGGGTGTGATATGCGAATCGAACAAGTGACTCTCTACCATCTGCGTATGCCGCTGCAGGCGCCGTTTGAGACTTCGTTCGGGCGCATCGCCGAGCGCGAATGCCTGATCGTGGAAGTGCGGGCCGACGGATTGACCGGCTGGGGCGAATGTGTGGCCGACCGTGATCCCGGTTACGCCTACGAGACGACCGGCACGGCCTGGCACATTATGGCGGATTACCTGATCCCCGCGGTGCTGGGCGGGTCACTGCTCACGCCGGCGGACTTTCGGCGTCGCGTGGCCCACGTGCGCGGGCATCAGATGGCGAAGGCCGGCCTGGAGATGGCGCTGTGGGACTTGCAGGGCAAGGTCGAGGGGCGCTCGCTACGCGCGCTGCTGGGCGGAGTGCGTGATCGTGTGCCGGTGGGTGTCTCGGTGGGGTTACAGGCGTCGCCGCAGGCTCTGGTAGATGTGGTGGCAGATTACGTGGCACAGGGCTACCGGCGGGTGAAGATCAAGATCAAACCGGGGCGGGACGTGGGCGATGCGCAGGCTGTGCGCCGCGCCTTCCCCGACCTGCCTTTGCAGGTGGACGCCAATTCGGCCTACACGCTGGAAAACGCCGAATCTCTGCTGCCGCTGGACGACCTGAACCTGCTGCTCATCGAGCAGCCGTTGGCTGAGGACGACTTGTGGGATCATCATCGGTTGCAGCAACGCTTCCGCACGCCGATCTGCCTGGACGAATCCATCATTTCACCACGCCATGCGCGTCAGGCGCTTGAGATGGATGCCTGCCGGGTGATCAACATCAAACAGGGGCGCGTGGGCGGCCTGGGAAACGCAGTTGCGATCCATGATTTGTGCCGGGAACGCGACGTGCCGGTCTGGTGCGGGGGGATGCTGGAGACCGGCATCGGGCGGGCGGCCAACCTGGCGCTGGCCAGCCTGCCAAATTTCGCCTTGCCGGGCGATATCTCGGCCACCGATCGCTACTACGCACGCGACATCACCGTGGAGCGCTTCACGCTGAACGCGGACAGCACGATCACTGTGCCCGATGCGCCGGGGTTGGGCGTGACCGTAGATCGGGAGGCGCTGGCAGCGTTCACGCTTCAGAGGCGCTCTTTCACGTAGTCGCGCCATCGTTGCCACATTGCCTCGTTTTCTCGAATTTGCCTTTTTCTCCCACCTGATATATACTGACCTCGAACACGGAGGCCGGTATGCGTTTGTACGACATCACCCTGTCTATTTCTCCTCGCCTGCCAACCTGGCCTAGCGACCCATCTGTCGCTCTGGAACGCTTTGCGAAAATGGAGGACGGCGCTGACGCCAATGTCTCGCGCGTGGCGATGAGCGTACATACGGGCACGCACGTGGATGCTCCCTATCATTTCATCGCTGATGGGCGTACAGTGGACGACCTGCCGCTGAATTTGTTGATTGGGCGTGCGTATGTGGTGCATCTGCTGCACGTGGACGCGATCACCGCTGAGGTGCTTGAAAACGCGGATATTCCCCCGCGCACGCGGCGGGTGCTGTTCCGAACGCGCAACTCCGATCTCTGGACGCAGGGGGTGACAGAATTTCGCCAGGATTACGTGGCGATCACACCGGATGGGGCCTCCTGGCTGGTGGGGCGTGGGGTGAAGCTGGTCGGTGTGGACTACCTCTCCGTGGCGCCGTTCAGCGACCCGGTACCCACGCATCGTATCTTGCTCGGTGCCGGGGTGGTGATTGTGGAAGGGCTGAACCTGGCGGATGTGGAACAGGGGCGGTACACACTTTACTGCCTGCCGCTCAAATTCCACGCCACAGATGGTGCGCCCGCGCGGGCGGTGCTCGTGGGCGCTTAAGCGCAAGATGAAGTTGGCGGTTCGGTCTTTCTGGTGGGGAATCCTTCTGATCGTGCTGGTCGGTTGTGGCCAGCGTCCGACCGCGCAAGGAGGGCCTGTGCAGGTGACCAGTGCGGCCTTTGTGCAGGGTGAGCCGATCCCGGTGCGCTATACCTGCGACGGCGAAGACCTCTCGCCTCCGTTGTCCTGGCGTGGTGTGCCTCCTGGGACGCAATCGCTGGTCCTGATCATGGACGACCCGGACGCGCCGGTCGGCACCTGGGTGCACTGGGTGCTGTACAATGTTCCGCCAGAGGTCGAGGAATTGCCGGAAGGCGTCTCTGGGATTGGTGTGGAGGGGATGAATTCCTGGCAGCGTACTGGCTATGGCGGCCCCTGTCCGCCGGCGGGGAAGCCGCACCGCTATTTTTTCAAAGTGTACGCGTTGGATGCGCCAATGAACCTCCCAACAGGGGCGACGAAAGCCCAGGTGGAACGCGCCATGCAGGGGCATCTTCTGGCGCAAGGCGAGTTGATGGGGACATACGGGCGCTGATGCGGTGATCCAGCCCTCTTCGTGGGGCGGGTATCTGTTGTGTAGTTTTTGGGGTAGGCGGGAGGCTTACCCTGGGAGTCATCTGAGCGCGTAGGGGGAATCAGGCCCAAAAATCGCGCACTCAACAATTGGTTTCTGTTTTTCGACAGCGTAGCGTAACCCTGTCTGCGTTGATG
>CAYSXA010000104.1:0-9800 GCA_964435005.1 uncultured Anaerolineaceae bacterium | reverse complement strand
CAGTTTATGTCTGTCCATTTTTTTGATAGAACCGCTTATGCGCAATCTGTACATTGGGCTGGTTAAAGATCATGGCATTAGTACTGGCGGTGCTATTGGCGAGATATTCCACCTTGGGAATGGATTAAGAGAGAGGTATATGCGATACGTTCATTGAGCCCTCTGATAGAGGAAGTTTCTATTTTAGAAGAGCATGTTGTGATTCCCCCTCACGCTTCAGTTGCAAGTTCCAAGCATTGGTATAGCTTTACAGATATAGAAGAGGAAATCTGCTTTCACTCACCTGAACATGTATCTGAAAATGGGCTGAGACTGTCGTTTTGGCTGGAAGAATTGTCCAGGGGCCTTTTTGAACCTACTTGTGAGCATGGTTTCCTCTATTTGGCGGGATCTAATAGAGTATTGCCTGAACTCTTCAGTGCCATGGATGTGAATTTCAAAATAAGAAATGAAGGCTGGGCTGCGTGGAAGGAGTGGGATAACTTTTTGGACAGGAACTACCAGATAATGCAATACGCAATCCTTATTAGAGAGTAACCTGCATCTACCAATAACTGCTGTCTCAAGGGAGAAGTGAAAAAACGTGTTCTGGCACCGATTTGGCAAGCCGTGGTTGACCTTCGCAAGATGTGAAACGCAGGTTATTCAAAGAGCAGCGACCGTCTTTACCAACACCCCCAGCGCAAACCCGGCCAGGCCGGGGACGGAGCGCCCCCGCCCCACCATTGGCCAGAGCGCGGAGAGCAAGGCTAGCCCGGCGAGGGCGGCTATCGCCAAATTCGGGTCAAACAGCGCCAGGGCCATGAACACCTTGGCGTCCGCTCCCCCGATCCACCCCAACCACCAATAGACCAGCGCCCCGCCCGCGAGCAGCCAGCGGGTGGGCAGGTCTCCGTCCAGGCCGTGGACGGCGGTCATCCCCACAGCGTAGATCAGGGCCAGCGCGAGCGGCGGCAGGGTGAGCCAGTTGCTCACGCGACGGGTCTCCACGTCCTGGCGCGCCAGCCAGAGCAACCAGGCCAGGACGAGCCAATGGAATGCCGCCTGGCTACTTATAGGACGGCTCCTGCTGCGTCCACCAGAATGACGCGATTACCGTTGCCAGCCCCAGGCTCAACAGCCATCCGTCCCTTTGCACCCAGGTGGGAGCAGGCAGGAAAAGCAGCGCCAGGTGCATCAGTGCCCAGAACGCCGTGGACGCGACGAAGAAGTTCAACACCTTACGCACTTCCACAAGCACCATCAAGGTTGGGTCAGGCCTATATCAGCCAGCGCCACAATTCACCGGCAGCATGCGACCAGCCCCCGCCCAGGTGGTGGGCATGGAGCGCGACCATCCCCATCGGCACGCCGATCAGCGTCCAGGGAGCGCAATATTTCACCCGTTTTCCCAGGCTGGGCAGGGTGATGGTGGTATCCAGAACGCGAAAGAGCACCCCGACCCCGTTCAGGATGATCCCAAGCGCATAGAGGTCCACCAACAAAGCCACCCAACGGAGCAGATTGGCCCAGAACAGCACAACAACGTAATCCCCGGCAATCGGCTCAGCCGCCAAAGCTGTCACCCGCTGCAAGGCTGTTTCACTGGTGTAGGCCGTCAGTCTCATCACCACCGTCACGAGAAGCAGTTCCCAGGTATAGCGAAGCAACAGGTCTCCTCTGGCCGAGTCCATCGGTTTTCGGGTTCCCATCTTGCTCATCATCCCACCGGCTTTTCATCCGCCGTCCAAAGTGGACAGGCGTCCATAACTTTTCTCCGACACCCCAAAAGGTTCATCTTCGGCCACGATGCGACACCCCGCTCACGTCGGTGTGCGGGATGAGCACGAAACGGCGCAATGGGATCCCACGTGCAGCACCTCCACGTTCCAGAACAGCATTCGCCAGGGGAACCAGGGGCCGCGACCCTCGCGGATGAAGTCCGCTTCTGACCAAACGGTTGTGTCCGCGTACCAGCGTGCCAGGTTACACCAGGCCAAATCACAATCTTCGGGGTGAGACCTCACCCTCACCACTACGCCCACGGGTGGCGTCTCTCCCTGCACAGCCACCCACACGCTGGCGGCGCCGCAGGCCACGCGCACTACAGGCAAATCCAGGAAGCGCCAGTTGTAGGCCGCCTGCTCCACCACCGCGCCCTGGAACGCCCAGCGATCCCCGACGAAGCGCGGTTCGCACCCTGCGGCGTGGGCTGGACGGGCGAAGACCAACGCCAGAACAACCGCGAGCAGCGTGGCAATGAGCGGCCTGCGCCGATCTGCGTTCATCCGTAGCCTTCTCATCCCCCGCCAAACATATTCATCAGCGGCGCACCCAGCGCGGCCAGGATGAACAGCGACAGGGGGAAGAAGAAAAACAGGCCGGTGGCAATGGTCAGTTTGCTGTCCAGTTCGCGCGTCTGGGTACGGATGCGAGTCTGGTGCTCGGTGGTAATGGCCTGCGCCACCTGATCCATCAACTGCGCCCCGCGCGTGCCGATTTCGGCCACGCGGTCAATCTGGGTGGCAAACGAGCGCAAGATGGGCTCGCCGGTGCGCTCGAAGACCTCGACCAGCGTGCCGCGCGTCTGTCCGCGGCTGAAGAGCGGGCGACCGGATTGCCCCGAAAGCGCTACGGCCTCCTCGACCAGCCGCCCCATCGGGCCACTTGCTACGCGCCGCAGCGCCAGATCGGGCGGGTTACCCGCCGCGAGTTCAGCGGCCATCAGGGTGGCGATCTCCGGGATCTGTCTCACGATCCCCGATCGTGCTTTGTGCGCCGCGGACTTCACTCTCTGGATCGGCCAGTAGAAAGCCAACACGGGAAGGGTCAGCGCCGCTGGTGCGCGATAGACCAGCAGCACGGTGGCCGCGAGCAGACCATAAACCAGAGCGCGGTAGTACACCTCACCCACCGAGGTTTCCACTCCACCCAGATTCGCCCAAAAGACATCTTCCTGAATGTCCCAGGGGGCGTGTTGCGCCACTTGCTCCCCCAACACCTCGCGGCTGGAAGCCCCGCGCCTGGCGAAGTCGAGCACCGGGTTTTTGGCGCTGCCCAGGTCGAACACGATCCCAACGAAGGCATAAGCCAAGCCACCCAGAGCAAGCACACTGAGTACATACCCACCCCACAGGGTGAAGTCCTGGATCAGGGTGAGGCTCATTCCACCACCTCCGCAATCAAGTGGTTGATGTAGTTCCAACCGTAGAACGCCCAGGCGATCAAGAGCAGCAATCCGGCGTCCATCCAGGCCGGGGCGATCCCAACGGGCAGCTGCCGGAACATAGAGACTATCGAGATACCCAGCATGAGCACGATGTTGCGGATCACCTTGCGGGCGCTGGCAGCGGTGGCGTGCGCTTCAGCCTGCACGGTGAGGATGTCCTGCAAACGCAAAGCCGAGGTGGTGAAGGCGTCCGCATAGCCCCCACCGCCGGTTTCCTGGGCGCGTTCGAGTTGGGTGATCAAGAGCGCCAGCGCCGGGGAGATCGCCCGCGCTTCTTCCTGGTAGCGCGACAGTTTCTCCCCGCGCTGCAAACCGGCGGTCACGTAGGTCAACCACTCGCGCAGCGGCCCCTTTGGATCGAGGTTTTGCACCTCATCGGAGAGCGCCAGGCGCACGTTCTGGCGCACCTGGAGCGTCCCGGAGAGACGGGACATGAGCAGGGGAATTTCGCGCACCATCCTGGCGCGGTAGTCGTGCCATTTGCCTTCGATGGTGCTGTTCACGATCATCACCGCGAGGGGCGGACCGCCGAGCGCCAGCAGCGCCCCGCGCTTCAGGGAGAGCAGGGCGAACACCAGGGGCAGGGAGAGCACGGCATAGGCGGTGTAGAGGGCAGCCTGTTCCCAGCCGGTCACGTCCAGGCCGTAGGCGGCGGCAGCCAGGCGGATGCGGTGGGCCTGGGAGCCGTAGGCGACGGCAGTCCTCGCCGCCGTCTGCTGCGGCTGGCGGAAGGCGGCCAGGCTCTGCCCGGTGCGCCGTTCGCGCCACCATTCCAGGGACAGGTAGGCCAGCCCCCCCAGGGCGAGCAGGGTCAGGACTTGGCCGATGTTTTCAAGGTTGATCCCGGCCATAGATGCCTCCGGATGCGGGTCATGGGACGGATTTCCCCGTCCCCGTGCTGGTAGAGCGGGATGAACTTCACGTTGCCGCCCTTGAGTTCCGGCGCCACTTCCCACACGCCCTCGATCACCCGCCGCCCGTCCATCCAGCCGAGTTGCACCACCAGATCGACTGCCTGGACGAACTGCCCTTTGACGGCTTCCCCGCGCACGCCCGCGTCGGTGAAGGCGATGTTCATCAGGCGGGTCAGGCCGTGGATCGGGCTTTCGGCGTGGAAGGTGGTCAAGCCGGGGTGGTCGCTCATCTGGGCGCGGAACAGGGCCAGCGCCGCCTGGCCGGTACGCACCTCACCCACGATCAGCCAGTTGGGGGCCAGGCGCAGCGCCAAATCCACCCCATCGGCCAGGGTGATCTCGGTCACGTCCACGCCGTACTGCTTCGGGCGGGCTTCGATGGTGACCACGTTCTGGTGCGGGAGCCAGATTTCCTCCGGGTCTTCTACCTTGACGATGCGCGCCTCGCGGGGGATGCCGTGGCAGAGGGCGGAGAGCAGGGTGGTCTTGCCCAGGCGCGTACCGCCGAGCACCATCACCCGCACGGTCTGGGCCACCCATTCGAGCAGGGCGTCGAGGACGAACCCCGGCGCGACGCCCCAGGCGAGGATTTGCTCCGGGGGCACGGGGCGTGGCTCGAACAGGCGGATGCTGAGCACGGGGTAGTCGCCGCCGGGGGCGACTACGGGGTGGATCACCTGGATGCGCGCCCCGCCGAAGTGCTCCGTGCGGCGCATGCGGGCGGAGATGGCGGGCACGGCCTCGGAGATGGCCTTGTTCATGGGGCCGAGCAGGGTTTCCACTGCCCGCCAGACCTCATCCACGGACGGGCGCACGTCCAGCGATTCGGGGTAGAGGGCGCTCTTGCGCAGGATGGAGACCAGGCCGTCCGAATTGACCATGATCTCCTCGATGTCGGTGCGCTTCGGGGGCAGCAGGTCGTCCAGGAAGCCGTAGCCGGAGAGACGCTTGATGACCTGGGAAGCGAACGCCTGAATCTGGTTGGTGGGCAGGGAGAGACGGCGTTCGGCGGCGATCTGCTCCACCAGTTGGGTCACGGCGGAAGCCAGCCGCCCCTTGTCGCGCAGCACCTCGAAGGGAAAGTTGGCCCGGCTCACGGCCTCGTCCACCAGGCCGTCCGTCTGATGCGCGGGCGCGGTCTGTACGTAGTTCGACCATCCGGGCATCGGGTCACTCCTTCTTCCGTTGCTGGCGCTCCTGGTGCGCCAGGAGCCAGTCGCCGAAGCGTTCCATCTTGCGCTTCCCGTCCTCGTCCAGTTCGGTGTAGATTCGCTCGATGGCTTCCAACAACGAGTCTTCGTCCTTCGGCCAGGTGAGGAAGAAGTACACCGCAGCCGCAACGATCAGTCCCAGAATCCACCAGAGCATGGTTCACCTCGCTTTCCTCATCGCCAGTAATCGGCGCTCCTGCTCCACCCGTTGCAGGATGAAGTCCACGTCCTGTTTCGGGAACCCGGCCTTCAGGGCTTCGACGAAGGATTCCCGTTCACCTTCCGGCGCGTGGAGCAGGTAGAGCACCGCCCACCGGATCAGGTCGCCCGTGTTCCAGGCGTCCTCGATCTGCTGGCATATCTCCGGCGACACACCCGGCGGGACGATCGCGCTCTGGTCTCGGACGAGGGCCATGATCAACCCCACCGTGACCACACCCAGCGAAACCTCCGGGGCATTCTCGCCCAGGAACACCCAGGCTTCCGCAGGCCGGGTCAGGGCCAGCCGGATGAGGGTCAAAAGCGCCAGCAGCCCCAGCAGGCCGAAGCCGATCATCCCGGCGAGCAGAAGGCTGCTGCCAATGTCCCCGGAAGACCGCTGCGCCCGCTCCACCGCCTGGCGCAGGCGGCTTTTCCTGGGCAGCCAGAACAACAGCACGCCCCCACCCCAATGGATGAACAGGTACACGGCAGCGAATACCCCGACGAGGATGGCGGTGATCTGGAAGATGCGCTCCATGTTCATGGCCTCACCTCACAGTTTGACCTTGATCGGCCCCAGGGAGAGGGCTTTCTTCGTCGTTGGCGCGGCGGGGGCGCTCACGGCGGGCGCGTCGCCGAGCAGCAAATCGGCCAGGCGGTGCAGCGATTGGGCAAAGCGTTGCGAGGCTTCCACGGGCAGGCGGCGGCGATCCTGGAAGCGTCCCACCTCGGCCAGATCGGGGATTTCCAGCGCCACGGTCGGGAAGGGCTGGCCGGAGACCTCCGCCGCGAAGCGATGCCACTGGTCTGGGGCGATGCGTTCCCCGGAGACGCGGTTGAGCACCACGAAGATGCGGTTGGGGGCGATGGCATGGCGGCCCTGCATTCGCTCCGAGACCAGGCGGTAGGCTTCGGTGGAAGCAAGCACGCCGGAGAGGGAGGGTTCACTGACCAGCAGCAGGGTGTTGGCCGCGGCCAGGGCGGACGGGGCGAGCTGGTTGTGGGACACGTCCAGCACCACCACGCTGTGGCCGTCGCGCACGGCCTGGTTGACCAGGTTGGCGATGGAATCGGGGGCGTCGTCGGGGGTGTTGAGGGCGGCGGCCTCGGAGAGCACATCGGGGAAACCTGCCAGCACGTTCAGGCTGCCGTAGCGTTGGAGGGCCAGGCGCAGCCCCTCGATGGTGGGGTTGTTGCGCCAGGTGTCGATGTTGGGGGAGGCGCGCAGTTCGGGGAAGCGCAAGGGGAGATCGTCGGGCGCGCCCAGCCCGATGAGCAGGGTGGAGAGGCCGCGCTGGGCGGCGATCACGGCCAGGCTGGTAGCGAGGGTGGTCTTGCCCACGCCGCCCTTCTGGTTCCAGACGGCGACGATACGCACCGAGCGGGGGGCGGTCGCCGTCCGTCCGTTCCCGCCCCAGGCGGAGACCTGCGGCGCAGGCTGGCGGTTGGCGTTCACGTCGGCGAACACCTGATTGACCACGGCGAGCATGTCCTCGTCCGGCCAGACGCCGCGCACGCTCCCGACCTGGCGGATGGGAGCCAGGTCATCGTCGGAGACGCCGGGGGGCACGACCACGTACACGGGGAGGGCGGTCAGGCCGGTGAGGAAGCTGGCCAGGTCAGCGGGGGAAGGGAAGAGCGGGCCGTGGAGCAGCAGCGCATCGGCGCTGGCGGCGGTGAGCTTGGCGCGCAGGTCGTCGGGGTGGGTGGAGACGAAGGGGACGCGGAAGCGGTCGTCGGCCTGGAGGAGAGCGTACCAGGCGTTCACGGCCTGCTGGGTGCCAGCGAGCACCAGGCTGACCGCGCCCGACTGCGTGCCGTTGTTGCTGACACCCCAGGTCATGGCGCACCTCCGGGGGGATTGGCCTGCGGCTCCGGCGTGCCTTCCGGCGGCGGGGGCACGATCAGGGATTGCAGGTACACGCCTGCGGTGCGGGTTTCGGCAGGCTCTTTCGGGTCGAGCAGCAGGCGGATGGACGCCCCGCCGTCCACCACGGCGGAGAGCAGTTCGGCGGCGTTCACCGTCTGGACGACCGGCGAGGCAGCGGCCTCCGCACCGAAGTCCCAGACCACGGAAACCGGGTTGACCGGCACGGCGAGCACCACCACCCCGCTGCTGCCCGCGCCGCGCGAAGGGGCCGCCGTCAGGCTGCTGCCGCTCTCCTGGGACGTGGTGGACGTTTCCGGGGCGCGGAAGTCGGGGGAGACGTACAGCACGCGCAGGCCGGTGAGCAGCAGTTTGGCGTAGGGGCCGGAAGGGGGCGGCAGGGGCGCGTTCTGGTCGGGCTGGCCTTCCGTGGCGGTGGTGGTCGGGACGAAGGGGTTGAAGGCGTCGCCGCTCTCCAACACGGCGATCACGTCCACGGTGTCGCCGGGTTGCAACAGCCCGGCCAGGCCGCCCGCCGCGTTCACCGGCACGCCGATGCCGCGCTCATCGGGCTGTAAGTCCATGAGCAATTCTGCGCCCACGTGCTGAGGCAGGATGAAGTCTCCGGCGGCGCGGGAGAAGCGCACCACCTGACCGACCAGCGCGTCCGGGGACTGGAAGGCCCCTTTGGGCACGGCGTTGGCCGGGAGTTGCACCACGGCCAGGTCCTGGTCGGTGATGCGGTGGCCGCGCGGCAGGTCGGTTGCGGCGACCACCACGGGGACTTTGGAAGCGGGCTTCATCATCATCGCCCCCAACACCAACACGACCACCAGGGCGAGGATTTGCAGGGTACGGGATTTCACAGAGCCACCTCCTTGGTTGTCCGCAGATGTCGCAGGTGAGCGCCGATGGACAAACCCATCTGCGTTCATCTGCGGACGGGTCATCTGCGCTCCTCTGTCGTGGATTCGTCTTCGGTTTCCGCTCCGTGGCCGGTGAGCACCAGGCGCACAGCGGCGTCCTCGAAGGAGCACACCTCATGGTCGAGCACCTGTCCGGTCCGTTGGTCCACGTAGAAGACGAGTACGGGGATTTGGATTTTGTTCTCCTGGTTGAAGTCTCTGGCCATCAGCACCAACCTCCGGGGCATCGAGATCGCAGGCGGCATGTCCTCATCTCCTCACACCCTCCCTGTCAAGGTTTCAAGCGTCCGAGTTTCTCGGCGATCTCCGCATCGGAGGGTTCGGGCACATCGAGCCGGAGGGGGCGGAAGAGGAAGGGGCGCATCTGAGCGCGCTGCATGGTGTAGGGGAAGCGCCCGATCGCCCAGGCGATGGGGAGGTCGTCCAGGAAGCGCCGCCACTCCTCATCGCGGAAGCCCTTCTCGGAACGCGCCAGGGCGGAAAGCACGATGTCCTTGTCTTTGGGGTTCTTCAGGAAGCCGATCACCAGGTTGGAGCAGGACGAGATGATGTCGTCCGGGATCAGGTGAGGGGCCTGGGTGATCACGTGCAGGCGCACGCCGTACTTGCGGGCGTCGCGGAACATATCCCCGGCGCGCTGGTTGGCCGAAAGGCCGTCGCTCTCGCCGCTGCTCTGCTCCTTGACGAAGATTTTGTTGGCCTCCTCGTACACGATCTGAAGCATGGGTTCGTCCTGGCCGTTGCGGTGGTGGACGCGGCGGGCGACCATATCGGTGTAGAGGTGCCAGCCCGCCCAGCCGAGCAGGAACGCCTTGCCGAGTTCGTCCAGGAACGCGCCGCCCTCGATGATGGTCACGCCCCACGGCCTGCCCAGGTCTTCGATGGGCACGCTGTCCGGGCCGGGGGCGAAGAGGGTGGAAGCCGCGCCCTGGACCAGGGGATTGAGGCGTTGCAGAATGCCTTCGAGCACGCCGCGCAGCATCACGTCGCGCGGGGACACGGCGTCCAGTTTGTCCTCCACCACGGCGTACAGGTCGGCCAAGCCGCAGGACTGAGAGCGGCGCACGGCGAGCGCGCGGCGGGCGTCGTAGTCCAGGTCGCCCAGAGAGGTGCCCACGGGGGCCCTGGCGAGGGCGGCTTCTTCCGCGTCGCGCACCCGGCCCCATTGGGGGTCGGCGCGCACTTCGGGGTCGTCCACCAGCACCCCGTGGCGCAGGTACACCTGGCGCAGCGCCTGCAGGAGTTCCTGCTTCTGGCGGCGCACGCCGAGCAGGGTGATTCCGGCGAAGATGTCGGCGAAGGCGCGCCATTGGGTTTCAGGGTCGATGTGAGCGCCGATCTGTAGCGGGTTCCAGCGCAAGGGGCGCACGGCGTTGGGCCACAGCTGGCGGATGTCCACGTGCCCTTCCAGGCCGGGGGCGTTGAGCAGTTGCCGCCAGCCCGCGCCGAAGTCCAGCACCACGGTGCGCGTCT
>CAYSXA010000103.1:0-9893 GCA_964435005.1 uncultured Anaerolineaceae bacterium | reverse complement strand
ATAGTGGGCAACAAATTATCAGAATCGCACTTTATTTCGTGCGGAATGTGGGCTGGAGCGCACGCTGGCGTATTTGCGTGCGCAGAGCGGCAGGCACTTCGATCCGCACGTCCTGGAAGCGTTCTTCGCCTGGCGCGAATCGCGTGAAAGAAGTTGATGCCCTTGCGGTCGGGAAGTTCTACTTCCTGACCTGAACACACTCTCCCCGTTTCACCTGGAACAGATCGAAATCCCGTGCGACAAAGGTGTTGGGAAAGACCGCCTGTGCCTCTGCGAGCACGTCCCGTTCGCGGTAGCGGCGGGACAGGTGGGTGAGGATCAGATGTCCCACGCCGGCCTCGGCGGCCAGGGTGGCGGCCCGATGAGCGGTCAGGTGGGCGAAGCGGCGGGCCATCTCGGCGTCCTCTTCGAGGTAGGTGGCTTCGATCACCAGCGCGTCCGCGTTCTGGCAGACGTTTACCAGGTTGCGGATGCGCCCCGTGTCGCCGATGTGCACCAGTCGCGCGCCGGGGCGCTCCGGGCCCAGCACCTGATCGGGGTGGATCACGCGTCCATCCGGCAGGGTGACGCTTTTTCCCTCGACCAGGTCACGCCGCCACGGCCCAGGCGGGATGTTCAGCTCCTCGGCCTTCTCGGGCAGGAAAGGCCGGCGCGATTTTTCTTCAAAGAGAAAACCGTAGCAATCCGGCCCGCGGTGGCTGACGGGGAAAGCCGTGATGCGGAAATCCCGATCCTCGAAGATTGCCCCTGGCGAGATTTCGCGCAGGTGTACCGGTAGCGGTGGCTTGGCATCGCGGAGCACCACCCCAAACACCAGATCGCGGATGCGCTCCAGCGCCCACCGCCCGGCCCAGATCTCCAGCTCGTCCATCGCTTCCCAGCGGGTGAGCGTGGAGAGCAGCCCGGCCAGTCCCAGGATGTGATCCAGGTGGCCGTGGGTGATCAGGATGCGGTTCAGGCGCTTGAAGCCGATGCCTGCGCGCAGGATCTGGCGCTGTGTGCCTTCGCCACAATCCACCAGAAAGCGGTGCTCGTTGTGCTTGATCAGTTGCGCAGAGAGCCCTCGGTGCACCGAAGGCGCCGAGGCGGAAGTGCCGAGAAAGATAATTTCGAACAAGGGTCAACCTCGTCAGATCGGAGTGAGGCAATTGTACCGCACTTGGTCGCTGCGGATTTTCCGCTCTTCCCATCCGAAGGAAGAAACGGGTACAATGGAAGCGATGGATGCTTACTTTCAGCGTTCGGGGCACGACTTCGAGCCCGCCTATCTGCGTTTGTATCGCACGGGGGAGCTGCAACGGCGGGCGCAGCAGGCGGTGCAGGGCCTGGCGGCCTGCCGTGCCTGCCCGCGGAATTGTGAGGCGGATCGTCTGGCGGATGAGCGTGCGATCTGTTGCACGGGTCGCTACGTTGTTGTGAGCAGTTTCTTCCCTCACCTGGGCGAAGAGAACTGTCTGCGAGGATGGCGCGGCAGCGGGACGATTTTCTTCGCGCACTGCAACCTGCGCTGCGTGTTCTGCCAGAACTACGATATCAGCCATCTTGGGCATGGCCGCGAAACGCCGCCGGAGGAGTTGGCCGGGATGATGCTCGCCCTGCAGCACCAGGGCTGCCATAACATCAACCTGGTCACACCGGAACACGTGGTGCCGCAGGTGCTCGAAGCGCTGGTGCTGGCCGTGGAGGGCGGACTGCGGCTGCCCATCGTGTACAATACTTCGGCTTACGATGCGCTGGAAAGTCTGCGCCTGCTCGATGGGGTGGTGGACATCTATATGCCGGATTTCAAGTTGTGGAGCCGCGATCGGGCGCGTCGCTACCTGAAAGCACCCGATTACCCCGAAGTCGCACGGCAGGCGTTGCGTGAGATGCATCGCCAGGTCGGCGCGTTGACTTTTGACGAGCGTGGCCTGGCGTTGCGCGGCGTGCTGGTGCGTCACCTGGTGATGCCCGGCATGCTGGAGGAGACAGCAGCCATCCTGCGCTTTCTGGCAGAGGAGATCTCGCCAGACACGTATGTGAACATCATGGCGCAATACCGACCGGAGGGGGAAGTGAGCGCGCAAAAATACCCAGAACTCAATCGGCCAATTACAACACGGGAGTACGCCCGCGCGTTCGAGATCGGTCGGCAGGTCGGGTTGTGGCGGTTCGACAGACGGTTTTGTGGTCTAGGATTGGGGGGGTAAACTTGCGGGTGAGGACGGCGGTTCAGGGCTGAGGAACGATCTCACCGTGCACCTCCCCAGCGGTGATGTACAACAGCCCGACCGAGGGCGGTACATCCTTCAGCAACGGACAACACGCCGAGCCAGGGTTGAACAGCAACCGTCCCTCTACCATACGGTTGACCGGGTGGTGCGTGTGCCCGAAGACCAGTACGTCGGCGGCTACGGGCAGGTGTGCCATGCGTTGCTCGAACAGCGAGTAGGGGTTGCCGAGTAAAAGATGCCGCGCTTTGTCCAGCAGGTAGCGCCTCAGGTTCATGTGCCCGTGCGTCAGGTAAACCGTCGTGCCGCCGAAGGTCAGCGTGCGCGCCCTCGGCAGGTGGCGTAGCAACCACCAGTCGCGGTTGCCGCGCACAGCGAAGGTCGGTGCGATGGCCTGCAAGGTCTCCAGCACGCGAGGGTGGCTCAAATCGCCGGCGTGCAGGATAGCCTGCACTTTGGCGTGGCGGAAGACCTCCATCGTCCACCGTGGCACCTCCCGCGCGCGGTCGGGGACGTGGGTGTCCGCGATCACACCCAGGGTGAGCGAGGTCACGGGCGGTGGTTGGCGTAGCCGTCCGGGTGGGTGCGGTGCCATTCCCAGGCGCTGGCGATGATGTCCCGCAGGTCGGGGAACTGTGGTTGCCAGCCGAGTTCACGGCGGATGCGTTCGGAGGAGGCCACCAGACGCGGCGCATCGCCGGGACGGCGCGGCGATTCCACTGCCGGAATGGGGTGGCCGGTCACCTCGCGGGCGGTTTCGATCACCTCGCGCACGGAGTAACCCGCGCCGTTGCCCAGGTTGTACACCAGCCGGTCGCTCTCCTGGAGCGCGTCCAGCGCCAGCAGGTGCGCAGATACCAGGTCGCTGATGTGAATGTAATCCCGGATGCAGGTGCCGTCCGGCGTGGGGTAGTCCGTGCCGAAAATTTTAATGTTCTCGCGCTTGCCGAGTGCCACGTTGAGCACCAGCGGGATCAGGTGTGTTTCGGGCTGATGCGCCTCACCGCGGTGGGGCAGCGCGCCGGCTGCGTTGAAGTAGCGCAGTGCGGCGAAGTGCAAGCCGTGGATGCGGCGGTACCACTCCAGCGCCTGCTCGATCATTCGCTTGGTCGCGCCGTACACGTTCTGTGGGTCGATAGGGGAATCTTCCGCCAGCGGTTCGTCGCTGGAGGCGAAAATGGCCGCCGTGGAGGACAGCACAAAGCGCTTCACGCCAGCCTGCACGGCCAGCTCGATCAGTTGGAGCGAATTCGCCACGTTGTTCTGGAAGAAGCGCCCCGGATGGCGCATGGATTCGCCGGCCTCAATGGACGCAGCAAAATGCAGGATAGCGTCGAAGGAGCCCTGCTTCAGCGTCTCGATCAGCGTTTCGCGGTCGGCCAGGTCGGCGTGCACGAAGCGCGCGCCCGCCGGTACGGCTTCGCGGTGCCCGGTGACCAGCGAATCGTACACGGTGACCTGATAGCCGGCCCGAATCAGGGCTTCGGCGGTGGCAGAGCCGATGTATCCTGCTCCACCAGTAACCAGTACGTTCATCAGTGTGTTTCCTCCTCTAAAAGAATTGCAGATGCGTTTTCGGTGGCATCCGCCTACAGGATTTCCAGTTTCGCAATGGATGCTGCCAGGCGTTTGATCCCCACGCTCTCGAATACCACGTCCACCACTTCATCGTCATCGTCCACACGGCTGTTCAACACCATCCCCTCGCCGAAGGTGGGGTGCCGCACGCGCATCCCGACCTGATAGCGCGGCTGTTTCACCTCGACGGCGCGCGGCTTGGGCCCGACGAACGTTTCCCAACCGGGTATAGCACCCCTGTGTCCCGTGCGCGTGGGGTGCTCACCGGCGAGCAGGTCGGGCGGGATGTCATCCAGGAAGCGCGAAGGCTCGGTGGGGTCGGCGTAGCCGTAGCGGGTGCGGTTCAACGCGCGCACCAGGTACAGCCGATCTTTGGCACGGGTGATACCCACGTAAAACAGCCGGCGTTCTTCCTCCATGGCTTCGGGGTCTTCCAGCGAACGCGCATGGGGCAGCCAGCCGTCATCCAGGCCGACGATGAACACCACGGGGAACTCCAGCCCTTTAGCGGCGTGCAGCGTGAGCAGCGTGGGAATGTCCGTGTCGTCGGTCAGCGTGTCCTGGTCGGAGACCAGCGCGACGCGCTCCAGGAAGGCGTCCAGCGTGGACTGATCGAATTCGGCGGCCAGGCGGCGCAGTTCTTCCACGTTCTCCCAACGCTGCGCCCCTTCTTCGGTGCCGTCGTCGATGTACGTGCGGTAGTCCACGTCGTGCAGGATGTGATCCATCAGTTGCAACGGCGTGGTTTGCGGCAGCAGGTCGCGCCAGTGCCGGAGCAGTCCCCCGAAGGCGGCCAGCGCCTTCGCCGCGCGCGGCGAGAAGTGCGACCAGTTGGGCGAATCCTCGCCCTGCGCCAGGTCGAGCAACAGGTCGCCTGGCGTGCGCCGCACCTGGCGGGCGCGCGTGCGCAGCGCAGCGATCGTCTTGGCGCCGATGCCGCGCGTGGGCACGTTGATCACGCGCAGCAGGCTGCTCTCGTCGTGCGGGTTCTGGGCCAGACGCAGGTAGGCGATCACGTCCTTCACCTCGCGCCGACCGTAGAAGCGTTGTGCCCCGACCAGCCGATAAGGCAGTCCGGCGCGCAGGAACGCTTCCTCTAAGAGGCGGGACTGCGCGTTGGTGCGGTACATTACGGCGCAATCGCCGGGGCGGGCCTGGCCGCGCGCGACCAGCGTGGCGATGGTGTCCACCACGAAAGCGGCCTCGTCGCGGTCGTCGAAGGCCTCGTGGAACACTGGTTTGGCGCCCTGGCCGCGTTGGGTGAACAGTTTCTTCGGCTGGCGGTGGCGGTTAGGGGCAATCACCGCCATGGCCACATCCAGGATGCGCTGCGTGGAGCGGTAGTTTTCCTCCAACAGGATGACCTGGGCGTCGGGGAAGTCTTGCTGAAAACGCATCACGTTGCGGTAGTCTGCGCCGCGCCAGCGGTAGATGGATTGATCCGTGTCGCCCACCACGAAAATCTGGCGGTGGTACGCGCTCAGGTGGCGCAGCAGCACGTATTGCGCTGTGTTCGTGTCCTGGAATTCGTCCACCAGCACGTGCTCCAGGCGACGGGCGTAGCGTTCGCGCACAGCGGGGTTGGTCTCCAACAGATGGGCTGTCCAGAGCAGCAGGTCGTCGAAATCCAGCGCGTTGCTCAGCATCAGGCGGTTCTGGTACTGCTCATAGACGCGTTGCACCACCTCGTCGCGGTAGGAGTTGCGCGGGTAGTCTTCGGGGAAGATCAGCTCGTTCTTGGCGCGGGAGATTGCGTTGTGGACGCGGTAGGGGTTGTATTGCTTTTCGTCCAGGTTCAGGTCTTTGAGCACCCGTTTCACCAGGCCAATCTGGTCGTCTGCGTCGAAGATCACGAAGTTCGGCTCGAAAGGCAGATGATCGGCCTCGCGGCGCAACAACCGGGCGCAGAAGGCGTGGAACGTCCCAAGCGACAGGCCGTGCGCCTGCGAGCCAAGCAGCGCGCCCACGCGCTGCTCCATTTCGCGGGCGGCTTTGTTGGTGAACGTCACCGCCAGGATGTGATAAGGGCGCACGCCCAGGGCGCTGATCAGGTAGGCGATGCGGTGGGTGAGCACGCGCGTTTTGCCCGACCCAGGGCCGGCGACCACGAGCACCGGCCCTGGCGACGCCGTGACGGCCTCCCGTTGCTGAGGGTTTAGCGTTTCAAGTAGTTCCATGACGAAGGTGATTGTACCGCCTGCAGGGGGCGGCGTCAATTGGACAAGGTGGAGATTGCCCATCAGTTCGTTTGAGCGAAGGGCGTCACAAAGATATAAAGTGCACAGCAGGGATTGCTTTGTGCTCACAGAGAGCAACCTTCGTGTTCTGGAGGTTTACACGCTCCTTCGACGGGATCATGGGCGATCGCCGTCGAAGTGCCTGCTGGCTCTTCGGTGTATAATCATGCCATGATTGAGCTCACGATTCCCGGGCGCGGTACCGTCCGCTTGGAGCACCTGGTGAGCGACGTGAACGGCACCCTGGCGGTGGACGGACGCCTGATCGACGGCCTGGTCACCCGCCTGACCGCCCTGCGTGACCGGCTGGAACTGCACTTGCTGACCGCAGACACGCACGGCAAACAGCGGTTGATTGACGAGCAGTTGAAGATCCAGGCGGTGCGCGTGATGCGCGGTCAGGAAGCGGGACAGAAGGCGGCGTATGTGCAGCGCCTGGGTGCAGAACACGTGATCGCTATCGGCCAGGGCGCGAACGACGCCGCCATGCTGCGCGAGGCGGCGATCGGCGTGTGTGTGCTCTCCGCTGAGGGCACGGCGGTAGAAACCCTGCTCGCCGCCGACCTCGTGGTACCCGATATCCACACCGCGCTCGATCTGATTGAACATCCCCTGCGGCTGGTCGCCTCTCTCCGGAAATGAGCACATCCTCTCCTTCCCCCCGCCGACGAAGACGCCGTTCCCGCCTGCCGCTCAGCCTGGATGAACGGAACGCGGCACAGCGCGACCTGGCCCGTCGCGTGATCCCCACGGTAGGCTTTTTTGGCTATTCGCTGCTGGCTGGCCTGGTGATCGCGCTGGGCACCGTGGCGCCTTCGGGGTCGCTCGGTCTGGTGTTGTTTGGGGTGTTGATCACGCCGCTCATGGCGCCGGTGATTGGCCTGTCATTAGGTTTGTTGCTTGGTGCGCCCCGCCTGATCGGCGAGAGCCTGGGCGCGCTTGTCGTTGGGGGCGGGCTGGTGCTTGGTGTGGCCGTGGCTGTGCGCGCGGCACTCGTAGCGTTGAGCGTCTCGATCCCGACGCCGCCAGCGCCGTTCTTCGCTGTGGAAGTCTTGCTGGCCGTTATCGGGGCATTGGGCACCGCGCAGTGGCTGCTCCGTGCCGACCGGCGGGTGTATCTGGCAAACGCGCTGCTGGCCTACGCGCTGTACTTCCCGCTGGTGCAAATCGGCATGGGACATCGCGATCCCTGGCTGCGGCTGTTGCTGTTCCAGTTCACCCTGGCGTTGCTTGCCGGGGCGGTGGCGTTGTGGCAGTTGGGGTTCCGCCCGGCGCATTGGCCGGTCACGGTGGGCGCAACATTGCTGGCCGGAGGCATCCTGGGGGCGCTTGTTTTTCTGCCAAAAGCGGCGATGCTGCAGACGACCCCGCCGGAAGGGAATAATAATGTGTCTGTCATGGCCATGCCCACGGCGGTTGTCCTGGTCAGCCCCACGCCATCGGCCCCGCCTGTGCCCACCGCCACGCCTACGATGACCGCTTCACCACAACCCACCACAACGCCCACGCCACCTGTGGTGCTCCCGTCCCCCGCGGTGACGGACACGCCGTCTCCAACCCCCACCATTCCGCCGGTATACGCCATTGTGAACGCGCCGGCGGAGTACGGCGGCGCCTACGTGCGGGAAGATCCCAGTTTCAATGCGCACATCCTGCGCTCCATCGCCAACGGCACGCTGGTTCAGGTGGTCAGCGACCTGCCGGTGGAAGCGGAGAACGCCACCTGGGTGGAGGTGTACGTGCCGCAGTACGATCTGCGCGGTTGGATGGTGCAGGCGTTGCTGCTGCGCGCCACACCCGCGCCCAGTTGGGAGGCCACGCCGTAAACGGTTTCGATTTGACGCTCCTTTCTCCTTCTGGTACAATCTCCCTCGCCTGGTGCGTGGTACCCTTCGCCCGGGCCTGCCGTACGGCAGCGATATCCTGAACGAAGAAAGGGCTTGAGACCATGAAGGTACTGTTGTTGCAAGACGTATACAAACTGGGGCGCGCTGGCGAGGTTAAGAAGGTCGCCAACGGCTATGGCCGCAACTACCTGATCCCGCAGGGGCTGGCTGTGCTGGCCACGCCGGCGGCGATGAAGATGGCCGAGCGGATCAAGGCTGAGGCGGAGAAACGTCGCGCCGAACTGAACAAGGAACTGAGCGCGGTGGCTGAGCGGCTTGATGGGCTGACCCTGGCCTTCCCCGCCCGCGCTGGCGAGACCGGCAAATTGTACGGTTCGATCACCACGCAGATGATCGCGGACGCGCTCAGCGAGAAGGCCGGGGTGGAGATCACCAAGCGCCAGATTGACGCTCAGCCGCTCCGCCACCTGGGCGAGCACACTGTGCACGTGCGCCTGACCATTGACCTGGTGCCGGAGGTCAAGGTGATCGTGTACCGCGAGGGTGAACCCTCGCCGCTGGAGGTCGCTGCCAGAGAGGCTGAAGCCACGGCGGAGGCCGAAGCCGAGGCCGAAACGGAAGCGGAGGCATCGGCTGAGACCGCCGAGGCGTCTGAAGCAGAAGCGGAAGCGTAATTCGTCTCCCATGATCCCACCGCACCGGCCGGAGTTCAGCCTTGCTGACCGGCCGGTGTTTTGTGCTATCCCATGACAGGCATCGGGCAACAACTGCGAGAGGCGCGAGAGGCGCGTCAGATCACTCTGGAGCAGGCGGCGCAGGAGACTCATATCCGCCTGCGCTATCTCCAGGCGCTGGAGGCGGATCAGTGGGATGCCCTGCCTTCGCCGGCGCAGGGGCGTGGCTTTTTGCGGCTGTATGCGGGTTTCCTCGGCCTGGATGCCGATGAACTACTGACGGAAGTCCGCCCGCAAGCGTCATTGCCTGCGTCCATGGCGCCTGCGGAACCGCCGTCATCGCCGGGTGCAGAGGTCGCCAGCCGCGCCGAGGACATCTTCGCCGAGATCGGCGCACGACTCCGTGAGCGGCGCGAACTGCTTGGCCTCTCGCTGGGTGATGTGCAGCAGCACACCCATATCGCCGAACGCTACCTGGAAGCGCTGGAGGACGGTCGATTTCGTGACCTGCCTTCCCCCGTGCAGGGGCGCGGCATGCTGCACAACTACGCCCGCTTTCTCAACCTGGATGCTGACGCATTGCTGTTGCGCTTCGCGGAAGGGTTGCAGGCGCAACTCAGGCCGCCAAAGCCTCCCAGTGACCGTCCGCGCCGCTGGATTCCGGTGGCTTGGCGGCGTTTTCTGCCCACGGACTGGCTGACCATCTTGCCTGTGCTGGTTGTGATGGGAATCGCCGTGGTGCTGGGCCTGCGACGCGTGTTTGAAGCAGGTCCGGTGGGAATTGCTCCCACCCCGCCGTCCATCGCTGAGGTGTTGTTGGGGACGCCAACCTTTACCCCCACCCCCACCGCGCCGGTGACCGTTGTCCCTTCCCCGCCTCTGCAGACGCCGTTCCCTGTGGAGGGTGGCGAGGTCGCCACGGTGCCGCCGCACCTGGCCCCTGTGGACGCACCAGTCAGCGTGCTCATCGCGGTGCGCCAGCGCGCCTGGATGCGCGTGCGCGTGGATGGAGAGGTGGCGTTTGAGGGGCGTGTGGTTCCCGGCAGCGCATATACCTTCGGTGGACGGCGCACAGTGGAGATCCTCACCGGAAACGGGGCGGCGCTCGATGTGACCGTAAACGGCCAGCCACTGGGTGTGCTCGGCGTGTTTGGCGAGGTGGTGGATAAGGTATATACCCCGCTTGGGCCGATCACGCCGACCCCGACGGTCACGCCGACGCACACGCCGACCCTGACACCGACCGTCACGCCGACGGCGACGCCATAGGCGCTGCGAGATAGAAGTTACAGGACTGGTTACCTGACACAAAAAGGTTGAGCGACGGCCAGAGATCCTGTAAATTAG
>CAYSXA010000102.1:0-9905 GCA_964435005.1 uncultured Anaerolineaceae bacterium | reverse complement strand
CTGGAACGCCGCCCCCGGTTGCGTGGGCGTGGCCTGGGGCTGCTCCGGCGTCGAGGGCAGGGACGTGGGTTCGCCAGGGGACGGCGTGGTGGCCTCGGTAGGCAGCAGGTTGTCCACACTGAGCGAGAACGCCGCCTGCACGCCCTGGGCGTCCACCAGGTACTCGCCCGCCGGCAGGCCGTACACGTCCAACGGCACGACCTTCTCGAACGGCACCCCAGCCGGAGCGCAGTCCGTCCCGCCGGTGCGGCTGGGCGCGAAGGTAATCAGGAACAGATTGTCCCGCCGTTCCACCGTCGGTTCGCCGAAGACCACACAATTGTCCGCCAGCACGCCGGCGACCAACGCATGCACCTGCACCGGGAACGATTCCAGCGTGATCAGGTTGAGCGAGGTCACCGTGAGCAGCGGGGCCGATGTCCTGGCAACCGGCGGCTGTTGAGAAGCTGGCACAGGCATCGTACAGGCAGTCAACAGAAACAATACAATCAGCAACGCAAGCTTTGAGCGCATGGATACCCTCCTCCACTACTGGCAAATCACCACGACACACTGATGACGTCAAAAGCGTGCCATCCGTTCCCATTCTACCCTGAAAGAACGAATATCTCTCGCCAACCCACGAACCAGCCCAACCATTCGAAGACTTGCCAGACAACCCAAATCCAGGTATAGTTGTTCTGGAGTTCACAATGAGCGAGCGCGGAACGTACACCTACGAATATCCCCGCCCGGCGCTGACCGTGGACGTAGTGGTCTTCACCGTGCGCGACGACCGACTGCAGGTGCTGCTCATCCGCCGGGCACAGCCGCCGTTCGAAGGTCGCTGGGCATTACCTGGCGGCTTCGTGGGCATGGATGAGTCGCTCGAAGAGGCCGCGTTGCGCGAACTGGAGGAAGAAACCGGTCTGCGCGAGGTGTACCTGGAGCAACTGTACACCTACGGCGACCCCAACCGCGATCCGCGCGGACGGGTGATCACCGTGGCCTACTTCGCGCTGGTGCCCACCGACGCGCGGGTGCGCGTCTCCGGCGGCGACGATGCGGATTCCGCCCGCTGGTTCCCCGTGGACGACTTGCCGCCGCTGGCCTTCGACCACGCCGAGATCATCGCCTACGCCGTGCGCCGGCTGCGCTACAAGCTGGAATATACCGCCGTGGGCTTCGAACTGCTCCCGGAGACCTTCACCCTGAGCGAGTTGCAGCGCATCTACGAGATCATCCTCGGCGAGCCACTGGACAAACGCAACTTCCGCCGCCGCATCCTGCAGGCGGACATCATCGAGCCCACGCCCCATTTCCGCACCGGAGAAGGTCGCCCGGCACGCCTGTACCGCTACCGCGACGACGCCGTGGCCGAGGTCAAAGCCCGTCGCCTGTTCCCCTGACCTCGCTCCACCTCTGCAATCTTCCCTCTCTAAATGGTAAAATTGCAAGCAAACATCCGGCATCCATATTCAGGAGGTGTCTATGGCTATCGAACGGAAGAAAGAACTTCGTCGCCGACGGCATCGTAAGGCGAAACTGCGCAAGTTGAAGGCGCGGCTGGCCGCAGCGAAAGACAAGGCTGAACGCCAGCGCATCCTGGAGAAGATCCAGAAACTGACCATCCTTCCACCCAAAGCCTGATGTCCTGATCGCCATGATATAATCCCGGCGGCGATGAGGCTCGCCGAAACCGCCCCCAGGGACTGATGGCCTCTACCCCAAGCGGTGGAGGCTTTTTTGCGTCCCGGGAATCACAAAGGCTCATCGTTTTTTCTTTGAGGGCAACTCACAGGAACAGAACGCGGATTTTGCGGATCGAGCAGATTCCCGTGGCTCAAAATCAAAGGAGCTTTCTGTGGAAATCCGTTGCCTCCGCGTCATCCGTGTTCCATTCAGGAGGATGGATTTGGAACGTTATCTGTACGTCGGCTTGGGCGCGGTGTTCGGGGCCAGCGCCCGTTACTTCGTGGGCGGGTGGGCCGCCGAGCGGCTGGGCGCGGCCTTCCCTTTCGGCACGCTGATCGTCAACCTGAGCGGCAGCCTGCTGCTCGGCCTCTTCGTGGCGCTGACCACCGACCGCTTTCTGATCGATCCGCGCCTGCGGTTGTTGATTGCGGTGGGCTTCTTCGGTTCGTACACCACCTTCTCATCCTACACGGTAGAAAGCGTCAACCTGATGCTCAGCGGGCAGTGGTTCTCCGGCCTGCTCAACCTGCTGGGCAGCGCCGTGACAGGTGCGCTGGCGGCAGCGCTCGGCCTGTACCTCGGCAGGATGCTGTAAAATGAGCATGGAGGACACCATGCCCAAACGTACCCTTCCCTCAACCGCCCAACGGCTGACCATCTACATCGGCGAGAGCGACCGCTGGCGCGGCAAACCGCTCTACGCCGCCATCCTGGAGGCACTGAAGGCACGCGGCATCGCTGGCACCACGGTCACGCGCGGCGTGGCGGGTTTCGGCGCGCATTCGCGCATCCACACCGCCGCCGTGTTGCGCCTCTCCGAAGACTTGCCGCTGCGCATCGAGGTGGTGGACGACGAGGAGCACATCCGCCGCGCGCTGGACGCAGTTGGCCCGATGGTGCGCGAGGGGCTGATTACCCTGGAGACCGTGCAAGTAGTACGCTATACCCACCGCTACCTGAACCCATTGCCCGCCGACCGACCGGTGCGCGAGGTGATGTCCGGCGAACCGGTGACGCTGCGCCCGGAGGAGACGGTCGCCGCTGCGTGGGAGCGCATGCTGACGCACAACTTGAAAGCCCTGCCCGTGGTGGACGCCGACCGGCGCGTGGTGGGCATCCTGACCAGCGAAGACCTGATTGAGCGCGCCGGGCTGCTCACCCGCCTCTCCGTGGCGCAACGGCTGACGCCCGCCGAGGTCGCTGAAAGCGTGCAGGCACTGCAATCCTCCGGCCTCTCGGTGGCCGAGGTGATGACCCGGCCCGTCCTCACCGCGCGCGCGGACGAACCGCTCGGCGGAGCCGTCGAGCGGCTGGTCGCACACGGCCTGAAACGCCTGCCCGTGGTGGACGCGGACGGTCGGCTGGTGGGGATGCTCTCCCGCGTGGACGTGCTGGCACAGGTGGCCGGCGCGCAGGGCGCAACTGCTCCCCCCTCGCCGCGCGCCGGAACGACCCTGAGCGAGGTGATGAACCCCGACATACCTCGCGTGCCGCAAGACGCCTCGCTGACGGACATGGTGCGGGCGCTGATCCAGAGCGGCGCGCGGCGTCTGGTGGTGACGGACAAGGAAGGGCGCGCGGTCGGCCTGGTCAGCGACGGCGATCTGGTCGCCCGCGTGGCGCCGGAACAACGGCGCGGCGTGCTGCAGGCGCTCTTCCGCCGTGCGCCCGCACCTGTCGGGGCGGTTACCGCGCGCGAGGTGATGTCCAGCGGCGTGCTCAGCGCCCCCGCCGACACGCCGGTCACCACAGCCATCGCACTGATGTTGCAACACAAACGCAAATGGCTGGTGGTGACGGACGAGGGCGGCCATCCGCTGGGGCTAGTCGATCGTCAGACTCTGCTCCAGGCGGCGCGGGTTTCGTAGGAGGACACTAATGAAATACCACGAAGTGACAATGGAACCACGCAAGTCCATTGCGCTGGTAGCGCATGACCACCGCAAACCCGACTTACTCGAATGGGCACGCTTCAATCGCGGCACACTGTCCCGCCATCACCTGTACGCCACCGGCACCACCGGCGCGCTGCTGGAGCGCGAACTCGACCTGCCGATCACCAAACTACTCAGCGGCCCGCTGGGCGGCGACCAGCAACTCGGCGCACGCATCGCCAGCGGCGAGATTGACATCCTGATCTTCTTCTGGGATCCGCTGGAACCGCAGCCTCACGACCCGGACGTCAAGGCATTGCTGCGCATGGCGCAGGTATGGAACATCCCCGTCGCCACCAACCGCGCCACAGCGGACTTTCTGGTCTCCTCGCCACTGCTGGATCAGGAATACCGACGTCTGGTACCCGATCTGGGATAGGAAACGGCCAGGGCCCCCGAACCCTGGCCGTTGATATTTTTCTAACATTCCTCTGTTACACTGAAACTACCTGCGTTGCAGGTCTTTTGCCTCACCCACGGCGGGCGTTCCGCCCGCTGTTCCCCCGCTTCTTGAGGCAACCTTCCTGACGTCAAAACCAAACGATCATCCCCGACGCCGTCAGCGACCTGCGGATCGCCGACGGAAGCAAGGAGGTGACCCATGAAGACTGTGGTAGCAGGCGCGCTCGGCGAATGTGTGCACGTTGCCGGGGTGACGCGCTTTCTGCAACTGGCCGAATCCGCCGGCTGGCGCACGGTGTTCCTGGGGCCGGCAGTGTCCATCGAAGAGATGCTGGAAGCCGCCCGCCGGGAGAAAGCCGACCTGGTCGGCGTCTCCTACCGCCTGACGCCAGAGACCGGGGAACGCCTGCTGGCCGAATTCGCTGAGGCGGCGGACGACCTGCGCTCGGCGGGCGTGCGCTTCGTGTTCGGCGGCACGCCGCCGGTCGCTGCGCGGGCGCGCCAACTGGGATTCTTCGACCGCTGCTTCGACGGCACGGAATCCGAGGCCGAAGTGCTGGCCTACTTGAAGGGCCGCACCGACGGCCACCCCACCGAGCAGGACTTCCCTCAAACCACCGTGGAGCGCATCCGCTGGAAAGCGCCCTACCCGCTGCTGCGCCACCACTTCGGCCTGCCGACCATGGAGGCCACGCTGGAAGGCATCCGCCGCATCGCGGAATCCGGCGCGCTGGACGTGATCTCCCTGGGCACAGACCAGGACGCACAGGAGAACTTCTTTCATCCAGAGCGGCAAAACCCGCGTCGGCGTGGGGCGGGCGGCGTGCCGGTGCGCAGCGCGGACGACTTTCGCGCACTCTATCAGGCCTCGCGGCGCGGCAACTATCCTCTGATGCGCACCTACTCCGGCACGGACGACTTCATCCGGCTGGCCGAGATGTACGTGGAGACCATCCACATCGCCTGGGCCGCCGTGCCGCTGTTCTGGTTCAACCGCATGGACGGGCGCGGCCCCTGGGACCTGCAAGGCTCGATTGAGCAGCACCAGCAACTGATGGCCTGGTACGGCGCACACAGCATCCCGGTGGAGGTCAACGAGCCACACCACTGGGGCATGCGCGACGCACCCGATGTGGTGTTCGTGGTGGCCGCATTCCTCTCGGCCTACAACGCCAAACGCGCCGGCGTGCGCGATTATATCGCCCAGTTGATGTTCAACAGCCCGGCAGGCCTCTCAGACAGGATGGACCTGGCGAAGATGCTCGCCGTGCTGGAGATGATCGCGCCGCTGGAAGATGAACACTTCCGCATCTGGCGGCAGACGCGCACCGGTCTGCTCAGTTACCCGGTGGACCGCGACTACGCGCGCGCTCACCTGGCGGCCAGCGTGTACCTGCAGATGGCGCTGCGCCCGCACATCGTGCACGTGGTGGGCTACAGCGAGGCCGACCACGCCGCCACCGCCGAAGAGGTGATCGAGTCCTGCAAGCTGGCGCAGCGCGCCATCGAGAACGCGTTGCGCGGCCAGCCGGACATGATCCAGGACCCCGCAGTGCAGGCGCGCAAGGAAGAACTGATCCGCGAGGCGCAGGTCACGCTGGAAGCCATCCGCAACCTGGCCGATGACGACGTGGAGGACCCCTGGTTCGACGCCGCCACGCTGACCGAAGCCGTGCGGCGCGGGGTGCTGGACGCGCCCCAGTTGAAGAACAACCCCTACGGGCGCGGCGGGGTGGTCACCCGCATCGACGCGCGCGGCGCGTGTGTGGCCGTGGACCCCGAAAGCGGCGAACCGCTCACCGAGGAAGAGCGCCTGCGCCGGTTGGCAGTAAAGTGAAATCCCCCCCTTCCGCCTCCCAGATGATGTGACTTCATCCCATCCCCCCGCTGGGGGTGAGGCTGGGAGGGAAAGCAAACAAGGAGGAATGCATGAACACGGTCGAACGAATCACCGTGATCGGCGCCGGGCACGGCGGCAAGGCGATGGCCGCCCATCTGGCGTTGAAAGGCGCGCGAGTCACGCTGTTCAACCGCACGCCGGAAAACGTGGCCGCGATCAAACAGCGCGGCGGTCTGATGCTGGACAGTTACGAAGGCGGGCCGCGCGGCTTCGCCGAAATCGCTTACGTGACCTCGGATTACCACGAGGCCGTCCGGCACGCCGAGGTCATCATGGTGGTCGTGCCCGCCTCGGCGCACCGTGATGTTGCACGCCGCATGGCTCCCCATCTGCACGACGGGCAGATTGTGGTGCTCCACCCCGGCCGCACCTTTGGCGCGCTGGAGTTTCACAAAGTGCTGCGCGATTCCGGCTGCACGGCGGAGGTGGTCATCGCCGAGGCGCAGACCTTCATTTACGCTTCGCGCTCCGAAGGGCCGGCAGCGGCGCGCATCTTCCGCATCAAAGAAGCCGTGCCGCTGGCCGCCTTCCCTGCCCGGCACACGTCGCTCGTGCTCGAAGCGCTGCAACCCTATTACCCGGAGTACGTGGATGGCATCGACGTGCTGCACACCGGCCTGAACAACATTGGTGCGATCTTCCACCCGGCCATCAGCCTGCTCAACGCCGGCTGGATCGAAGCCACCGGCGGCCAGTTCCAGTTCTACCTGGACGGCGTAACGCCCGCCGTGGCACGCATCATGGAAGCGCTCGACCGCGAGCGCGTGACCATCGCCACCGCGCTGGGCGTGAAGGCAGTCACCGCGCGCGAGTGGTTGCAGATGGCTTACAACGCCCACGGCGACGACCTGCGCGAGGCGATCCACAATCAGGTGGGGTATCGCGGCATCAACGCGCCAGCCACGCTGAACCACCGC
Organism: uncultured Anaerolineaceae bacterium; assembly: GCA_964435005.1. Classification (GTDB taxonomy): domain Bacteria; phylum Chloroflexota; class Anaerolineae; order Anaerolineales; family DRMV01; genus CAYSXA01. The sequence continues at coordinate 3,078 of CAYSXA010000102.1, read as the reverse complement.
TACGTGACCGAGGACGTGCCGATGAGCCTGGTGCCCATCGCCGCGCTGGGGCAGCGCTTTGGCGTCTCGGTACGCGGCATGGACTCGATCATCCGCCTGGCCTGTATCATCCACCGCACGGATTACTGGCGGCGTGGCCGCACACTAGAGAAACTGGGCATCGAACACCTGAGCGCCAGCGAACTCACCACCCTGGTCCAGGAAGGCGATCTGGAACTGGCCTACCTATAATCCCCCGAAGTGCGGCGCATCCACGCCGCACTTCCCGTTTTCCACACCACCTCCCTTTCGCGTATAATATCAAAGAGCTGACCTGTACTACGCCGATCGGTCAACATACGGGCGCGTGAAGAGCGTCGTCAGTCGCCGTCTTTATTAGGGAAAAACGCCCATATACGCTCGCGCCATTCGCGCCTGGGCATGTCAGGCGGATCGAACGAGAACCGTCACCCCCAGCCTACGACACAAGCATCGAGGTTGCCTGTGCCTACCAAACCACTTCCCGGACCTTATCCCGAAGAGCGCCGCCTGGCGACTGTGATGTTCGCCGACTTACATAACTTCACCGCGCTGGCCGAATCCATGGACTTCGAAGCGGTCAGCGACCTGTTGAAGACCATCTGGGCGCGGCTGGACAGAGTGATCGAAGACCACAGCGGCTTCATTGATAAGCACATGGGCGACGGTGTGATGGCGGTCTGGGGTGCGCCCTACGCACACGAAGACGATGCCGAACGTGCGGTGGCCGCCGGCCTGGAACTGCATCGCGTGCTCCGTACCACCTTACAACGCCTGTCCCACATCGCCGTGGACGACCTGCAACTGCGCGTGGGTATCCACACTGGCCTGGTGATGGCGACCTACCTCGGCCTGCACAACGAATACACCATGATGGGCGACACGGTGAACATCGCCCAACGCCTGCAGGAAATGGCCTATCCCGGCACCGTGGTGATCAGCGCGAGCACCTATCGTCTGGTGCGCGGCGTGTATCGCGTGCAGCGCCTGGAGACCGTTACGCTGCGCGGGCGCAAAGAACCCATCGGCGCCTACCGCGTGCTGGAGCGCCTGCCCCAGCCCACCGTGGTACGCTACCGCGGCGGCACGGGCATGGAGGTCAACCTGGTCGGGCGCGACGCGGAACTCGACCGCCTGCGCAAGGCCTTCCAGCACATGTTGCAATCCCGTCAGCCGTTCGGGGTGGTGGTGATCGGCGAAAGCGGCTTGGGGAAATCCCGCCTGCTGATGGAATACACCGCCGAGCTGGAAACGCTGGTTTCGAACCTCAACCTGTTCTCCGCCCGCGGTCTGCCCGAAGCGACCAAAGTCCCCTTCTTCCTGTGGAAGACGCTGTGGTACAACCGCTTCAACCTGAGCGACAACGAAACCCCCGAAGCGGCGCGCACGCGTTTCTTGCGCGGCGTCCATGAGCTGTGGGGCAAACAACTGGGGCCTGTACCCGCAATCCAGGCAGCGCACGTGATCGGCGACCTGATCGGCCTGAAGTGGCCCGGAAGCCCCTATGTACACCCAAACGACACCCCAGACGAGCGGATGAAGCAGGCCACCGAGATGACACGCGTGCTGCTACAACGTGTGGCCGCACAAGGACCGGTGGTGTTGCTGCTGGACGACCTGCACTGGGCCGACTCCGGCAGCATGGACATGTTGCAGGCGCTGCTTCAACCCACGGAGTCACCGCTGCCATTGCTCGTCCTGGCCGGCGCCCGCCCGGAGCTGCAACAACGCACCTCCACGCTCTACCAGCACATGACCGCCATCTTCCTGGAGCCGCTGCCGCGTCGGGCTGAACTGGTGCGTGAAGCCTTTCCCGCCCTGAAACGCCTGCCAGACAGCGTGCTTCAGGCACTGATCGACCGCGCCGACGGCGTGCCTTACTTCATGGAGGAAATCGCCAAAAGCCTGCTCCAAAACGGCTTGGTCAATGGCCGCGACGCGGATGAAGCCGCCCTGCTGGCGCACATTCGCCACAAAATTCCGGCCTCACTAAACGCCCTGCTGCAGGCTCGCCTGGACGCCCTGCCCAATTCAGCGCGCGGCGTGGCTTTGCTGGCGTCCGTGGTCGGGCGTGTGTTCTGGAGCGGTGCCGTGGTCGCCGCTGCGCAACAATCCATCCAGATGGCTACCGGCATCCTGCAAATCACAAACGAACGCACCACTCAGGAGGTCCAGCTGGCTCTTCAGGAACTGACCCGCGCCGAAATGGCTTTTCCCCGCGTGGGATCAGTGCTGAAAGGGGAACAGGAATACATCTTCAAGCACGCCTTGCTGCAGGAAGTCGCCTACAGCATGCTCCCGATCAAATATCGGAAGATGTACCACCTGGCGGTGGCTCGCTGGCTGGCGCAACGGGTAGGCCCGGATCTGAAACCCGTCGTCGCCCATCACCTGGAGCAGGCCGGACTTTACCTGGAAGCAGCCCAACAATACGCCATCGCCGCCGAGCACGCCCGCCACCAGGGTGTGGACGAAGAAGCCCGCTGGCTCGCTCGTCGTGCTGAACGATTACGCCGCCAGGCCGTAGGAGGCTAAGCGTGCGCGTGCTCTTCATTGCGGCTGAGGCCGCGCCACTGGTCAAAGTCGGTGGCCTGGGGGACGTGGCCGGTTCGCTCCCCCCCGCCCTGCGTGCGCTAAACGCCGACCTGGACGTGCGTCTGGCGCTACCGCTTCATGGAGCCATTACAAAGCAAAACCCCTCTTTGAAGCCGGTGGCCGCCTTCACTGTGATCACCACCGACGGCCCGCTCACCGCGCAGGCCTTCGAAACCCGATTGAACGGCGTGCCGACTTACCTGATCGGTGGCGCGGCCATCCCGCCGGAAGCACCAATCTATTCGCCCGACGCTGCTGCCGACGGCCACAAGTACACCTTTTTCTCCCTTGCCGCGCTGGAACTGACCCGCGTATTAGGCTGGCGTCCCGATGTGGTGCACGCCCACGACTGGCACACCGCTCCGGCGATCTATTACCTGAGCCGCATTCGCCCTTACGACGATTTCTTCGCCCGCACAGCAACACTGATCACTGTGCACAACCTGCCGTACATGGGACAGGGCG
>CAYSXA010000101.1:0-9912 GCA_964435005.1 uncultured Anaerolineaceae bacterium | reverse complement strand
GTGATTCCGGTTACGCCGACGCCTTCGGTTGAACAGAAGCAACGTTCTTATCGCAACACGCCCCGACTTGCGCGGCTGCTCCCTGCGCCGGCCAATCCCAATCGGGGGTGTTTCAAGGACGGCTGCCATGCGTCGATGCTTCAAGAGACGGGCGAATACATCCACGCGCCGTTTGCGGCCGGTACTTGCCGTCCTTGCCATGATGTGGAGGCCTTGCAAGCCCCGCACGATCAGCCACATCAGGCCTCTGAACAAGATATCGCGCTGTGTTACGACTGTCACCCGCCGGAAACCCTGGGGAACAGCCATCCGGTGGATGAAGGGCGGATCGATCCACGCACGGGTGGGGCTTTTACCTGTACCAGCACCTGTCATGATCCACACGCAGGGCCCTATCCCGGGTTGATGCGCTTTCCCCCTGGAGGTGAACTATGCGTGCTTTGTCATCAAGAGTTTGGCCAGTAAAGGTGAGTGTCCAAATGAAGAAACCTGCTTTCCGCCGACGAAAATACTTTCTCCCGAACACCAGCCAGCCGCGTTTGCTACTCAGCGCGCAGTTCTTGCTGGCTGCTGTGGGCTTGATCGCCAGCCTGTTGCTGTATCTGCTGGTGGATCGCGATCTGACCGCAAACTACTTCTCAGCGCATATCGCGATCCGCAACGTGCAGGAGATCTTCCTGCCCTACCTGGTCGGGATCAACCTGGCGGTCTTCCTTTTGAGCGTTGTAGCGATGGTGCTTTATACCCATCGTATTGCCGGGCCCGTGTACCGGATGTGCATGATTTTGCGTGACGTGGCGCACGGTAAACTGCACCATCGCGTACGTTTCCGACGCTACGATTACCTGACGGAACTGGCCGACGAGGCCAACGCTGCGCTGGGTTTCCTCACCGAGCAGGTGCGTGATCTGAAATACCAGTCCGCTCGTTTGATGATGGAGCTGGAGAAGATGCAGCGCTGTGGTGAGCTACCTTCCAATTGGGAAGAGCTGACCGAGATCGCGCACAACCTGCAAGATCGGCTGAACCGTTTCACACTCAGTGAGAACGGTCTGTCCGCACAGGCGAGAGGTGAAACCTATCACACCTCGACGAATACGACTCCACACTGATCCCATGCCTCGTCGCGCTGCACTGATGCTTTCCTGGCTGATCACCCTGGCGTTGCTCTGGTGGGGGAGGGGAGCAGGCGTGGTGCGGGCTTCCGGAGGGGTGATCCGCCAGATCGCTGAGTCCCGAGAAGGGCCGGTGTATGAGTGGTGGGTCACCCGTTGGGAAGACCACCGGGTGGTGTGCACGGTCACCGTGTACCATGAAGGATTGCCGTCGCTGGATGAGGTCGCCCAGAACTGTGGCCTGGACACCGCGCAGACCTGGCAGGATACCCCCTGGTGTGCGGATGGCATATCCTGCCAGGGGGTGTACCTGCAATTGCACCATGCCGGTTGGAGGCGGTACACGGTGACCGTCTCGGTGCCACCGCCCCAGGTCTGGTTGCAGATGACGCCGGAGTCGGATTGCCGTCCAATGGATGCTGGGGTGATTTGTGCCTCTCCACCGATGTTGCGGTTGGAGGCCGAAGACCCCCATCCGGAAGGCGAGGTCGTCCGGGTGGCGGGGGCGCTGGCGGGCATCTCGTTCTCGTGTGAGGGCGCGCGGTGTGATGTTTCGCTGGCGGAGGTTTCCGCTCAGGGAGATGACCTGTTTTTCTGGGCGGATTCCAGTCTGGGAGATCGCAGCCCGCGCTACCGCGCCCGGGTGCGCGTGACGCGCCAGACCGTCGATCGGCGCGAGGCCTGGCGGGTGGACGTGCTCAGTGTGCAATGGCGTGGTCCGTTAGCTGCCTGTTCGGAGGTGTGGGATGCGTTCCCGGCCTGGAGTGGATTGCCTGATTGGTTATCTTCCCCCGATGCCTTGACGACCGATCAACCGTACACCCTGTTGGCCGGGCAGTTAATCATCGCCGGGCTGGTGGACGCCAGTGCCTGCCCGCAGGGTGGTGTGGGGCCGGACGGGGCGGCCACGCCCTGCGGCCTGGAGCAGGCGCGACGCGCGGTGGCCGCCTGGCAAAACCGCTTCGATCCAGCCATCGCCCGGGCAGCACGCGCGGAAGGCGTGCCGGCGGCCCTGCTCAAGCGGCTGTTTGCCCAGGAGAGCCAGTTCTGGCCGGAGATCACTACGTCCGCTGGTGAGTACGGACTGGGGCAACTCACGCTGGCCGGCGTGGACGCTTTGTTGCTCTGGTCGCCGCAGACATACGATGAAGTGTGTCCATCTGTACTGGGCGAAGCTGTGTGTCGCAAGGGGTATGCCACGCTTTCCGCGGAGGATCAGGCGCTCTTGCGCGGGGCAGTGCTGCGGGAGTTGATCGTGCCAGTGTGCGCCGGTTGTGACTCGCCGTTCGACGAAGAGGTCGCGCAGCGCAGCGTGACGCTGTTTGCGCGCGCGCTGCGGGCGAACTGCATTCAGGTGGATCGGGTGGTGCGCGACGTCACGCGCCGCGACCCAGGTTCGGTCAGCTCGCTAGAGGATTTGTGGCGCATGACGCTGTTGAATTACAACGCTGGGCCGGGATGTCTGTCGCAGGCGGTGCAGGAAGCCTGGGTACAGGGAAGTCTGGATTGGGACGCGGTGGTCAGGGCGTTGCCGCCGGGATGTCGGGGGGCGGTGGATTACGTCCATCGACTGACGCGCGAGTAGGGACACAGCTCGCCGGGACGCAGTACGCCGTGTCCCTACTCCCAGGTACGGGCGTCTTCGATTGAAGGAGCGTCGGGGGGGATTTCAGAGACGATTTCCACCTGCAGGCGGAATTTGATCGCCTCACGAGCGTGCTGTGCCAGCCGTTCGGGCAGGGTGGTGGTGTCCGCGTCGGACACGGGCTGCACGCGCAGCGTGAGGTAATCTTTGTGCTCGCGGCGGGTGATCACAGCCTGCCAGCGAGCGACTTCGGGGTAGCGGGACATCAGGTCGCGTAACTGGCGGGGGTGCAGGAACATGCCGCGCACCTTGACCGCGTCGCCCACACGCCCCTGCCAGCCCATCAGGCGCGGCGTGGCACGCCCGCAGGAGCATGGTTCGGGGTGCCAGGCGGAGAGATCGCCCGTGCCAAAGCGCACCAGCGCGTAGGCCGGGTTGAACAGCGTGACCACGATCTCGCCGGTCTCTCCAGGTGGCAGCGGCTGGCCGGTGTTGATGTCGCACACCTGGATCAGCGCATCTTCGGGCACGTGCCAGCCGTCCTGCGCCTCGCACTCGTAGCCCAGGTTGCCGCATTCGGCGGTGCCGTAGCCCTGGCGCACGGTCAGGCCGTGGGCGTTCAACTCGGTGCGCAGTGAAGGTGGCAACGGCTCGGCGGTGACGAAGGCTTTCTCCAGCCGCAGGGGCAACCCCAACGCGTCCGCCTTGTCCAGCAGCGCTTTGAGGTACGAAGGCAGGCCGATGTAGCCGTTCGCGCCCAGGTCGTGCATGGCACGGATTTGCTGTTCCTGGTTGCCTACGCCGCCGGGGATCACCGCGCAGCCGACTGCGCGCAACCCTTCCTCGAACATCGCGCCCGCCGGGGTGAGGTGATAGGCGAAGGCGTTGAGCACCACGTCTCCCGGCTGGAATCCTGCCGCGCGCAGCGCAGGTGCCCAGCGCCAGTAGTCGTCCACGCGCGCTTCGGGGTCATAAATCGGGCCGGGGGACTGGAAGATGCGCTTCAGTTCGCCCGGTTGCACCGCCAGCAACCCGCCGAACGGCGGGTCGGCGGCCTGCAACTCGGCCAGGTCGTCCTTGCGGATGACCGGCAGGCGGTTCAGGTCGTCCGCCGAGCGGATGTCCGCCGGCGTCAGCCCGGCCTGCTCCAATCGGCGTGCGAAGCCAGGCGCGCGTGTCGCCAGGTGGGTAATCAGGGTGGGGATGTGTTGTTCCATGGGCTTGTTGGTTTATTGGTTCAGTAGTTCATTGGTTTTGCGGGTTCACTGGTTTGTTGGTTTACTGGTTCGTTGGTTGCAATGGTTGCCCTGGTTGTGTTGGTTGGCTGCTTAGCGATTGGTCGGGCTATATTCTGGTGGGGGCTGACCAACTCCCCATTTGAACCAAACCCACCAAGACTGTTCCAACCAATGAACCATCCAACCAATCAACCAATGAACCAATCAAGAGAGCCACCGCTTGCGCCGCTTGTAGTGCTTCACCTCGCGGTAGGACTTGCGCTTGCCCACCTCGGTCAGCCCCAGGTAGAACTCGCGCACGTCCGCGTTCTCGCGCAGGTCGGCGGGGTAGCCTTCGAGCACGATGCGCCCGTTTTCCATAATGTAGGCGTAATCGGCCACTTCGAGCGTCAGGTTGGCGTTCTGTTCCACGAGCAGGATGGTCGTCCCCTGTTCTTTGTTGATGCGCTGGATGATTTGGAAGATTTCGTGCACCAGCAAGGGTGCCAGACCGAGCGAGGGCTCGTCCAGCATCATCAGTTTGGGGCGTGCCATCAGCGCGCGGCCAATGGCGAGCATCTGCTGCTCGCCGCCAGAGAGGTAGCCCGCCGTCTGCTTGCGGCGCTCCTTCAGGCGCGGGAAGTAGGTGTACACCATCTCCAGGTCACGGGCGACGCCCTGGCGGTCGGTGCGCGTGTAACTGCCCGCGATCAGGTTTTCCTCCACGGTCAGGTGCTCGAACACGCGGCGGCCTTCCATCACCTGAAAGATGCCCAGGCGCACGATATCGGCGGCGTCCATGTGCTGGATTTCCTGCCCCATGAACTCGATCGTGCCGTCGGTCACCTCGCCGTCTTCCGGCTTGAGCAGGCCGGAGATCGCCTTGAGTGTGGTGGACTTGCCCGCGCCGTTCGAACCGAGCAGGCCGACGATCTTGCCCTCAGGCACGTTCAGCGACATGCCCTTGAGCACCAGGATCACGTCGTTGTAGATCACTTCGATATTGTTCAGGGTGAGCATGGCATCCCTTTGGGGAAAGGGGAGCCGGACAAGCGGCTCCCCTTCGGTGTGAGGTGGTTACGGAGCCTGGATGTAGTCGCTGATGCGCATCCACTTCCCGTTCTGCACCTGGTACAGGCGCAGCGCCACGTTGCCGCGGTGGCTGGTCGGCGAGAAGGAGATCGGATAGGTCACGCCGCCGGTGTCGAAGTTCTGAATGCTTTCCAGCGCGGCCTTGATATTTTCGCCGGTCACTTCCTTGCCCTCGTCCAGCACGCGCTTGATGCCTTCGGCCATCACGGCCATCGTCCACCAGCCCTGAACGTAGTGCAGGCCTTTCTCTTCCAGGCTGGAGCCGTGGTCTTTCAGCCACTGGGCCGGCGCATCGTGGCCGGGCACCGGGTCGGTTGGCGGGGTGAAGGGGATCGCGCCGTACACGCCTTCCGCGACGTCACCGGCCAGGTTGATCAGGATTTCGTCTGCGCACCAGTTCAGGCAGATGAACTTGATGTCCGTCAGTCCCTGGTTCTTGGCGTCCTTCAATGCCACAGCAGCCGGACTGGACACGGTGTGGATGATCACGTAGTTCGCGCCGAATTGCTGGATCTGTGCCAGTTCAGCCACGTAGTCCGTCACGCCCTTGGGCATCGCCAGGTGCATGAACTCCACGCCCTGTGAATCGGCAAAGGCCTTTGCGTCGGGCACCGGCGATTCGCCGAAGGGGCTGTCGTGGTGGAAGATCACGACCTTGGGCATGCCGTCGTGCCCGCTGGACTTCCAGTCGTCGATCGCCCACTGGATGGCGATGATCGCCTGGTCGGAGTACGACGTGCCGATCATGAAGTTGTAGGGCGCGGCTTCCATGTCCAGCAGGTTGGCCGAGTAGGAAGCGGACATGAAAGGAATCTTGTCCGCGGCGATCCTGGAGCGCAGCGCTTCGGTGTCACCCGTGCCCCAGCCCTGGAAGGCCACCACGCCTTCCTGCACATACTGGGTGTACAGCTGCTCGGCCTGATCCACCTTGTAGGCGTAGTCCGCCGAGAGCAGTTCAATCGGGTGGCCGTTGATGCCGCCGTTGGCGTTCGCCCATTCCACGTAGGCCTTCAGTCCCTCGGCGTAGGGCGTGCCCACGTCTGAGGTGGGGCCGGTCAGGTCGTGGACGGCGCCGATCTTGATGGGGGCTTTTTCCCCACCCCCGCCACCGCCGCCGCCACAGGCGGCCAGCACCGTGCTGCCCAGAATCAGGGCGACGATGATGATGTACAGGCGTTTGCGAGACATAAACCTCCTCCTTGTATGAAAGTGTCGGGGTCAACCGAACAGTCGCGGCTCGTAGAGGGTACTGGATCGCAGATCCACTACCTCGACGCCGCTTTCCGCCAGTAGTTTCTTCAGCATGCCTTCATCTGCACCACTTTCTTTGATGGTCACCTCCCGATGTCCGTTTTCTTGCAGGCGGGACGTGGTCACCGCAATGATGTTGCCGCCCGCGTCCGCGATCATGCGCGTCACGCGCGCCAGTTCACCCACGCGCTCCGGCAGGCGCAAGGTCAGGCGGATGCCGCTTTCTTGCCCGCCCAGCACTTCCACCATTAGTTTGAAGATGTCCGTCTCGGTGATGATGCCTGTCAGTCGGTCGCCGTCCATGATGGGCAGGCAGCCGATCTTGTGGGCGACCATGATCCGCGCAGCTTCCTCTACCGGGCAGTCGCCGCCCACAGTGATCACCGGGCTGGTCATGATCTGGCGGATCTTCAGGTTCTCCAGCAGAGTGTACATCTCGTACACGCTGAGCGTGGTCGCCGGCGAGGGTTGATTGGAGAGCAGGTCTTTCTCCACCACGATGCCGACCAGTTTGCCCTTCTCCACCACCGGCAGACGGCGGATTTTGTGTTCCCGTAGCAGCCGCATGGCCTCCGGATGGGTGGCGTCCGGCGAGACGGTGAGCGGGTTGGGGGTCATGTATTCGTGAACCAGCATGGGAATCTCCTCCTTCGTTTAGTAACTGAACGGCCACAGCCGGAAATAATCCTTAATGTTTTGCCAGATTTTGCGCAACCCCTCCGGCTCCAGCACCAGGAAGAGAATGATGACCAGGCCGAAGGCTGCCTGCTGGATGAAGGGGATGATGGCGTCAATAGTGGGGAACACGCCGCGCAACGCACGCCCCAGGTTGGTCAACACGGCGGGGAGCAGGGTCATGAAGGTCGCGCCGAAGAACGAGCCAGACACGCTCCCCAACCCGCCGATGATGATCATCGCCAGATAGAGCACGGAAACGTCGATGGTGAAGCGCTCCCAGGTCACGATGTTGCGGTAGTGGGCGATCAGCGCGCCGGCCAGCCCTACCCAGAAGGAGGACAGGGCGAAGGCGAGCAACTTGTAGCGGAACAGGTTGACGCCCATCACCTCGGCGGCGATGTCCTGGTCGCGGATGGCGATGAAGGCGCGCCCGATTTTGGTGCGGAACAGGTTGACCGTGGTCAGCGCACAGATGCCTGCGATACCCCAGGTCACCCAATAGAAGCGGAAGTCGGTGTTCATCTGGATGCCGAACAGCGTCGGGTTGGGCACCACGATGGCGTTCACGCCGCCAGTCACCGCGTCCCAGTGGGTGACCACCCAGAGGATGATTTCCTGCGCGGCGAGCGTGGCAATTGCCAGGTACAGCCCTTTCAGCCGCAGCGAAGGCACGCCGAATGCCGCGCCCACGCCCGCGGTCATCAGGGCGCCGGCCAGCGCCGAGGCGTACCAGGGCACGCCCATCCGCGTGGTCAGGATGGCGGCGGTGTACGCGCCCACGGCCATAAACGCACCCTGTCCCAGGCTGATCTGGCCGGTGTAGCCGGTCAGGATGTTCAGGCCGATGGCGCCGATGGTGGCGATGCCCACCTGGTTCGCCAGCGTGAGCGTGTACCGGTTGGCGAAGAAGGGAAAGGCTACCATGAAGAGCAGGAACAGCCCCAGGCGGATTTTCTCTGCGTGGGTGCGACGCAAGGCCATGTCGGCCTGATAGGTGGTGTGGAAGATGCCGGATTGCATACCTTGTTCCCTCGTTACCTTGTTGCCTCGTTACCTGGTTGCCTGGTCCTCTGGTTTCACACCCGCTCGATGATCTCCTGACCGAACAGGCCGTAGGGGCGGATCATCAGGATGAGCACCAGGACGACGAAGGGCATGACGGTGTTCAGCCCCTGGCCGATGTAGCCGCCGGTGTAGGCCTCCAGCAGGCCGATGATGATGCCACCCACAATGGCCCCGGGGATGGAGTCCAGGCCGCCCAGGATGACCACCGGGAAGACGCGCAGGCCGAAGCCGGCGAGTTCCGGCCCCACGCCCACGATGTTCGCCACCAGCGCGCCGCCGATGGCTGCGGTGGCTGCGGCGATTGACCATGCCCAGGCGAAAATTTTCTTCACGCTGATGCCCATGCTGAGCGCTGCCTGCTGGTCGTCGGCCACCGCGCGCATGGCGATGCCCTCTTTGCTGCGGGTGAAGAAGAAGTTGAACAGCACCAGCATCAGGCCGGCGATGACCAACGCCCACAGCCGGTCGGCGCCGACCGTTGCGCCCAGGATGTTCACGGGCTGACTGGGGATGAACGGCGGGAACGACTTGGGCTGGTTGCCCCAGATGGTGCTCACGATGGCCCGCAGCAGGCTGCTCAGGCCGATGGTGACCATGATGACCGAAATGATCGGTTCGCCGATCATTGGGCGCAGCACCAGCCGCTCCACCAGCACGCCGAGCAGCACGGCCACCACGATGGTCAGCGCCATGCCCAGCGGCCAGGCCAGGCCGAACTGCTCCACCATGGCGAAGGTCGCGTATGCACCCACGAGCAGGAACTCGCCCTGGGCGAAGTTAATCACATCGCTCGACTTGTAAATCAGCACGAACCCCAGCGCAGCAAGCGCCAGAATCGCACCGTTGGTCAGGCCGGTGAGGGTCAACTGAATGAATAAATCCATGTCATTCACCTGTGTCGTTCAGGGTCTCGATGCGCAAGCGCGTCTGGATGGTGGCCGTGCGCCCGTCCTGGTAGGTGATGGTGGTCTTCACGTCCACGTGGTCGTTCTGGGAGTACAGCGCGGAAATCAGGTCGTCGTAGCGCTGGGCGACCAGGCGGCGGCGCACCTTGCGGGTGCGGGTGAGTTCGGCGTCGTCGGCGTCCAGTTCCTTGTGCAGCAGCAGGAAGCGGCGGATGCGGGCTGCGGGCGGCAGGTCAGCGTTGGCGCGCTCCACGTACTCGCGCACCAGTTCGTACACCTGTGGCTTTTGTGCCAGGTCGGTGTAGGTGGTGTAGGGGAGCTGATGGTTCTCCGCCCACTTGCCCACGTTGGCGAAGTCGATGTTGATGAAGGCGGTCACGAACGGCCAGTCGCCGCCGAACACCACGGCTTCCTTGATGTATGGGCTGAACTTCAGTTTGTTCTCGATGAACTGCGGGCTGAACTTGGTGCCGTCGTGTAGCGTCATCACGTCCTTGGCGCGGTCGATCACGATCAAATGCCCGTCCTCGTCGAAGTAGCCCGCGTCGCCGGAGTGTAACCAGCCCTCCTCGTCCAGTGCCTCTTTGGTGGCCTCCGGGTTGCGGTAGTAGCCCACCATCACGGCAGGGGAGCGCATCAGGATTTCGCCGTTCTCCGCGATTTTGATTTCGGTCTCCGGGATGGGCGTGCCCACGGTCTGGAACTTCACGTCGCCGTCGCGGTGCACCACGGCGATGCCGCTGATTTCGGTCTGGCCGTAGATTTGCTTCAGGTTGACGCCCAGCGCGTGGAAGAAGCGGAACACGTCCGGCCCCAGCGCCGCGCCGCCGGTGTAAGCCCGCTTCAGATGGCGCAGCCCCAGATGGTCTTTGATTTCCTGGAAGATCAGCCAGTCGGCCAGGAAGTATCGGATTCGCAGGCTCAGCGAGGGCTTCTCTTTGCGGAAGCGGGTATCCGCCATAGCGTAGCCGATGGGCATGGCCCAGTCGTACACCTTGCGCTTG
>CAYSXA010000100.1:0-10066 GCA_964435005.1 uncultured Anaerolineaceae bacterium | reverse complement strand
GGCCCCCCTGTCGAAAAATGCTACCTCCTCGCCTCTTAGGTGCGGAATGTGGGCTGCAACAGGGTTTCTCCGATCAACACCTCGTCCCCTTGAGAGAGGTCGCTCAGGCGAGCGGCGATATTCACCGTGCTGCCGAAGTAATCCAGGCGGTGGTTCAGGGTGACCACGATGCACGGGCCGGCGTACAGCCCCACTTTCAGGCGCAGCCGTTCGTCCCCTTGCAGGCCCATGCGCTGATTCAGTTCATCCAGCCCGTGCAGAGCTTCGAGCACGCCGCGCAGGGCGTCCGCGCTGTGGAAGAAGGTGCCCATCACGCCGTCGCCCATGGTCTTGACCGCCGCGCCGCCGTGGCGTTCCACCGCCTGAAAGATCACCTCGAAGTGCTCGCGCACCAGGGCGAAAGCGGCGGCATCCCCCATACGCTGGTACAGCAGGGTGGAACTCTTCAGGTCGGAAAAGAACACGGCCAGATGATCCACGCCGAGTGAGTGTTGCGGGGGGAGCGTCTGTTCGCCGAGAATCTGGCGGAAAAGCGGGCGGTTAATCAGGTGCAGGGCGGGCAGGCGGCCCAGGCGTTCGTCCACCTGGCGACGGAAGTCGGCGTCGTCGCGGCGGCGGGGACGCAGCCGGGCATCCACGGTTGCCGTCACGGAAACCGCCTGGTCGAGCAGTACATCGGCCTCGGAGTGACAGGACGGGCAGTGCGTGTGTGCGCTGATTTCCCCCAGGTGCTCATCCGATTGCAGCGAAGCGCCACAGATCGGGCACCACACGCCCCACTTCAGGTGCCACAACCCTTCCGCGACCGCTGCGGTCAGGGCGTCCAGGGTGTGTTCCAGCGGCCAGCCCAGCGCTTCGGTCAGATAGCGCGGATTCACCTGATAGAGTTCCCGGTCGTCGGCGCGGCGCGTCCAGGCCTTCCAGGCTTCGATTTCGGCGGTCGAAAAGCCATAGCGCGCCAGGCGTTCCAGTCGTTTCAGGTTGGGGTTTTGGATGAATGCGTCCAGCATGGCGGCCTCCCTGGCTCTGGACGCTATGACTCTGACTTTTCTTTCTCGCCTTCCCCTTCTTCGCCGGATTTCTTCCTCCGTTCTCGCCACTGTTTGACCCGCGTCCAGCGTTGGGGCCGCTCTGGTGGCTTGCGGTAGCGGCGCGCCATCCCCCAACCGATCAGGAAGAACAACAGGCCGATGAACAGGTAATTGAACTCTGGCTGCTGTGCGATGTCGGAGATCAGGTACAGAGCCAGCAGTGCCCCTCCCAGAAAAAGGAAGAATCGGCCGACGCGTTCGCCAAGTTCCATAGCCATCCCATCAACGTGCAGGCCGCAGGGAGGTCCCCTGCGGCCTGTCTGGTCACCGATCAGCGGATGATCGTCTGGCTTTGCTCGTGCATGTAGAGTTGCAGGTAGTACGGGCCGCCGGCGTTCTTGCCGGACGCGCCGGAAGCCTTCCACCCACCGAAGGGCTGGAAGCCCGGCCAGGCGCCGGTGGTCGCGCCCTGGGGACGGTTGGCGTAGGTCACGCCGGACTGGATGTTCTCGAAGAACCAGGCGGCTTCTTCTTCCGTGCCGTAGAAGCCGGCGGTCAGGCCGTAGTCCACGTCGTTCGCCAGCTGCATGGCTTCATCGAGCGAGTCCACCTTGTGCACCATGGTGATAGGCAGGAACATTTCGTACTTCCAGAGGCGATGGTTCAGGGGAACGTCGGCCACGACGGTGGGCTGGCAGAAATAGCCCTTCGCGTAGTCTCTATCGGTGAGGATTTTGCCACCGGTGAGCACCGTGCCCGCCTGGGAGAGTTCTTCCATGAAGTTTTGGAAGTCCTGGTAGGAATTCTTGTTGACCACCGGGCCGAGGAACACGCTGCGGTCGGTTGGATCGCCGATGGTCAGTTTCTCTGTGGCAGCGACCAGGCGTTCGACGAGTTCGTCGTACACCGGCGCTTCGACGTAGATGCGCGAAGCCGCGGAGCATTTCTGCCCCTGCAGGCCGAAGGCCGAGCGTACGATGCCCGCCGTGGCGCGGTCCAGGTCGGCGTGGCGGGAGACGATGGCCGGGTTCTTGCCTCCGAGCTCCAGGATGACCGGGCGCACGTACTTGAACTGAGCAAAGGTGCGGTAGATGCCCATGCCCACATCGTAGGAGCCGGTGAAGGTGATGCCGTCCACGTCCGGACTTTCGATCAGCCGCTGGCCGACCACGCGACCGGAGCCGGTGAGGAAGTTAATCGCCCCATCGGGCAGGCCGGCGTCGCGGAAGCACTCCGCCAGCAGGCGACTGGTCCAGGGGGTATCCGAGGCGGGTTTCATGATCACCGTGTTGCCGGCCACCAGCGCGGCACCCGCCGGGCCGCCGGTCAGCGCGGCGGGGAAGTTGAACGGGCTGATCACCAGCCACACGCCATAGGGCTTGAGCACGGAGTAGTTGATCGCGGTGTACCCCTGCAGCGGGTCCTGTCCCATCTTGACGATGAAACCGTCGTTCTTCTCCATCTGGTCGCAGGCGTAGCGGATCAGGTCGGCAGCTTCGGCGGCGTCGCCCAGCGCCTCCATGCGGTTCTTGCCCACTTCCAGCGAGATCACCGCGCCGAACTCGAAGATGCGCTGGTTGATCAGGTCGGCGGCTTTGCGCATGATCGCCACGCGCTCCTGCCACGGCATGCGCCCCCACACCTGAAAGGCTTTGCGCGCGGCCTGGATGGCGTCTTCCACCTCCTGGGCAGTGCCCTTCTGGAACAGCCCCAGCACCTCGTCCGTGTTCGCCGGGTTGCGATTCTCGAACTTTTCGTCGCTGTACCGGTCCTGGCCGTCAATCAGCATGGGGATGTCCTGCCCCAGGTTGGCCTTGATCTCCGCCAGCGCCGCTTCATAGCGTGTATGTAGCTCTTCGGGAGGGTTGAACATGGTGGCGTACGTCAGCTTGAAGGTCCCCTCGGACATGGCGCAAACCTCCTTGGTCGGGTGAATAAAGATGAAAGGAACGGCTTAATCTTACCACACCGGGGTTGTCGCCCGATTGAGTGTAACTTGCACCCAGCTCTGAATTCCGCTACACTGGTAGTGGAGCATGAGGAGAGAACAGCATGTTGTTTTCACCGATGAGCTATGTCGGCGTGGATCCGACCGCCGGACGTGTGCCGTTCACTTACGCGGCGCTGGATGAGCGGGGGCGGTTGCTGGCGCTCGACCGGGGCGACGTGCAGACCGTGCTGGCTTTTATCGGCGGGCAGCAACAGGCGGCTGTGGCGATCTGTGCGCCACTGGCGCCCAACCAGGGGCTGATGGCGCAACAGGAAGTCCGCCAGACGATCCAGCCACCGCCGCGACCGGGACGCTGGACGAATTGCCGCGTGGCGGAATACCTCATTCGGAAGCGGGGCATCCGTATGTACCTCACACCGTCCGATGAGGCGGATTGCCCGGCCTGGCAGCGCAGCGCCTTTCATCTGGTGCGGGCGTTGCGGGAGATGGACTTTCAGCCTTACCCTTCCGAATCGCCGCGCCAGTATCTGGAGGTGTATCCGCATGCCTGTTACACGGTCTGGTTAGGTCATGCTCCTTTTCCTAAGGACAGTCTGGAGGGGCGTATCCAGCGGCAACTGGCGCTGCAAGATACTGGCCTGGAAGTTCCTGACCCGATGCGCGTGTTCGAGGAAATCACCCGGTATCGATTGCTGCAAGGCGTGCTTTCCCTGGATGACCTGTACACGCCTGAGGAGCTGGACGCGCTGGCCGCGGCCTGGACGGCGTACCTGGCGCTCGCGCGGCCGGAACAGGTGACGCGGTTGGGCGATCCACGCGAGGGGGAGGTGGTGATCCCGGTCGGAGAACTCCAGACGCGTTACGCCTGAACGGGAACTTTTCGTGCGGTCGGGGCGTCTTGGGGGCGAACTCGTGGAAACCAGGAGGAAGTCATGAAGAAGAGAATCGCATTTGCACTGTTGGTCGGCCTGCTCTTGCTGAGCGCCTGTGCTTCCCGAAGCCAGGAGGTGCAGGTGGAGAAGATGGTGGAATCCGTTCCCCCGGCCAGGGTTGGCGGTGGTTTCTCCCCCATGGATCTGGCAGAGGCGCCGGAGGTCGAGATGCCCATGCCAGCCGCCACGGCGATGCCCGCGGGTCAGCCTGTCGCTGGCGCACCGGCAGGTAAACGCCTGGTGATCAAGAACGCTGAGTTGAGCATCGTGGTGGCCGATCCAGTGTCGAGCATGGATGCCATCGCCCGCATGGCCGAGGGCATGGGCGGTTTCGTGGTTTCCTCGAACGTGTATCAACGCACGCTGAGCGATGGCACGGAAGTGCCCCAGGCGACGATCACCGTGCGTGTACCGGTGGCGAAGTTCCAGGATGCGCTCGATCAGATCAAAGCCGGCGCCGGGCGGGTGGAGCGCGAGATGATCAGCGGTCAAGACGTTACCCAGCAGTACACCGACCTGCAATCTCGCCTGCGCAATCTGGAGGCTGCGGAGCAGCAGTTGCAGGAGATCATGGATCAGGCCTACAAGGTGGACGATGTGCTCCAGGTGTACAACCAGCTGGTGCAGGTGCGCGAGCAGATCGAGGTGATCAAAGGCCAGATGCAATATTACGAGCAATCCGCAGCCTTCTCGGCGATCAGCGTGGAACTGATCCCCGACCGTGCGGTGCAGCCCATTCAGATTGGCGGCTGGGAGCCGGTAGGTGTGGCGAAGGATGCCGTGGAAGCGCTGATCCGCGCCTACCAGCGCCTGACCACGCGGGTGATCTGGCTGGTGATCTACGTGTTGCCCGCTTCGTTGCCGTATCTGATCGTGTTCTGGCTGGTATACCGTTGGGGGAAACGCCTCTGGCAGCGGCGGCGCCAGGCGAAAGCCGCAGCAGTCGCACCGGCGGAGCCCACGTCGGATTGACGCCTAGACCACAGGCGCGGCGTACCTGATCGGTGCGCCGCGCTTTTTTCATGCCAAGAAGGGGTTGTAAACCCGCTCGATCCCCACCGTGGACGCCGGGCCGTGCCCGCTGAGCAGGCGCGTGTCGTCCGGTAGCGTGAGCACCTGTTCGCGGATGCTGCGGATCAGCGTGTCGTAGTCGCCGCGCGGCAGGTCGGTGCGCCCGATGCTGCCCTGGAAGATCACGTCGCCGCAGAAGAGCACGTTTTCCGAGGGGCAGTAGAACATCACGTGGCCGGGCGTGTGGCCGGGGGCATGACGGACTTCGAAGGTGTTGCTCCCCAGGTACAGCGTCTGTCCGTGTTGCAACTCGATGGTCGGTTCCGGGCCGGGGTCGATGTGCAGGCCGAAAAACGGCGCGCCGCCTTCGGTGCGCCACAACCAGTAGTCTTCCGGGTGCAGCGCCACCGGTGGCGGGGGATTGCTGTGATCGGCCACACCGGCGGCGCCGGCCAGGTGGTCGAAGTGGGCGTGCGTCAGCCAGATGTGGCCGATGCGCCAACCGCGCTGCTGCGCAGCTTCCACAATGCGCTTGCCATCCCAGGCCGGGTCAATCACCGCCGCTTCGCCCGTCTGCGGGTCGGCGATCAGGTAGGTGTTCGTCTGCACCGGACCGAGCACGAAGTGTACGATCTCCAGCAAGTTAACCCTCCCTGCGTCGCAAGAGCTTCAGGATGAAGGGGATCACGTCTCCCAGGCTGAGCACGCTGCCGATCAACGATCCAATCCATCCGAGCAGCCGTGCCAGTTGGCCGTTCAGTCCGATCAACGTGCGCGCGTCCATGGTGATCGACAGCACGCTGATCGCCATGCGTTGTTCGGCGCCGCCCGCTTTGGGCACGAAGCGCAGGTGCAGACTCACCGTGCCGCGATAGACACCGGCTTCCGTGGCGCGCACGCTCCAGCGGAAGGTGGTGCGCTTTCCGGGTTGCAGCGGTTCGATCACCGTGCCCTGTGGAGCGACCTGCAGGCCGGCGACGTCCAGCCGCGCCTCGGCCTGCACGAAGTGGGTCTCATACAGGCTCGGAATCTCGATCACTTCACCGGTGACGGTGTGCCCCTCTGCCGAGACGGTAGGGGTGAGGTTCCCCTGTTCGTCCACTTCGATGGTGAGCGTCACCCAGTCGCCGTCGCCGACGCGCAGTTGGGTCGGCCAGTCCAGGTTCAGGCGGCGACGCTCGGGCAACACCGCCGCGGCCACGGTCGGTGTGGGCTGGGGGCTGGACGGTTGGGTTGGGCGAGATGCGATCGGTGTGGCCTGGCTGGCCGGGGTTGCGGTGGGCAGGACCAGTGGATTGAGTTCGGTTTCCCCTTCCGCCGTCGCCTGGCGGGTGGGCGAGGGTGGTGCCGGTGCGGCCATCGGGGCACAGGCGGGAAGCGCCAGGATCAGGAGCAGGGTGAAGAACCATCCCAGGCGTCGCATATCACATCCCCCAGAAGACAGACAACCCTCCCTGCGGGGTGGGGAGCTGCACCGGGGGAAGCAGCAGTGTGTCCACCGCGCGTTTCAGCGGGAGGTATCCCCAGCACAGCAGGGCCAGAGAAAGCATCAGGAGCAACAACCCCAGGAGCAACCGCAAGCGACGTCGGTTCATGGTTGCATTATAGCATGTTGCCGGTTTCCTCAGGCGTGTGCCTGTTCAGTGGGTGCATTCAACTGTTGAAGAAGAATGGGCAGCGGATTTCATAGGGGCTTGTGCTGTCCAGGTCGAAACCTGCTCGTGCCAGTGGCTGAAGCCACCGGCTCCTGGCGAAAACCACTTGCGGGTCGGTGGAAAAGCCCGCTGAAGCGGGCTTTGCGGATACCGGTAGTGTGGATTGCCAATCCACGGCGGTCAAAAACACCCGTCGCTCCCATGTGGCATTGTTCGTGTGCAGGGATTTCTGAAGTTTTGCCCTTCCGACCGGCGTCGGGTGAATCGCTCAGAACTTTTGCGTGCACCCTGTTCAGTCGAAATCGAAGTCCTCTTCGGTTACTTCGTCGCCAAAGGCGATGCCCAGGTTGCGCGCGGTGAGCACCGCGTCACCGTGGACGTCCACCCGCTTGGGCTGTGCCAGTGCCTCGTCCAGCGGGATGTCCGTGATGCGCGTGCCGCGCAGCGCGACCATGCGTCCGTAGCCCCGGACGGCAGCCAGCCGCACGGCTGCCGCGCCGTAGCGCGTTGCCAGCCAGCGGTCGAAGGCTGATGGGCTGCCGCCACGTTGCAGATGCCCCAGCACGGTGACGCGGGTCTCCGCTTTGCAGACGCTCTCCACGAACTTCCCCACCACGTGCCCAATGCCGCCCAGGCGTGCCACGTACACCGCGTCGCCCGCGCGCTTGTACACCTGTTGACCGCCGTGCGGGTGCGCGCCCTCGGCCACCGCGATGATGCTGAACTTGCGCCCGCTGCGGATGCGCTGTTTCACCTTGTGGCAGATGGCGGCGAAGTAAAACGGGATTTCCGGGATCAGGATTACGTCGGCGCCGCCAGCCACGCCCGCGTGCAGCGCGATGAAGCCGGCGTCCCGCCCCATCAGTTCGAGCACCATCACGCGGTGATGGGCTTCGGCGGTGGTGTGCAGCCGGTCGATGGCCTCGGTGGCCGTGTTCAGCGCGGTGTCGAAGCCGAAGGTCACATCCGTGCCGCCGATGTCGTTGTCGATGGTCTTCGGCACGCCGATCACCGGTACGCCCTTCTCGAACAGCTCGCGTGCGATGCGCAGCGTGCCGTCCCCGCCGACCACGATCAGCGCGTCCAGGTTCAGATCGCGGATGCGCGCGATCACCTGGTCGGAGACGTCCTCGATCACCTCTTTGCCGTCGCGGATTACCTTGCGGGCAAAAGGATTGCCCCGATTGGCGGCGCCCAGAATTGTCCCACCGCGCGGCAGGATACCGCGCACGGTTTCCAGAGTTAATGGAAAGACACCATCTTCTTGCAGCAGCCCCTCGTAGCCATCGCGGATGCCGAGCACTTCGCAGTCGTACTGCTGGATGGCGGTCTTCACCGCCGCGCGGATGACCGCGTTCAACCCAGGCGCATCCCCGCCGCCGGTCAGAATCCCGATCCGTTTCATGGTGAGCCTCCTCACTTCCTTAACCACTGTAGCGAATTTTGCGCCGGCTTTCAAGTTTGAAAGGAAAAGAAAATGCGACGCACCTCACCAGTGCGTCGCATGAACCGATAATCACTCAGTGCCCCCACAGGTTTTCGTCATGGTTACCGGGCACCGGGTTGGACAGAATAGCATCCACGGGATAAGTGTACCTGATACGGGCCTTGCCGTAGTCCAGTTCAATACGGGTGACAAACTGCTGAAGCAGGCTCCGGGCCTGCAACACGTCCTGAGCCTGGGAAGCGGCCAGCAGGCCGGTTTTCCAGCGTTCCACGGCCTTTTGCAGGTATTCCGCCGAGATGGGGGCCTGTAGCACCTTCTCCTGCGCTTCGATGGCCTTCAATCCGGCCAGCAGGCGGGCGCGTTCGGCTTCGCGGGCTTTCAGGCGTTCGGCGGCGGATTGTGCGCCGAACTGCTCTGCCAGGTCAAGCAGGTTGCCAATGGCGCGGTTGACTTGCGCCAGGGCTTTTTTGAGTTGTTGCTTGCGGGCTTCCACCTGGGCAGTGTCAGCCAGTTTCGCGCGAGCGGCTTCAATCACCTGCTGAAGCACCTCTGGCGTCAGGATGTAATCCAGCACCGTTTGCAGAATGGCCTGGTCTGCTTTGCGCGCGTTGATGCGGCGGCTGGGGCAGGCTTTGTACCCCTGGCGGGTCTTCTTGCCACAGATATAGCAGGGCCATTTGCCGCCCTCGTAGGACATTTTCGCGCCACAATGAGCGCATTCGGCCAGGCCCGCCAGCAGGGAAGGGGAGCGGCGGCGGCGAGGGTTTTGCATCGAACGCCAATGCTGGCGGTTTTGCTGCACCTTCTCCCAGGTCTCCCAGTCCACGGCTGCCGGGTGGTGGTTGGGGATTTCTTCATCCCCACACTTGCCGATGCCCAGGTAAGACTTGTTGCGGAAGAACGAAGCCCAGGAAGAGGTCGAGCGGTAAATCAGCCCGCCGGTGGCTTCGGTGATCTCCGCATAACTTTTCCCTTCGGCACGCAGTTGCCAGGCCAGTTTCACCAGCTCCCACAGTTCCGGGTCGGGCACCCAGCGCGAGACGATGCGCGGCTGGCCGTTGCGCTTGCGCCCGATCTCCACCTTTTCGGCCTTGTAGCCGCGCGGCGGCGTACCTCCGCACGAAAAGCCCTGGCGGGCCAGGGCATGAAGCGCCCGCTTCACGTCCCGGCTGGTTTGCAGGCGCTTTTCTTCGTTGCTGATGTCAATCACGGTCTCCACCAGCCGCCCGTACCGTCCAGGGGGGATCGGGTCAGTGAGCGAATGGATCACGATGCCCTTTATACGTAGCCGGGCTTTGTAGTACAGCGAAGCGTCCACGTCACGGGCGAAGCGGGCAAAGTTCCAGACCAGGATACCCTGGGGCCGAAAGGTCGGGTCGTCGCTCAGGGCAACCATTTCCAGGAAGGCGTCTCGCCCCGTTACGCTGCCCCCGCTGCGGGCTTCATCCACGAAAACACGGCTCAGAATCAAGCCATGCTGCTGGCAATAGGCCCGGATTTCGTCTTCCTGCTGCTTTACGCTCTGCTCCTGGGCTTCGCCACCCGAATCCCGAATGTAAGCCCAGACCACCGCGCCGGGCTTCAGGTCTGCCGGTGGGGGGGTGTAGGCCATAGGCTCACCTCCTGGGAAGAAGATACCGCCCCGGTTTCGAGCACGTCCCGAAGAATGGGCAGCAGCATCTCTGCCAGCACCTCCACCGCCTGCTGCCATTCGGCAATCAGGCTGGCCGGCGCTTCCACTGGGAAGAATTCTTCCACGTGCAAATCCGGGGTCTTTTTGGGCATAGAAACACTTCAGGGCATCGTTACGGCCCGTAACGGGCCCTCTGAGGCCGTAGAACGGCTTTCCAGGGCCTGTTGTAGCCAGGCGCTAGGCAAACACCAGTAAATACTGGCAATCGCCACATGCGCGCCGCAGGCTCAGGTCTGGCTCGCTCAATGCGTCGCGCGGTACCCATCGCCCGCAGAAATCACACTGCTCCATCTCTGCCAACGCGCGCTCAATGTGCTCAATCAGGCGCTGGGCGCGCTCCCAATCG
>CAYSXA010000099.1:0-10079 GCA_964435005.1 uncultured Anaerolineaceae bacterium | reverse complement strand
CCCCCACACCGCTTCCCCCTACTCCCACCGCTACTCTTGCTGCAACGCTGACGCCCACCCCACTACCTTCACCAACGCCTTCGCCCTCAGTGATCACCCTGGGCGGCGCCCAGCAAGTCGCTTTCATCGCCCAAAACAACATCTGGTTGTCGAACCTGGACGGCAGTGACTTGCGTCAGTTAACCACGGACGGCAACCAGGGCAAAAAACAACTCCAATGGACGCCGGACGGCCAGCTATTGCTTTACATCGAAGGGCGCTGCCTGCGGTCCGTCACCGCAAAAGGGTTCAGCGATCTGATCACCTGTTTCGACAGCGCCGAGTTCTTCGACGCCGCCCGCATCTCGCCGGACGGCAGCCTGATCGCTTTGAGCGTGGATCGGTCTCTGTACATCCTCCCCTTTGACCTGGAAAAATTGCGCACTGTGTCCAACCACGCTCATCTGCGAGCGAATAGCATCCACGCAGGTGCCTGCCAGAGCGTGCACGAGGCCGTGCTGGACATCCGTTGGTCCGCAGATGGCAAGCGCCTGCAACTGAAAGTGCAGGTTCCGGAAAGAGGCCGGCTGGCCGAGGTCATCCGGCTGATGCGCGTGAGTTCATGCAGTCAGAGCGAGACCGATCGGCTGAACGAAATCCCTGCACAGCAATTCACGATGAAAAACTACCGTTCGCGCCCGATCATCCCATCCTACGACTGGGACGGAGCAGCGCGGATGGTGCTGCACGACTTTTATCGCAACGACGGCTTTGGTGATCTGTACATCTATGACACCCAAAAGCGGCAGCTGATCTCGATCAACGGTTCGCCGATCATCAATCCGGTCAGCGGCACCTGCTGTTACCGCGATCCTCGCTGGAGCCCGGACGGTACATACCTGCTCTTCGTGTTCCAGGACATCAACACCAACCAGACCACGTTGTACTACGTGAGATATGGTTTGATCGGCGCAGGCTCCCCACAACCCATCCCCCTGCCCGCGGGGCTGTTTAACGATCCACGTGTACAACCACAGCCTGCGCTCCGACCGGCACCGTGAACACGCTACCCGAGGTAACCATCCTTCGATTACGTCAGGCGCAACGCATCACGGTACTTACTGGAGCAGGGATCTCCGCCGAAAGTGGCATTCCCACCTTCCGGGATGCACAGACTGGTTTATGGGCACAATACTCCCCTCAGGAACTTGCCACACCGGAAGCCTTTGCCCGCAATCCGCGTTTGGTTTGGGAGTGGTACGCCTGGCGGCGCTCGCTGATCGCCCAGGCCCGACCTAATGCAGGCCACCGCGCGCTCGTTGTGCTGGAAAGGCTCGTACCGGACTTCATCCTGATCACCCAAAATATCGACGGTCTGCACCAGGCCGCGGGCAGCCGCCGGGTGATCGAATTGCACGGGAATATCCATCGCGTGAAATGTGTGGGCACAGGACACATGCTGACCGAGTGGGAGGAAGACAACGAGCGGGTGCCACCGCCATGTCCGCACTGCGGCAGCCTGCTCCGACCGGATGTGGTCTGGTTTGGCGAAACGCTACCCACCGACGCACTGGAAGTCGCCTGGCATGCCGCCCAGAACTGCGAGGTTTTCTTCACCGTCGGCACCTCCGCTGCGGTACAGCCAGCCGCACAACTTCCTCTCCTGGCTCTGGAAGCCGGAGCGCTCGTCATCGAGATCAACCCTGAAGCCACGTCGGTCACGCCGCGGGTGCACCATCACATCGCTGCCCCTGCGGGAGAGGCCCTGCCCGCTCTGCTCAATAAAGTCTGGGGAGAAACCGCACAATGAGTCCTGGCTATACCAAAGAGCGTTTGCTGGCATTGCTGGAGCACGCCAACCGCATCGCCAGTCAGACCAGCCTGGACACCTTGCTGGAGCAGATGCTGGCGCTTATGCTGGTCGTGGCCGGGGCACAAACCGGCACACTCTACTTGCTTGACCGGGAAACGGACGAATTGGTGTTTGAGGTGATCCACGGCCCGGAAAGCAGCAAACGCCTGCTGGGAAAACGGATTCCACGCGACAAAGGGATTGTCGGGGCCTGTGTAACACAGCGAGAAGCGATTGTCGTCGAAGACCTGCCCAGCGATCAACGCTGGTTCCGCGATTTAGACCCTCAAACGGCAAAGCAGCTACGGAATACCATCACCTTTCCCCTCTTGCTCAACGGCGACCCCATCGGCGCGGCCCAGGTATTCAACTACCAGCACCTGGAACTGGAGTTCCTGCAAGCGCTGGGCAATCGCATGGCTTCCGAAATCGAAAAGGCGCGCCTTTTGAACGAAAGCCGCCGTCTGAGCAGCCGATTACAAACGCTGGTGGATGTCATCCACCACATCGGTGCCACGCTCGACCGCCAGGCTTTGCTCCAGCGCATCCTCGCCTCGGCTATCACCACGCTGGAAGCCAAAGAGTGCTATCTCTACCTCCAGCAAGAAGACGGGAGCATTCAGAGACAACGGCTACAGCCTTTCACCCAAACGCTGACCAGCGAGACCATTCCCCCAGAGCAGATACCGCTGGTCGTCTCTCAGGTGATGGTTACCCGCAAAACGGCCATCCTGCAAATGAACGGCAGTCAGAACCTGCCGATCCCCGGAACCAAGCAAGTGATCGCCGCCCCCCTGCTGTCACCCACGATCATCCTGGGGCAGGATCAAGGGCAGACACCCACCGAACTGTTAGGCGCTCTGGTCGCGGTAAACAAAGAGCACGGGCAGTTCAACCTCCAGGATCAGACGCTGCTGGAAGCCCTGGCGCAACAGGCCGCCACCGTACTCCGAATCAGCGACCTGTACCAGACGGCACAGCGATTGTTCATCGAGACCATTGAGGCGCTGGTCGCAGCCATCGACGCGAAAGACCCGTACACGCAGGGGCACTCCATCCGCGTCTCCACTTACTCCCTGGCCATCGGTCGGCGACTTGGATTGTCGCCAGAGGAACTGCACCAGCTCCGTATTGGCAGCCTGTTACACGACATCGGCAAAATTGGCGTGCCCGACGCCATTTTAAAGAAACCGGGGCCGCTGACCGCAGAGGAGTACAAGGAAGTCAAGAAGCATCCGGCGCTGGGCATACACATCCTGGAGCCTGTCAGCCAGCTGAGCGACATCCTCCCCGCGATTGCCCAGCATCACGAGCGGCTGGACGGCAGCGGTTACCCCGCCGGTCTGAAGGGAAACGAAATCCATCTGGTCGGTCGCATCGTCGCGGTGGCCGATGTGTTCGACGCTTTGACTTCCGAACGTCCTTACCGCAAGGCCATGGATATTGAAGAAGCGTTTGAATTTCTGCAATCCCGTAGCGGACGCGAATTTGAGCCGTCTTGTGTTCAAGAACTGATTGCTGCTTACCAGCAAGGGGAGATCACACCACCTTCCAGAAATTTGCCTGGGGAAAGTACAGAAAAGCGCCACCCGAATTCGATTTGACGCCCACCCATCCGTGCGGTATAATCGGGCGGCAATCTGGAAAAAAATCCCCGTAAGCGAGGTTAATGACAATGCCTAAGCGGACTTATCAACCGAAGATTCGACGACGTGTGCGGGTACACGGCTTCCGCGCCCGCATGGCGACGAAGGACGGCCGCAAAGTGCTCAAGCGCCGCCGCGCCAAGGGACGCTACCGGCTGACGGTGCGCATGAACAGCCACGTCAAGAAGATCAACTGGAAGAGCCACTAACCAGCCGGCGGTCCGGAATCGCGCCGGCGGGCGGAAAGGGCGCGCGTGCAGCGACGCTTTCGCCTCCGAAAAGCCTCCGATTTCCAGCGGGTGCGGCGTTCAGGTAAGTCTTATGCCCACCCGCTCATTGTGTTGATCGCCCACCCCAATGACCTGGGAGTCTCGCGCTTCGGCTTCGCCGCCGGGAAACGACTGGGCAAAGCGGTACAGCGCAACCGTATCAAGCGCCGACTGCGCGAAGTCGTGCGCCCGTTGCTACCCGTGATCACACCCGGCTGGGACATGATTCTGATCGCCCGCCAGCCGATCACTAAAGCCTCCTTCGACGAGATTCAGCGCGCCGTGCACATCCTGCTACGCCGCGCGCACCTGCTGACTTCTGATGACCCACACGCATCCGCCTGAACTCCACCTGCACACGCACGAGAGCGCCGGTTCGGAACCGCGTCTGCGCGACCTGCCGCTGCGCCCCGGCAACGTGCCACGCTTCCTGGTGCTGGCGCTCATCCGCCTGTACCAGAAAACCATCTCACGCGCCTTGCCGCCGAACACCTGCCGCTTCTACCCCACCTGCTCCCACTACGGCTACCAGGCGATTTACAAATACGGGGTGCTGAAAGGCGGGCTGATGGCCGCCTGGCGCGTGCTGCGATGCAATCCGTTCAACCCCGGTGGTTACGACCCCGTACCCTGACATCCGAGAAAAGAGATCGATGAAACCTTCACGCCTGATTTTGATCCTCCTGTTCGCACTGACCGCGCTCACCTTGAGCGCCTGCGCCTCCTCCGGCGCCCTGACCGCGTCCTCCTGGCCCGGCCTGAGTGCCAACGGCGAAAGCGCGTACCTGGCCGCCAACCAGTTCATCTATGCGGTGGACACTGCGAACGGCAGCATCCGCTGGACTTACCCCGCCGGAAAGGGCGACAGCAAGAAGACCTTCTTCGCCGCCCCGGTGCTCACCGCTGACGGACAACTGCTGATTAGCGGCTACGACAACGTGCTCTACAGCCTGAGCCCGGAGACGGGACAGGAAAACTGGACCTTCACCGGCGCGACCAACCGCTACATCGGCGCGCCGCTGGCCACCGGGGACGCCATCTATGCCCCCAACTCGGACGGCCACCTCTACGCGCTGGACCTTCGCGGCAACCCGCTGTGGGCTCATCCCTTCGCCTCGAAAAACCCGCTCTGGGCGCCGCCCGCCTACGCCGACGGGATGCTCTACCTCGGCGCGATGGACCACAACCTGTACGCGCTGGACGCGCAGACCGGTGCGGTGCGCTGGACCACCTCACTTGACGGCGCGATGGTGGACGCCCCCACGCTTTCGACGGACGGGAGCACGTTGTACATCGGCACGTTTGCCAACGAGGTGATCGCTGTGGATGTAACCAGCGGCGCGGTACAATGGCGTGCCAGCATGGACGGCTGGGTATGGGCTTCCCCGACGCTGCGCGACGGCACGTTGTACGTGGGCGATTTGAGCGGTCAGTTCTACGCCCTGGACGCCGCCAACGGTGCTATAATCTGGCAAATCCAGCCCGACGGCCCGATTACCGCCGCTCCCCTGGTTACCGACCAGGGCATCTACCTGGCCACCGAGACCGGCATGCTCTACGCGCTGGACTTTAACGGCGGCACCCGCTGGCAGCAAACCCTGACCGGCAAACTGCACTCCAGGCCGGTGCTCAGCGGCGACGGTCTGGTCCTGGTCGCCCCGATGAACGGGGAAGCACTGATTTACGCTTTCCATGAGGACGGTCGTCCTGCATGGCAGGTTCAGGCGCCCGGAAAATAACTTCGCGGAGTACCCTTTCGTATGTGGAACACCTTTATCCTAGACCCCATGATCAACGCCCTGTTGTGGATTTACAACATCCTGGGCCACAACTTTGGGCTGAGCATCATCCTGTTCACCGTGCTGATCCGCCTGATCACTTACCCGCTCACCGCGCAACAGTTGAAGAGTTCGCAGGCATTGCAGGAACTGCAAAAATCGAAGAAGTGGCAGGAAATCCAGAAGAAGTACAAAAACGATAAAGAGAAACTGGCACAGGAGCAGATGAAACTGTACCAGGAGATGGGCATCAACCCCTTCGGCTCCTGTCTGCCCACGCTGATTCAGTTCCCGATCATCATCGGGCTGTACCAGGCGGTCATCCGCGCGCTGGCGTCCACGCCGGTGCAATTGCTCGACCTCAGCCGGCACGTGTACCCCTTCTTCACCCAGTTCTCCAGCCTGGTACCGCTGAACAGCCATTTCCTGTGGATGGACCTCGGTCAGCCGGAACGGTTGTACCTGCCTTTCCTGCCCGGCGTGGGTATCCCCGTGCTGGCGATTCTGGTGGTGATCACTACCTACCTGCAATCGAAATTGATCACCCCACCCAGCGCCAACCCCGACGACCAGACCGCCCAAATGGGCAAGGCGATGAATCTGTACATGCCTCTGTTCATCGGTTACCTCTCCATGGTGTACGCTTCCGGCCTGGCGCTGTACTTCGTCGCCAGCAACCTGGTGGGTATCGCACAGTATGCCGCCATGGGACGATTGAACTGGAAGAACCTGTTTGCAAGCAAATCCTGACAAAGCGCGCGCCTTCGGGTGCGCCTTTGTTTATCACCGAGAGGCAAGCATGGAACCTATGGAACCTGCAGATGCAATTGAAGTCACTGCTCCGAGTGTGGAAGAAGCCATCGAACAGGGTCTGGCCGACCTGGGGTGCCAGCGCGACGAGGTGGAAATCACTGTGCTCAGCGAGGGCAGTCGTGGCTTTCTTGGCATCGGTGCGCAGCCCGCGCGCGTGTTGTTGACGCGCAAGGCACCGGTTGCTGAGGAGATTGAGGTTGCAAAAGAACCAGAGGGAGCCGAGGATTTAGTAGAACCAGAGGAGGCAGAGGAGACCGGGGTCGTCGTCGAGGAAGACGACGAGCCACTGCGCATCGCCAGGGAAGTGGTGAGCGAATTGCTGGAGAAGATGCACGTCCAGGCCACGGTGGAAACGCGCTACGGCGAA
The DNA here is from genome assembly GCA_964435005.1 of uncultured Anaerolineaceae bacterium. GTDB lineage: Bacteria > Chloroflexota > Anaerolineae > Anaerolineales > DRMV01 > CAYSXA01. The sequence goes on along the minus strand of CAYSXA010000099.1, from coordinate 3,375 downwards.
AGCGACAACCCGCGCGTGCACCCCATCCTGGTGGAAATCCACGGGCGCGACCTCGGCGTGCTGATTGGCCCGCGCGGGCAGACGCTGGACGCGCTCCAGTACATCAGCCGTCTGATCGTGAGCAAGGAACTGCAAAAAGGCGTGACGTTGGTCATCGACGTGGAAGGACACCGCCAACGCCGCGAGAAGCAACTTCGGCGACTGGCGCGCCGCATGGCCGACCAGGCCATCCGCACCGGGAAGCGCATGGTGCTCGAACCGATGTCCGCACGCGACCGACGCGTGATTCACGTCGCGCTGCGCGACGACCCGCGCGTGACCACCGAAAGCGTCGGCGAAGAACCGCGCCGCAAAGTGACCATCATCCCGAAAGCACGGGAATAACCCCTCACGCCCCTGGACATGCGACGCGCCGGGCCGGCGCGTCGCATATTGATTCTCAGGTATAATTCGAGCATGGAACACCACGCACTCAGCGAAACTGTCGATTATCTGGTCATCGGCCATCTGACCCGCGATCTGACGCCCGACGGCGACCGATTGGGCGGGACAGCGGCCTACGCCGCCCTGACCGCCCGCGCCTTCGGCCTGCGGGTGGGCATTGTCACCACCTTCGGCGACGACCTTCCCCGCGACGGGATCACGGGTATCCCTATCGCGGGCTGTCAGAATGGAAACACCACCACCTTCGAGAACCGCTACACCCCGCAGGGGCGCGAACAGTTCATCCACAACCGCGCCGAGCACCTGCACCTGCAGTTAATCCCCGAACCCTGGCAGCGTGCCGCCATCGTCCACCTGGGGCCGGTTGCTCAGGAAGTGGACCCGACGCTGGTGCGGCACTTCCCCAACGCGCTGCTGGGGCTGACCCCACAGGGCTGGCTGCGCGACTGGGACACGCAGGGACACATCCATCTGGCGGAATGGCCGGAAGCGTCCTTTGTGTTGCCGCGCGCCGGCGCGGTGGTGCTCAGCGAGGAAGACCTGAACCACGACCACGAACGCGAGCGCGAGATTGCGGTGCTCACCCGGCTGCTGGTGGTCACCTGCGGCCCACGCGGCGCACGGGTGTACTGGCAGGGACAGGAGCGCCACATCCCGACCACCCCAATGGAAGAGGTGGACGCCACCGGGGCGGGCGACATCTTCGCCGCCGCGTTCTTCGTCCGCCTGCACCAGACGCGCGACCCCTGGCACGCCGCCGAGGTCGCCAACGCGCTTGCGGCGCGCTCCGTCACCCGCCCCGGCCTGCAGGGCGTCCCCACCGCTGATGAAGTCGCCGCAGTGCTGCAAACCATCCCTAAACTCATCGCAACCTGACAGGAGTTACGCAGTTGACGATAAAGCCCAACGCCAATGTCATTGCGAGCGCCCTTCGGGCGCGAAGCAATCCCCAGTCAGGTGTTGGAGATCGCTTCGCCTGAGTTGCAGACAGCTGAGGTCATCGTATTCTGAACATGGCACGCATCTACACCCTGGTCAATCAAAAAGGTGGCGTCGGCAAGACCACCACAGCCATCAACCTGGCCGCCTACCTGGCGTACTACGGCCAGCGCGTGCTGCTGGTGGACCTCGACCCCCAGGCCAACGGCACCTCCTGCCTGGGGATTGACAAACACACGGTGAAGGGCGGCACGTACGAAGCGCTGCTGGGCGACGAAACGCCAACGCGATTCATCCTGCACAATCCACGCCTGAAACTCTCGCTGTTGCCTTCCAGCCCGGCGCTGGCGGGCGCCGAGGTCGAACTGGTGAACGAACTGGCGCGCGAAAGCCGCCTGAAGCAGGCGCTGGAACCCATCCAGGAGCGGTATAACTACATCCTGGTCGACTGTCCCCCCTCGCTGGGATTGCTCACGCTGAACGGGCTGGTCGCCGCTCAGGACGGCGTGATCATCCCGGTGCAATGCGAATATCTGGCGTTGGAAGGGCTGGGACTGCTCACTCAGACCATCGAACGCGTGCGCCGCGCGCTGTTCCCCGACCTGCGCATTCGCGGCGTGCTGCTCACCATGTACGACCCACGCACCAACCTGGCAAACGACGTGGTCGCCGAGGTGCGCCGCCACTTCGGCGAGGCCGTCTTCCAGACCATGATTCCGCGCAGCGTGCGGCTGGCCGAAGCGCCGTCCTACGGCGTGCCTATCTCGGCTTACGCACCGGAATCCAGCGGCGCGCGGGCTTATCACACACTGGCGCGCGAAATCCTGGCCGCCGATGGCGTGCCCATCCCCGAACTCACCCCGGCAGATTAGAGGAGGAACGCCATGCCGCGCAAACGACCGGGTTTAGGCAAAGGGCTGGACGCCCTGATTCCTGCCGCATGGGAAAGCACAGGCGGCGAAGGCGTCCGGCAGATTCCCGTGGAACAGATTCAGCCCAACCCACGCCAGCCGCGCGCGGCCATCGATCCCGACGCGCTGAACGACCTGGCGGCTTCCATCAAGGAACACGGCGTGTTGCAGCCGTTGATTGTCACTCAGGAAGCAGACGGGCGCTACACGCTGATCGCCGGTGAACGCCGCTGGCAGGCGGCAAAAAAGGCTGGCTTGAAGGAAGTGCCCGTCATCGTGCGCGAGGCGTCCGACCAGGAGCGACTGGAACTCGCATTGATTGAGAACGTCCAGCGCGCCGACCTCAGCCCGCTGGAGACCGCCGAAGCCTACCGTCAACTCACCGAGGAGTTCGGCCTGACGCACGAACAAATCGCCCGGCGCGTGGGCAAAAGCCGTGTGGCGGTGAGCAACACGCTGCGCCTGCTCCACTTGCCACCGAGCGTGCAGGCCGCGCTGGCAGCCGGTCAAATCAGCGAAGGGCACGCCCGCGCGCTGCTCGGCCTGTCCTCGCCGCAGGCGCAGACTGCCGTGCTGCAAACCATCCTGAACAAAGGGTTGAACGTGCGCCAGACCGAGGAACTGGTGCGCAAATTGAGCGGTGAGCGCCCCCAATCGAAGCCCAAACCCGCCCCGACGCCCGAAATCCAGGCCATCGAAGAGCGCCTGCAATCCGCGCTGGGCACGCGTGTGCGCCTGAAGCACGGCAAGAAGGGCGGCACGGTGACCATCCACTACTATTCCGACGAGGAACTGGAAGCGCTGATCGCGCGGTTGACGGGGGAAAGTTAGTGCTGGTTGCACGGGTTCATTGGTTTTGTTGGTTGCATTGGTTCCTTGGTTACACAGGTCGCGTTGCCACCCATGCTTATCCTTAAAAACGCTCGCATCTACACACTGAACGACGAACAGCCTGTGGCCCGCGCGCTGCTCATCCAGGGGGATCGCATCCGTGCGGTGGGGGACGAGGTGGACTGGAATCCCCCGATGGACACGACAGTGATTGACCTGGAAGGCCACACCGTGCTCCCCGGCCTGACGG
>CAYSXA010000098.1:0-10158 GCA_964435005.1 uncultured Anaerolineaceae bacterium | reverse complement strand
CGTACAGCGGGATCTGCGCCGATTTGCCGGAAACGCCAATCAGCATGAACAGCGTGATCGCCAGAATCACACCGGGGTGCGTTTCGGCGAGCGCGTGCGCGCTCTCGAACACCGCGTCGAACTCCAGCGAACCGAAGTACCAGAAGGTGGTGAACATCGCCATCAGGAAGCCGAAGTCGCCCACGCGGTTGGCGATGAACGCCTTCTTGGCCGCCTGTGCGTTCGCGTCGCTCTTGCGCCCCAGCGTGTCGAAATCGTACCAGAAGCCGATCAGCAGGAATGAGCACAGGCCCACGCCTTCCCAACCAACGAACAGCATCAGGTAACTGTTGCCGCTAACCAGGATCATCATGGCGGCGATGAACAGGTTGAGATAGACGAAGAAGCGGCGGAAGCGGCCCGGATCGTCGTGGTAGCGCACGTCCTCGTGCATGTAGCCTACCGCGTAGATGTGGATCAGCGTACCCACGCCGCTGACCACCAGCATCATGGTCACCGAGAGCGTGTCCACGCGGAAGGCCCAGGGCACCTGCAGCGAGCCGATGGTGATCCAATCGACAAACGGCACCACCATCCCATGCGGCTCCACGCGCAGGCTGAACCATTGCAGCACAGAGACGACAAAGGCCGCGCCCGACGCCAACACCGCCACCGTGCCGATGGCCTTCTCGCTCATCTTCCCGCCGAAAATCAGGTTAATCAGCAGGCCAACCACCGGCGCGAAGACGATCCAGGGCACCAGATGGAAGAACGTGGTTCCAGCGGAAACTTCGCTCAGCAACATAGGCTAGCCCTTCAACTCGTTCAACTGGTCGACGTCGATGCTGTGCCTGGAACGGAAGATCGCCACGATCAGCGCCAGACCAACGGCAACCTCCGCTGCCGCCACCGTCATCACGAAGAAGACGAACACCTGGCCGCTGAGCGCCTGCAGGTGTCGGGCATAGGCCACGAACAGCAGGCTAGCTGCATTCAGCATCAACTCGATGGACATAAAAACCACAATCGCATTGCGGCGCAGCAACACACCCAACGCGCCGATGGTGAACAGCACCGCCGATAACGCCAGATAATACGTGGTGGGAACCATCTCGCCTCCTCAGCGCGTCTTGTGTCCGTCTTTGGTGAGCACGATCGCGCCAATCATCGCCACCAGCAGCAGCACCGAGGTCACTTCGAACGGCAGCAGGTACTGGCTGAAGAGCAGCGACCCGATAGCCGACGGGCTTCCAAAATTGTCGGGCAGCGTGGCCACAGCCTGTTGCACGCCGCGCGTCACCAGCAGGTAGGCCGTCTCACCGAGCAGAATGATCGCCAGCACCACCGCCAGCGGTCGTTGCCAGCGGAGCGGACTGGCACCGCCCAGCGCCTCCGCGCCCAGCAACATGATCACGAATAGGAAGAGCACCATGATCGCGCCCGTGTACACTGTGACCTGCGCCATAGCGATGAACGGCGCACCGAGTAGCAGATAGAACACTGCCACCGTGGCAAAGTTCAACACCAGGTACAGCGCCGCGTGCACCGCGTTCTTACTCAGCAGCAACCCCAGCGCCGAGGCCACTGCTACCACAGCCAGCAGCAAAAACAACACCAGACCAGCAGTCATTGCACAACCTCATTCTTCTCCACGCATTGCCTTCATCGCTCGTCGGTTCATCCCGCCGGGGTCAGTCCACCGGATCGGCCATGATCGGCACAGCCTTGGTGTACATTCCCGGTTCGGTCTTCTGCGGCGTGGGTTTACCACCCTCCGGCACCGGCACCAGCAGGCGGTCTTTGGTGTAGATCGCCTCTTCGCGGCTGGTGAAACTCAGTTCATAGTTGTCTTCCAGCACAATGGCTTCGGTGGGGCAGGCGTCTTCACAAAAGCCGCAGAAAATGCAGCGCAGGTAGTTGATCTCGTACGTGCTCGCGTAGCGCTCGCCGGGGGAGTAGCGTTCCTCATCGGTGTTCTCGCTGGCCTCCACGAAGATCGCATCCGCCGGGCAGGCTGCTGCGCACAGCGCACAGCCGATGCACTTCTCCAGGCCGTTATCGTAGCGCTTCAACTCGTGGCGACCGCGATAGCGCTTGCGCACTGGCCGCTTGACCTCCGGGTACTGGATGGTCACCTGCGGCTCGAACACCATCGCGCGGAAGGTCGTCCACAGCCCCTTCAGCAAGGCTTTGGTTCCATCGACAACCGTCATTGCTATCCTCCAAACACCATGATCCCCACCGCCGTGATGAACACGTTGAACAGGGATAGCGGCAACAACACTTTCCAGCCGAAGGCCATCAAGCGGTCGTAGCGCAGGCGGGGGAAGGTAGCGCGTACCCAGATCATCACGAACAGCAACACGAACACTTTGATGAACAGGTACAGCGGGCCAAGCGCAGGATGCGCATCCACAAACGGGCCGCGGAAGCCGCCCAGGTAAAGCGAAGCGAAGATCGCGCTCACCGCGATCATCTTGATGTACTCCGCCATGAAGAACAGGGCGAACTTCATGCCCGAATACTCGGTATGATAGCCGGCGGTCAACTCCTGCTCGGCTTCCGGGATATCGAACGGCGCGCGGTTGACCTCTGCCAGCGAGGCGATGAAGAACACCAGCGCCGCCAGCGGCTGAAACACAATGAACCACACACCCTTCTGCGCCTGCACGATGTCCATCAACGACATCGATCCTGCCAGCAGGATGGGGGGTATGAAGGACAGGCCGAGCGCCAGTTCGTAACTGATCATCTGCGCCGAGGAGCGTAGCCCGCCCAGCATGGCGTACTTGTTGTTCGACGACCAGCCCGCCAGCACGATACCGTACACCGAGATCGAGGCAATCGCCATGATGAACAGCGCGCCCACGTTGATGTCCGCCAGATACAGGCTGATCTGCCGCCCGAACAGGGTGATCATATCGCCCCAGGGCACCACCGCCATGATCAGCAACGCCGGAATCATGGTGATGATCGGCGCCAGGACGAAGATCACCTTATCCGCCTGATCGGGGATCAGTTCTTCTTTGAAAATCAGCTTCACGCCGTCGGCGGCGGGCTGCAACCAGCCGCGCGGACCGGCGCGGTTCGGGCCAATACGCACCTGAATGCGCGCCAGCGCCTTGCGCTCGTACAGCGTCAGGTAGGCGAAGCCGGTCACCAGCACAAAGGCCAGGATGGCGGCCTTGATAATCCATTCCAGAAGCAGGGCAACATCCATGCGTCAACCTCGCATCATGCCATCTCGTAAGCGTGTACCTGCACGCGCGTTGGGGCTGTAATCGGCAGTCCCAGACTGCGCGGCACGATCAGCACGCCGGTCGGCAGGGTTTCGTCCAGGCGCAGCGTCGCCGACAAATCGGTCTCCGCCAGGCGCACCGCCACGTTTTGCCCATCTTTCAGGCCGAGTTCCTGGGCCGTGGCCGGGTGGAGCGCCACGAACGGCTGCGGCAGGCGCGGATGCAACACCTCCGACGGGGTCAGCGTGGTGCCACGGTCGTACAGGCGGGTAACCGGGACAGCCAGCAGACCCTCGCCTTCCGGCATCTCCGGCACGGTCACCCCGGCCTCCTGCGCCTCACCTGCAGAAGGCAACTGCACACCCAGGCCCTGCGTGTTCTCGTAAGAAGTGCCGCCGTAGTACAGGTCTTCGCGTCCAATGATCGGCCACTGCGGCTCGACCTTCGCCAGTTCGGGATAGGTCACGCCCTGGAAGACCGGCAGGGCCTCCGAAGCGCGCACCAGCACCAGCGAGGCATGGCGCGGCAGTTCCAGTCCCAGGCGAGCGCCCAGTTCCGCTGCGATGGCGAAATCGGCCTTGCTCTCGCCCAGCGGCGGGACGGCGGGGTAGTAACGCTGCACACGGCGCTCGCCGTTGGTCAGCGTACCTTCGCGTTCGGTGAAGGCCTGCGCAGGCAGCACCACATCAGCGCGGCGGGCGGTCTCAGTCAGGAAGAGTTCCTGCACCACCACAAAACCGGCCTGATCCAGCGCCTGTGCCAGCGCGGGATCGTCGCCAGCGGGATCGGCGGCGGCGATCCAGGCGACCTGCGCGCCAGCCAGCGACGCAGCCAGATCGTCCGCCGGACGGTAGCCCATCTCCCAGGCGCCCTGGTCGTTGGCCCGCTGCCAGACAGCCACCAGACCGTTGTTCGGGCGTCCCACGTGGCCGGTGCGGATGAGCAGGTTGGCGCAGGCCTGCGTCAGCGCGCGCGTGCCGTCCAGGCCCAGCCCTTCCCCGCCGTAGAAGACCACCAGATTGGCCGCCTCGGCCAGCGCCTTCGCCGCCTCGCCCTCGCCGTCCAGCAGGTCGAGCACGGTGCGCGCTTCCTCGCCGTAAGCGTAGCGCAGCACGTGGCTCGCGTAGCGTTCGGTCTTCGTGGGGCGCGGGTTGGCAACAATCAGCGTGGCGCCGCGCTCTGCGGCCTGCTTCACACGCAGCCACCATAGCGGCGCCTCCTCTTCCAGATCGGTGGCAAACACCAGGATGGCGTCGCCGGAACCCAGATCAGCCAGGTTGGAGCCAGGCGTCAGGCCAACGCGGCTGACCAGATCACCGCCGGCCATCTGCGTGTAGAGCGCCTTACCGCCGCCCAGGTGGTCGGTCAGCGCGGCGATGTTGAACAGATCTTCATTGGAAAGCCGCCCGCCCACCAGGGTAAACAGGCCGTCGTCGGTCTGGCGGAACGCTTCCGCCACGCGCTCCAGCGCCTCGTCCCAGGTGGCCTCGACCAGTTCGCCGTCCTTGCGCACCAGCGGACGGGTCAGGCGGTCAGTGCTCTCGGTGAAGTGATACCCGAAGCGGCCTTTGTCGCAAATCCAGATTTCGTTCACCCACTCGTTCTGGCGAGGCACGGTGCGCTTGACCACAAAGCGCCCGCCGCTCTTGGCCTCGCGGCGCACGCTCAGCGTGGTATTGCAGCCCACCGGGCAGTGGGTGCACAGCGAGGCTGCCGGTCGCATCTCCCACGGGCGCGCGCCAAAGCGGAAGTCCGCTGTGGTGAGCGCCCCCACCGGACAGATGTCCGTGGTGTTGCCCGACCAGTAGGAGTCAAAGGGCGGATCGGAGAAGGTCACGATGTCCGTGTGCCGCCCGCGATGGTAGAAGTGAATCACCGGATCGTCGACGATCTCGTCCTGGAAGCGGATGCAGCGCTTGCATTGGATGCAGCGCTCCCGGTCGAGGATGATCAGGTCGCCCAGCGGCACACGCTTCTCCAGATGGAACTTCTCATCGTAGAGGAAGCGGCTCTCGCCGGGGCCATGCTCCATGGTCAGGTTCTGCAGCGGGCACTCGCCGCCCTTATCGCAGATCGGGCAATCCAGCGGATGGGAAGTGAGCAGGAACTCCACAATGTCCTTGCGCGCGCGGCGCACGGCCTCGGTCTTCGTGCGCACCACCATCCCCTCACTGACCGGCACGGTGCAGGCGGTCTCCAGCTTGGGGCCAAAGCGGATTTGCAGCGAGCCATCCTCATTGCGCACGAACTCACCGGTAGCGCGGTCGCGCACCGGTCGCCCGATCTCTACCAGACACATGCGGCACATCCCCACCGGTTCCATCTTGGGGTGGTAGCAAAAGACGGGAATGTCCACATTCACCATCTTTGCCGCATCCACCACCAGGGTGCCGGCGGGTACTTCCACCTGCTGATCGTCAATGATAAGCGTGACCCGTTTCGTCATACCTGCTCCTGGGGTTCGGTCGCAACCTCAAAATCCACGTTGAAGCGCTCGATGGCCGTGACCACCGCCTGTGTGGAGAACTCGCCCAGGGCGCACAGGCACTTGCCCTGGATCTGCGTCGCCACCTCGCGCAGCAACGCCACATCTTGTGCGGTGGCCTGTCGCTTCAGGATGCGGTTGGAGATGTTCAACATCCAGTACGTGCCTTCGCGGCAGGGAGTGCACTTTCCGCAGGATTCGTGCTTGAAGAAATGCAACGTCTTGTTGATCAGCCAGTCCATCGAGACGCTGTCATCAATCACGATGACCGAAGCCGATCCGAGTTGTGCGCCCACATTGGGCACAGATTCGTAGTCCATCGGCGTATCCAGCGCCTCGTCGGTCGCCACGATGAGCGATGAAGACGCGCCCGCGGGCATAATGGCCTTGATCGAACGCCCGCCGGGGATGCCGCCGCCGTGTTCGAAGATCAGTTCGCGGAAGGTGGTACCCAGCGGCAGTTCGTAGTTGCCCGGTCGGTTGACATGGCCGCTGAGGGAGAAAATCTTCACGCCGGGGCTTTTCTCCGTGCCGAACTGGCGATAGGCCTGCGCGCCGTTGGCGATGATGTAGGGCACGTTGGTCAGTGTCTCCACGTTGTTGACCACGGTCGGCTTGCCATACAGGCCGAAACTCGGCGGGAAGGGTGGACGCAGACGCGGCTGACCGCGCTTGCCTTCCAGCGATTCGAGCAGCGCAGTCTCCTCGCCGCAGATGTACGCGCCCGCACCGAGGTGAGTGTACACGCGCAGGGAGTAATCCGTGCCCAGGATGTGATCGCCTAAAAAGCCGGCCTCTTCCAGCGCTGCGATGTGTTCATCCAGTTTGTGAGCGATTTGCCAGAACTCGCCGCGCAGGTAGATGTAAGCCCGCTCGGCACCCACGGCATAGGCCGCCAGCATCACCCCTTCCAGAAACTGGTAGGGATTGCCCTCCATGATCTCGCGGTCTTTGAAGGTGCCCGGCTCGGATTCGTCGGCGTTGGCGACCACATAATGCGGCCAGTTGTTGTTGTCCATGAACTTCCACTTCAAGCCGGTGGGGAAGCCCGCGCCGCCCCGACCGCGCAGGCCGGACTGCGCGACCTCTTCGGTCACCTCTTCGGGCTTCATGGACGTGAGCGCCTTGCGGAAGGCCTCGAAGCCGCCGTGCTCCAGGTACACATCCAGATGATCCAGGTTGGGGATTTCGCGGTGACGGAGAAGGATGTATTCGCTCATGCGTCCGTCTCCTGCTGGGCCTCTTTGCGCCAGGACTCGATCAATTCCAGCGCGCTCTCCACGGTCTGGTTCTCGTGGTAGGTAATGCCGTTCTCGTCCTGCACCTGGAAGAGCGGCGCTTTGTCGCAACCAGCCAGGCACATCACCGCTTCCACCGTGACCAGGCCATCCGGCGTGGTCTCACCAACCTGAATGCCCAGGTTCTCGCACAACTTCTCCAGGAACTCGTCCGCACCGCGCAGCGCGCAGGGCAGGTCGTTGCACACCTGGATGCGGTGCTTGCCGCCCGGCTCATCGTGGTACAGGGTGTAGAAGCCTACCAGCGCAGCCACTTCGCTCGCGGAGATACCCACGATCTCGCCGACTTCCTGCATGGCCTTTTTGGTGATGTACCCGCTCTCGCGCTGCGCCAGGTAGAGCAACGACATAACCGCCGAGCGTTTGTGTTCTGGCGGATACTTGGACAAAATGCGTTCGATTTCGTCGGGATACTTTGCTTGCAGCGTGTTCACCGGTCCACGTCTCCCAAAACGATGTCGATGCTGCCGATGATCGCCACCAGGTCGGCGACCATGTGGCCTTTGGAGATCAGGGGCAACACCTGCAGATTGACAAAGGACGGGGTGCGGAAGTGCACGCGGTAGGGGCGCGGGCCACCGTCGCCCTCCAGATACACGCCCAACTCACCGCGCGGCGACTCCACCGCCACATAAACCGAGCCTTTGGGCGCGTCGAAGCCCTCCGTCCACAGTTTGAAGTGGTGAATCAGCGCCTCCATACTCACGCCCAGTTCGGAGCGCGGCGGCGGGACGAATTTACGATTGTTGCTGCGCACCGGGCCGTAAGGCAACTTGTCCAGCGCCTGGCGGATGATTCGGATCGACTGGCGCATCTCTTCCATGCGCACCAGGTAGCGGGCGTACACGTCGCCATCGGTTTGCACCGGCACGTCAAAGTCGTACTGATCGTAGCCGGAGTACGGATGCACCTTGCGCAGGTCATAGGCCACACCCGAACCACGCGCCGACGGGCCGGTCACGCCCCAGGCGATGGCGTCTTCCTTGCTCAGCACGCCGATCCCCTTCGTGCGGTCCAGGAAAATCGGGTTGTGCGTGAGCAAAGATTCGTATTCATCGATGCGCTTGGGGAACAGGTCGATGAACTGGCGAACAGCATCCTCGAACTCGACCGGCACATCCCGCCACAATCCACCGGGGCGGATGTAAGTGGTCATCATCCGCTGGCCGGAGACCATTTCGAGGATATCCAGGATCATCTCGCGCTCGCGGAAGCAGTACAGGAAGACCGACATCGCGGCCAGGTCGAGCGCATGGGTGCCCAGCCAGACCAGGTGGGATGCGATGCGCTGCAACTCCGCCAGAATGACGCGGATGGCCTGCGCGCGCGGCGGCACGTCCAGGTCGACCAGTTTCTCGATGGCGAGACAGTAGGCCAGGTTGTTGCCGACCGTGTTCAGATAGTCCAGGCGGTCGGTCATCACCTCGGCCTTGAGGTATGTCTTGGCTTCCATGTTCTTTTCCACGCCGGTGTGCAGGAAGCCGATGTCGGGGATGCAGTTGACGATGGTCTCGCCGTCCAGTTCAAGCAGCAGGCGCAGCACGCCGTGGGTGGACGGGTGCTGCGGCCCCATGTTGAGCAGCACGGTCTCGCCGGTCAGTGCCCGCTCCGAGATCAGATGCTTGATTTCATCAATAGGAACTTCCAGAGGAAGAGTGGTCATCATCCGTCATCCCTTATTCTTTGGCGTAGGGTTTGCGCTCGTCCACCTCGCGGATGTTAAAGGTGAACTGCACCTCTTCATAGCCCAGCGGGTAATCCTTGCGCAGCGGGTGCCCTTCCCAATCGGCGGGCATCAAGATGCGGCGCATATCGGAGTGCCCCTCAAAGCGAATGCCGAACATATCCCAGATTTCGCGCTCGTGCCAGTTCGCATTGGGGAAAAGGCCTTCAAGGGTCGGCACGCTGGGCGCGCTGCCATTCACCGGCACCCGGAGGGTGATCGTCTGACGGTGGGGGAGCGAGCGCAGTTGATAGACCACGTGGAAGCGCGGCGTTTCTTCGGGCCAGTAATCCACTGCTGTTTCATCCGCCAGGAGATTGAAGTTGAACTCATCGCGCAGCATCTCACACGCAGCGACGATGTGCTCCGGCGCCAGCATGGCGGTGTACTGCCCACGGAATTCGGACACCTGCGCACCGAAACGTTCTTGCAATGCGTTCAGGACTGCCTGAAGTTCTGCCATCGGATCACCTTTACGCCCACTCTTTGATGCGTTCCTGCATCACCTTGTTGTGCAGGGTCATAATGCCGTGGATCAGACCTTCCGGGCGCGGCGGGCAGCCAGCGACGTACACGTCCACCGGCACGATCTCGTCCACGCCCTGCACCACAGCGTAATTGTTGAACACCCCGCCGCACGAGGCGCAGTCGCCCATCGCGATTACCCACTTGGGTTCGGGCATCTGATCGTACAGGCGGCGCACCACAGGAGCCATCTTACGCGTCACGCGCCCGGCCACGATCATCAGATCGGACTGACGCGGGCTGGCGCGGTTCAGCTCCATGCCGAAGCGGCTCAGGTCGTAGTTCGAGGCCTGCGCAGCCATCATTTCAATCGCGCAGCAGGCCAGGCCGAACAGCATCGGCCACATGGCACGTGTGCGCCCCCAGTTCACAGCCTGTTCCAGCGTGGTGGTTACGATACCCAGGTCACCGAGTTTCTGCTCTACTCCCATTCCAGCGCTCCTTTCTTCCAGGCATACACGTACCCCACCAATAACATCGCGATAAAGATGAACATTTCCACCAAACCGAACAACCCCAATTGTTTAAACACCACAGCCCAGGGCAGGAAGAAAATCACCTCGATATCGAACAGAATGAACAACACGGCGATCATATAAAAACGTACCGGCATGCGACGTCGACCAGGACCGATCGGGCGCATACCGGACTCGTAGGGCATCGCCTTGCGTGCAGTCGGGCGGCGCGGTCCGAACAAATGCCCCAGGACGACAATCAACGTCGCCAGGGCGGTGGCAATCACAAACAAAATGGCTATCGGAAGATATGCGGTCAGCATGGTCGCCTCTTTCTGTGATGTACAAAATCGGGGGCAAGTATATCACAATCGCAATTCGTGTGTCAATTTTCACAAACTGGTGATTACCCATAAGTCCTGAGAGGTTAGAAAACTCCGCCCCTGTAGTATGC
>CAYSXA010000097.1:0-10291 GCA_964435005.1 uncultured Anaerolineaceae bacterium | reverse complement strand
CTCAGGACTTATGGGTAATCACCAGATTTATTGGAGGTTGCAATGCGCGCGATGCAGTTGCTTCAACCTGCACTGGCGGAGGCGAATCCGTTGCGTCTGGTGGAGGTGCCGGAGCCCACGCCTGGCCCGGGCCAGGTACGGGTGAGGGTTTCGATGTGCGGTGTGTGCCACACGGATTTGCACACGGTGGAAGGCGACATCCATCCTCCGCTGATGCCGATTATCCCCGGCCATCAGGTGGTCGGGGTGGTGGACGCCGTCGGCCCTGGCGTGGAAGCGTCCTGGATCGGGCGGCGGGTGGGCGTGCCCTGGCTGTACCGCGCCTGCGGCACCTGCGACTTTTGCCAGCGCGGCGAGGAAAACCTGTGCCCGAACGCCGAGTTCACCGGCTTCCACGCGCACGGCGGTTACGCGGAAGCCATGCTGGCCCCAGCGGACTACGTGCTTTCCATCCCGGACAGCATCCCAGACGATCAGGCCGCACCGCTGCTGTGCGCTGGTATCATCGGCTACCGCTCGTTGCGCAAGGCCGACCTGCAACCCGGCGAGCGGCTGGGGCTGGTGGGCTTCGGCGCCAGCGCACATCTGGCGATCCAGGTGGCGCGCCACTGGGGCTGTGAGGTATATGTGTTTACCCGCTCAGAGGAGCACCGCCGCCACGCGCGTGAACTGGGTGCGGCCTGGGTGGGAGGTGCAGAGGACGAGCCCCCCGCGCCCCTCGACCGCGCGGTGATTTTCGCGCCGGCGGGGGGGCTGGTGCCGCTCATCCTGGAGAAACTGCGCCCCGGCGGCACGCTGGCGATCAACGCGATCCACATGAGCGACCTGCCCGCCATGCCGTACCAGCTGATTTATGGCGAACGTACGTTGCGCAGCGTGGCAAACGCCACTTATCAAGACGGCGTGGAGTTCCTGCAACTGGCCGCCGAGGTCCCGATCCGATCCACGGTGGAGTTCTACGACCTGGAATCCGCCAACCAGGCGTTGATCGACCTGAAGCACAGCCGCTTCAACGGCGAGGCCTTGCTGCGGATTGGATAATCGCCCTGCATGGTATAATCGCCAGAAAGACGATCAGGAGAAACAGAATGTCCGGACATTCCAAATGGTCAACCATTAAACGTAAAAAGGCGGCAGTAGACGCCAAGCGAGGGCAGTTGTTCACCCGCCTGGCGCGTGAGATCACGATTGCAGCCCGCGAAGGCGGTGGCGATCCCGAAACCAATGTCCGCCTGCGGCTGGCGGTGGAGAAGGCGCGTGCGGCCAATATGCCCAAAGACAATATCGAGCGCGCGATCAAGCGTGGCACGGGCGAGGACAAGGACGCGGCGGCGATTGAAGAAATCTATTACGAGGGCTATGCTCCGCACGGCATCGCGCTGATGATCCATTGCCTGACGGACAACCGCAATCGCACGGTGGCGGAGATCCGTCACATCCTCTCCAAGTACGGCGGCAACCTGGGTGAGGGTGGTTCGGTCGCCTGGCAGTTCAACCGCGTGGCGTACTTTGCCTTGCCCGCCGAGGGCCAGGACCCGGACGCGATCTTCGAACTGGCCGTGGAAGCCGGCGCGGACGACGTGAACTTCAATGAGGAAATCATCGAAATCATCGGCCCGGTGGATTCGTTCAAGACCATCGGCGACCAGTTGCGGCTGGCGGGCATCCAGGCAGAAGAGGCCGGCCTGCGCATGGTGCCGACCAACGAGATGGAATTGTCGCCTGACCAGACCGTGCAGGTCATGCGGGTGATCGAGGCGTTGGAAGACCTGGACGACGTGCAGAACGTGTATTCCAACCTGAAGATCACCGACGAAGCGCTGGCAAAACTGGAAGCCTGATCCATGCTGGTCATCGGCATCGATCCGGGCACGGCGATCACCGGCTACGGGCTGGTGCGTGAGCGTGCTGACGATTCGCTGGAAGCCGTGGCCTACGGGGTGATCACCACACCAGCGCGGATGCCGATGCCGGAGCGTTTGCAGCGGCTCTTCCACCAGTTGCAAGAGATTCTGCTTCTCCATCGGCCAGAAGGTGGGGCGGTGGAGAAGCTGTTTTTCCAACGTAACGTGACCACGGCGATGACCGTTGGGCAGGCGCGCGGTGTGGTGTTGCTGGCGCTGGCCGAAGCCGGGCTGGCTGTGGCCGAGTACACGCCGATGGAGATCAAGCAGGCGGTGGCGGGCTACGGCGGCGCGCCCAAGCGTCAGGTGCAGGAGATGGTTCGCGCGTTGCTCGGTCTGGAGGACATTCCACGCCCCGACGATGCGGCTGACGCGTTGGCGGTGGCGATCTGTCACCTGCACAGCGCACGCATGCGACAATTGCTGGAAGGATGATCGCGTTCATTCAGGGCACGGTGGCGGAGGTTGGCGAAGACCACCTGGTGATCCAGGTCGGCGGGGTGGGGGTGCAGGTGCACGTCCCGCGTCCGCTGGCGGCGCAGACCAGCGTGGGCGAAGCGCGCTTCCTGCACACGCACCTGGTGGTGCGCGAGGATGCGCTCACACTGTACGGCTTCGAGACCGCCGAGGCGCGCCGCTACTTTACCTTGCTGCTCAGTGTGAACGGCATCGGGCCGCGTCTGGCGCTGGCCGCGCTCTCCACCCTGAGCCCGGAGGCCATCCGCCGCGCCGTGTTCCACGAGCAGGCGGAGGTGTTCCGCCGCGTGCCTGGCGTGGGGAAGAAGACCGCCCAGCGCATTTTATTGCACCTGCAGGATAAATTGCCTGCGCAGGAGGGGCTGGAAGTCGTGGCGCAGGTCGCCGACGCGGACGCCGAAGTGCTTGATGCGCTGGTCGCGCTGGGCTACTCGGTCGTTGAAGCGCAGGCGGCCATCCAGGCCATCCCACGCGAAGCGCCGCAGGACGTGGAAACCCGTCTGCGGCTGGCGTTGCAATACTTTTCGTGATCGCGGACGCCTTTCCCTGCAAGACCACGGGCATCCGGCGAGGATGCCCGCGATTGTATGGGTAGGTCGCGGAATCACGCTGTTTTCAGGAGGACGGATGTTCAGTGAGCGCAAAATCGGGTTCATCGGACCTGGGGTGATGGCCGAGGCCATGATCGCCGGGTTGATTCGGCAGGGAGTCGCGCCGGCGGCTTCGCTGATCGCCGCCGGGCCGCGCGAGGAGCGGCTGGCGCAGTTACAGCGGCAGTACGGCATCCAGGTGACGGACGGCAACGCACGCGCGGCGCAACAGGCCGACGTGGTGGTGCTCTCGGTCAAACCGCAAACGCTGTCGAAGGTGTTGCCGGAACTGCGCGGCGCGGTGCGCCCGGGGGCGCTGGTGCTGTCCATTGTGGCCGGCGCGCCGATCGCGAAGATCTCCAGCGGACTGGGTGGGCAT
This sequence comes from uncultured Anaerolineaceae bacterium, assembly GCA_964435005.1. GTDB lineage: Bacteria > Chloroflexota > Anaerolineae > Anaerolineales > DRMV01 > CAYSXA01. The sequence continues at coordinate 6,941 of CAYSXA010000097.1, read as the reverse complement.
CAGCACGTGGTGCGCGCCATGCCGAACACACCAGCCCGCATCGGCGAGGGCATCACTGTGTGGACGGCTTCGGCTTCCGTCTCCGAGGCGCAGCGGGCGCAGGCACGCTCCATCCTGAGCGCGCTGGGCGAGGAAGTCTTCATGGAGGAAGAGACCTACCTGGACATGGCGACCGCGCTCTCCGGCACCGGCCCGGCCTATGTCTTCCTGTTCATGGAAGCCATGGTGGACGCCGGGGTGCACCTGGGCTTCCCGCGCCGCGTGGCCGAGAAACTGGTAGCGCACACCGTGCGCGGTTCGGTGGATTTCTACCTGCAGAGCGAGCAGCCGCTGCACCTGGCTGCGTTGCGCAATCAGGTCACCTCGCCAGCGGGGACGACGGCGGCGGCGCTCTACTTCCTGGAGAAGGCGGGTTTTCGCACCGCGATCTCGCGCGCCATTTGGGCAGCGTATGAACGCTCTCGGGAACTCGGCCAAAATGGGAAAAACACCGCCCCACAGGAATAGGAAATTGTTTGCGGGAAGGCGGTTCAGACCGGTTTCCGCCGTTTTGAGTTCGCATCTATGCATGCGCTTGAACCATCGCATCGTTTCTTTGCCGGACATCGGGCGGCGTTAACATGCATTGCTTCTGCGTTGCGCGACGCGCGAGAGCTGCGCATCGCCACCGCTTATTTTGAGGCCTCCGGCTATCAGGTCCTGCAGGAGGTGCTGGCTGGCAAACAGGTGCGCCTGCTGGTCGGTCGCCCGGAAGGGGGCGAAGACAACCTGCGAGAGGTACTGGAAGAGTTCATTCGCGACCTAGCGCAAGGGCCGCTCGAACATCGCACACGTGCCATGCGGCAACTTCTGGTTGCGTTGGAGCGAGGGCAGGTGCAGGTTGTGGTGGGGGAAGTGCCGACTAAAGCGGCCTGGATGGATGCCCGTTTTCTGTATCATCACGCGAAACTGTACATAGCCGACCGGCGAGCTGTGGTGGTGACTTCGGCGAACCTCTCGTATCATGGACTATGTGTCAGTCGTGAAGCGGGGATTACGGTTACCGATCCAGACGATGTGGCCTTTTTCGTCCACTGGTTTGATGTCTATTTCGCTCAGGCGCGTTCCATCACCGCCGCGTTGATTGAGGCGCTAAGAGCCTGGCTGAAGGCATACGACCCGTATGTGGTGTATGCGCGCGCGTTGCTGGAACTGTATGGGCTGCCTGATGAACAGGCTCCCGCTCAACTACCGCCTCTGGCGGAATATCAGAAAGGGGTGGCGTCCAGCGTGTTGCGTGCTCTTCTAGAACATCAGGGGGCATTTCTGGTGGCGTCAACAGGTCTGGGCAAGACCATTATCGCGGCGCATGTGGCTGCCTACCTGCGTATGCAGGGGGAAATTGAGACGGCTATTGTGGTTTGCCCTGCGGGGTTGCGTGAAGTTTGGCGGCGGTGGATGCGCGCGGCGCGGGTCCCCAGTGTGGAGTTTTCTTACTTCACTTTGACCACGCTAGACAAAGAGCGCGATTCCAGCCTGCCCATCCTGGAACACGAACTTCGCCAGGTGGACGAGCGCACCCTGATTATTCTGGATGAATCGCATCGTTTACGTAACGAAGAGCAAAACGGTGGCGACCTGCGCCTGAGCAACCAGCGCATTCAACAGGCAGTACGGGAAAGCCGGGGCAAGGTGTTGTTGCAAACGGCCACTCCGTATGGGCGTGACATCTCGGAGGTGGAAAGCCAACTTCATTTATTGCCAGCGCCTACCCAGCCACAGGCTACAGCGCTTGGCCTGCGTGTGCATAGCCGGGTCTGGCAGGTGGAGCGGCTGGCCGATCTGGCTGACCTGCCACCCTGTACGGTGTTGACCACTCCGGACGTTGTACACCATTTTGGTGAGGTGGATGCCCATGGTAATCGCTTTGTCCGTTTTGGGGAGGAGAAACGGTATTTCCCTCGCCGTATCCGGTTGGTGACGATTCGGTACAAAAACCCCTTTGATGACTTCTTTGCCGACTTGTTGGAGAGCAAATTGCTGTACAGAGAGCGTCAGGTGGCGAATACAGTTCAGCAGCAGCTGGCGCTGCCTTTGCCCGATGGGATAGAGGCTGAAGGGGAACGAATGCCTTTACAGGAGGCTTTGTTCCTGCACCAGTTTTGCTCTTCGCCGGCGGAGGTCCTGCGGGTATGCGAGAAGATGGAACGGAACGATTACAAATATCGCTTTGCTCGCCCGAAGGCGTTGCGCGAATTCATCCGCAGCCACCGTGAGTTGCTGCACTCTTCCCGTCAGCCCCACAGAGACCCCAAACTTCAGCATCTGGTGCGCATTATTCAAGAGGCGGGGGAGCAAAAAGTGGTGGTCTTTTGCGAATACCTCGAGACAGCGCACTACGTGACGGAAGGGTTGCGCCGCTTGCTTCCCAGAGTGACGGTGGAGACCACGGTGGGGGCATCCAATCTGGACCACTTGTTGCAGCGGTTTGCTCCCATTGCAAACGAGGTCTTGCCAGAGGAACGGCGCCCAGAGCGAGAAGTCCAGGTGCTGGTCGCCTCCCGTGCGATGGCGGAAGGGTTCAATTTACAAGATGCTTCCATTCTGGTGAATTATGATCTTCCGTGGACGGTGCTGCAACTTGCGCAGCGCATGGGGCGGATTTTGCGTCCCTGGCATCGGCCTCGGGACATCACGATTTACAATTTTGTGCCCTCCACGATGGAACACGAGCGCATCCGTCATGCGCGCAAGTGGAAGGAGCGCATGGAGCGGCGCAGCCGTGAACACCGTTCGCTGGCCCAGATTCCGGTGCTGGTGTACGAAGAGAGCCGCAGGGCCGGCCTGAGTCGAGAATTTGAGATGGAGGCCCTGGCGCAGGCCATGTACCTGGCGGAGGAAGATCACACCGACCTGAATCTGGATCAGGTGATGGAGTTTATCCAGGCGGTAGACGATCTGACAACCAGCACGTTTTATAAAGACTTGGCGATGATCCCCAACCCGGATGCCATTCGCAGTCTACCAGAAGGTATTCGTAGTGCCATGAAAAGCAGGGGAAACCGCCGTTTGTTCCTGCTGTTGCGTCGTGGTCGGCGGGTGGACACGGTGCTGGCCGATGGGCGTGGCAGGGTGCTGGAGGCCAGTTGGCGACGGGATGAGGTAATGCGGACCATTCGGTGCTTTCCAGATACACCAAAGGCAGATTCCTCTTCCTATCCGGAGGATGATGCCTTCGATGTCTGGATTGAGCGGGCCCGGCAATCATGGGCAGAACACGTGGGGGTTGAGCCACACCGTTTGCGGGTGGTGTGCGCGTTAGCCCTGCTACCGTAAGTAGAGGGTGTTGAGTTCGCGTAACCGAGCGGACAACGAGGCAGTGATTGCATCGCTGCTCATGCGCCAGGCCCAGTTGCCCGCCGCGCGACCGGGGTAGTTCATCCGTGCTTCGTTGCCCAGCCCCAGCAGATCTTGCATCGGAGCAATGGCGAACACTGCCACCGAAGCCCAGGCCGTGCGAATCAGGTCCCAGGCGATGTTCTGGCCATCGGTGTGCAGGTAACGGCGGGCGTGGTCGCGCTCGGTTTCGCTCACGCGCTCGTACCAGCCGCGTGCGGTGTCGTTGTCGTGCGTGCCGGTGTACACCACGCAGTTTGGCGTGTAATTGTGCGGCAGGAAGGGGTTGTCCGCGCCGCCCCCGAAAGCGAAGACCAGGATTTTCATCCCCGGCAGGCCGAAGTGGTCGCGCAGTTCGACCACGTCCGGTGTGATCTCACCCAGGTCCTCGGCGATGATCGGCAGGTCGCCGAAGCGGCGCTGTACGGCCTCGAAGAAGTCCGCGCTGGGGCCGGGGACCCAGCGCCCGTGCTCCGCTGTGGGCTGGCCGGCGGGCACTTCCCAGTATGCTGCGAAGCCGCGGAAATGATCCAGCCGCACGATGTCCACCAGATCGAGCACGGCGGCGAAGCGTGCCAGCCACCAGTCGTAGCCGCGTTCGCGGTGCACCTCCCAGCGGTAGAGCGGGTTGCCCCACAACTGGCCGGTGGGGGAGAAGTAATCCGGCGGCACACCGGCCACCACGGTTGGGTTCCCCTGCGCGTCCAGGTGGAACAGATCGCGGTGTACCCAGACATCGGCGCTGTCGTGTGCCACGAAGATCGGGATGTCGCCGATCAGTTGCACGCCCAGCCGGTGCGCGTGTTCGCGCAGCGCAGCCCACTGGCGGAAGAAGAGGAACTGGCGGAAGGCCTGCCGCTCGACCGCCTCGGCCAGTTCCCGGCGGGTCTGCTGCAGCGCCTGTGGGTCGCGGTCGCGCAGCGGCGGGTCCCAGGCCGTCCAGGGGCGCCCGCCCTGGGCCTCTTTGAGCGCCATGAAGAGCGCAAAGTCGGGCAACCAGGCGGCATGTTCTTCCTGAAAGGCGGCGAACGCGGCCTTGAGTTCGGGAAAACTGCCTTGCTGGAAACGCTGGTGCGCGCGGTCGAGCAGCGCGGTCTTCCAGGGGATCACCGTGCCGAAATCTACATGAGCCTGAGGAAAGCCCGGCAGCGGTTGCAGATTGGCTTCGGTCAGCAGCCCTTCCTGGATCAATAGATCAGGACTGATCAGATACGGATTGCCAGCGAAAGCCGAGAAGCACTGGTAAGGGGAATCGCCGAAGCCGGTCGGCCCCAGCGGGAGCACCTGCCACAGCCGGCAGCCGCTCTCGGCCAGGAAGTTCACGAAGCGGTAGGCTTCCGGCCCAAGATCGCCGATGCCGTAAGGGCCGGGCAGGCTGGTGGGGTGGAGTAACACGCCGCTGGCGCGCTCAAATCTCATACGGTTTCCTCCGCGTGGTGATTGTGGCGTTGGCAGGCACGTGCAGGCCGTCGTAGTCGTCGGGAACCACGTCTGTGCCGATCACCGCGCCCGGCTCGACGACCGTCCCGACGGGGATGACGCTGTTCTTGCCGACCAGCGCCAGGTACGGCGGATCGGCGTCCAGCAGGCCGCCAACCCGCGCATTTTCCCCCACCTGCACCCGCTTGTCAAGGATGGCGCGTTCCACTATGGCATCCTGGCGGATCACGGCATCGGTCAGGATGACGGACTGGCGGATCACCGCGCCGGGCTCCACCCGCACGCCGGGTGAGAGCACGCTGTGCTCGATGGTCGCACCGCCAGCGATGATGCAGCCGTCGGTGATCATGCTGTCCACCACGTTCGCGCCGGCCTGGATGCGGACGGGCGGGCGCTCCTCGGTGCGGGTGTGGATGATCCAGTTGCGGTTGTGCAGGTCGAGCGGCGGGGGCGAGGCGAGCAGGTCCATGTGTGCCTGCCAGTACGAGGTGATTGTGCCCACATCCACCCAGTAGCCGTGGTAAGGGAAAGCGAACACCCGTGCCCCCTCGGCCACCATGCGCGGCAGGATGTCCTTGCCGAAGTCGTGGGAGGAATCCGGGCGGGCGTGGTCTTCCCACAGCACGCGGTCGAGCACGTCGATGTTGAACAGGTACACGCCCATGTTCGCCAATGTAGAAGGCGGCTCGGCGGGTTTTTCCACGAACGAGGTCACGCGGTAGTCTTCATCCACGCCCACGATGCCGAAGCGGGATGCCTCAGCCCGCGGCACCTGGATCACGCCCATGGTCATATCGGCCTGGTGATCGAGGTGGAAGGTGATCAGAGCATCGTAATCCATGGTGTAGATGTGATCGCCGGAGAGGATGAGCACCAGGCTGGGGCGGGTGCTCTTGATGAAGGTGAAATTCTGTTGCACCGCGTCGGCGGTGCCAGCGAACCAGTCCGCGTCGCCGCGCGCCTTATAAGGGGTGTAGATGCGCACGCCACCCGTCCAGTCACGGTTCAGGTCCCAGGGGCCGCCTGCGCCGATGTGCTCGATCAGCGAGTGCGGGCGGTATTGGGCGATCACCATGATGTCGAACAGGCCGGAGTTCACGCAATTGGACAGCGCGAAATCGATGATGCGGTACTTGCCCGCGAAGGGCACGGCGGGCTTGGTGCGCTTTGCTGTCAGGATGCTCAGGCGGGAACCTTCTCCGCCGGCCAGGATGACTACGCGCGTTTTCATAGGGCACTCTCCTCGTGCCGAACTGTGCCGACATGGATTTGCTGATACAGTCGCCGGTACGCCTCCGCCGAGGCACGCCAGGAGAAGTCCTGTCGCATGCCACGGCGTTGCATGGCCCGCCACCGGCGGGGCTGACGGAAACAGGCGAACGCACGCCGCAGGGCGAAGGCCAGTGAGGTCGGGCTGGCGTCGGGGAAGAGGAAGCCGGTGCTCTCGGTATGCAGGCCTGGATCGTGTACAGTGTCTGCCAGGCCACCGGTTTCGCGCGCCACCGGGGTGCAGCCGTAGCGCATGGCGATCATCTGCGCCAAACCGCACGGCTCGTAGCGCGAGGGGATCAGCAGCACGTCCGCGCTGGCGTAGATCTGGCGGCCCAGCGGCGCGTTGTATTCCAGCCGTACGCGCACGCGGTCGGGGAACGCAGCGGCGAGGCTTTCCAGCAGGGACTCCAGTTGTGGGTCACCTGTGCCCAGGAAGACTGCCTGCCAGGGGTGATCGCGCAGGTGCTGCAGCGCCTCCACGGCAATGTCCACGCCCTTTTGTGGGTCCAGGCGGGTGACCATCGCCAGCAGCGGTGTTTCCGGTACCTCTGGCAGGCCGAGGGCGCTCTGTAAGGCGCGTTTGTTCTCCGCGCGACGTTCCAGGCTAGACAGGCCGTATCGCGTCACGATGTGCGGGTCGGTGCGCGGGTTCCAGCGGCGGGTGTCCAGGCCGTTCAGGATACCGTGCAGGCGGCTGGCGCGACTGCGCAGGAAGTTCTCCAGGCCGCAACCGTATTCCGGTGTGAGGATTTCTCGTGCGTAGGTGGGGGAAACGGTGTTGATCGCATCGGCGGCCAGCAGCCCCAGTGGCAGCGGCAGGTGACGCGCCCAGGCGGGCAGTGCGTCATCCAGCG
>CAYSXA010000096.1:0-10309 GCA_964435005.1 uncultured Anaerolineaceae bacterium | reverse complement strand
AAAGAGGGAGGGAAAGTGTTGTAGAGGGGAGAGAAGCGGAAGGGGGGGATAAAGGACAGGGAGGGGGCCGGCAGGACGTGGGGGGGAGGAGAGGGGAGTGCCGTTCCCATCAAGGGCGACAGGTATCTATTTCCCCCATGGAACAGGAGGAACCCGGACATGCGATTACAGGACAAAGTGGCTCTGATTACCGGCGCGGCCAGCGGCATCGGACGGGAGAGCGCGCTGCTCTTCGCCGCCGAGGGCGCGAAGGTGGTCGCGGTGGACATCAACGACGAGGCCGGCGAGGCCGTGGTGGCGGAAATCCGCGCCCAGGGCGGAGAGGCCATCTACGTGCACGCCGACGTGTCCAAAGCGGAGGACTGCGCCCACATGGTCTCCGCTGCGGAAGAGGCTTTCGGCAAGTTGAACGTGCTGTTCAACAATGCCGGTATCATGCACAGTGATGACTCCGACGCCGTACAGACCAGTGAAGCGGTCTGGGATTTGACCATGGCGATCAACCTGAAGGGAGTGTTCCTGGGCTGCAAGTACGGCATTCCGGCGCTGCGGCGTGCAGGCGGCGGATCGGTCATCAATACGGCCTCGTTCGTGGCGCTGATGGGCGCCGCCACGCCGCAGATCGCTTACACCGCCAGCAAGGGCGGCGTGCTCGCCCTGACGCGCGAACTGGCCGTGGTGCACGCCCGTGAGAACATCCGGGTCAACGCGCTGTGCCCCGGCCCGCTGCACACCGAACTGCTGATGAAGTTCCTGAACACCGAGGCGAAGAAACAGCGCCGTCTGGTGCACATCCCCATGGGGCGCTTTGGTCTGGCGCGCGAAATGGCGCAAGCCGCGCTCTTCCTGGCTTCGGACGAGTCGTCCTACATCACCGGCAGTGAGTTCCTGGTGGACGGCGGCATCACCGCCGCCTACGTCACGCCGGAGTAGCCGACCTCGTGGCGACCATGAACCGCGAAGAGCAGGACATCCTGAAGACCCACGCCCGCCCCACGGTGCTGATCATCGGGGGCGGCATCAACGGCATCGGCGTCTTTCGCGACCTGGCGTTGCAGGGCGTGGACGTGTTGCTCGTGGAGCGCGGCGATTTCTGCTCCGGCGCCAGCGCGGCATCGTCCCACATGGTGCACGGCGGCATCCGTTACCTGGAGAACGGGGAGTTTCGCTTGGTGCGCGAAGCGGTGCGCGAACGCAACCGGCTGCTGCAGAACGCGCCGCACCTGGTGAAGCCGTTGCCCACGGTCATCCCGATCTTTCGCTGGTTCTCCGGCCTGTTGAACGCGCCGCTCAAGTTCCTGAACCTGCGGGATCGCCCGGCGGAGCGCGGCGCGCTGGTCATTAAGATCGGCCTGATGCTGTACGACGCCTACACCGGCGGGGAGAGCGTGGTGCCGCGCCACCGCTTTTATCTCCGCCGGGAGGCGCTGCGCCGCTGGCCGCGCCTGAACCCGCGTATCATCGCTGCCGCGCGCTACTATGACGCCGCCATGCCCAGCCCGGAACGCCTGGCGCTCGAAGTGCTGCTCGACGGCCTCTCCGCCGGCTCGCACGCCCGCGCGGTGAACTACCTTGCCGCCACAGCCCGCGATGGCGACGCCATCCTTCTCCAACCGACCAACCCAGCCAATGCAACCACCATAACCATCAAACCTACCATCGTCATCAACGCCGCCGGCCCGTGGATTGACTTCGCCAACCGCGACCTGGGCGCGCAGACGCGCTTCATCGGCGGCACGAAAGGCTCGCATCTGGTGCTCGACCACCCTGAACTGCGCGCTGCGCTGAACGACCACGAGTTCTTCTTCGAGAACGACGACGGGCGCATTGTGCTGATTTACCCCTACGGCGACAAAGTGCTCGTCGGTACGTCAGATATCCCCATTGACGACCCCGACCAGGCGCGCTGCACCGAGGAAGAGATTGACTACTTCCTGGGGATGATTCACCGCGTGTTTCCTGGCATGGACGTGCGTCGCGAGCATATCGTCTTTCAGTTCTCCGGCGTGCGTCCGCTGGCCTACCAGGACGCCGCCACGCCGGGACAGATTACGCGCGACCACCAGATCAAGGTGCTCGAACCCGCGGAGAGCGGCCTGCCGTGGCCTGTGCTCAGCCTGGTGGGTGGCAAGTGGACGACCTTCCGCGCCTTCAGCGAACAGGTGACCGACGAGGTGCTGCGTCGGCTGGGGCGGACGCGCCAGATCAGCACGCGCGACCGCACCATCGGCGGCGGGCGCGACTACCCGCAGGACGTGGATGCCTGGCTGGACGCGCTGCACCGCGAGACCGCGCTACCCCGCGATCGACTGCGCGCGCTGTTCGTCCGTTATGGCACGCGCGCCGCTGACTTCGCTCGCTTCTGCGCCCAGGGCGACGACCGCCCGCTGTCGCATCACCCCGGCTACAGCCGCCGCGAGGTCGCGTTCATCGCCCGACACGAGTTCGTCCGTCACCTGGACGACTTGGTGCTGCGCCGCACGCTAATTGCCTACCAGGGCGAACTCACCGCGCCGTTGCTTGAAGAACTGGCCGAGGTGGTCGGCGACGCACTTGGCTGGGACGCCGAAACCCGCCAAGGCGAGCGGGAGCGCACCCGCCGCATCCTGGCGGAGCGGCATGGGCTTTCCCTTTCCAGCGAGGGTTTGCTATAATCGGAGAGCCGCCGCTTTCCCGCCGGAAACGCGCTGGCATACCTCGTTGCAAAGGAAGGAGGATACCGTCCTATGCCCCGTTTCGTTGATCTTTCCGCCCCCATTGCTCCCAGCCCGGAAAGCACGCCGCCGTTTCTGCGGGTCGAGATTGAGTATCACGACCACCAGGCGGGTGCCGCCCAGGCGCAGGCGCTGTTGAAGATTCCCCCGCACTTCTTCCGCCAGAGCGAAGGCTGGGCCACCGAAACGATCACCCGGCTGGGCACGCACGACAGCACGCACGTAGACGCGCCTTACCACTACAACAGCACCATCCAGGGGGAGCCGGCGCCGACCATTGACGCCCTGCCGCTGGAATGGTTTTTCAGCGACGGCGTGGTGTTGGACATGACCCACAAGACCAAGGGGAACCCGGTCACGGTAGACGACATACAGCAGGAATTGAAGCGCATCGGTCACACGCTGAAGCCGCTGGACATTGTGCTGGTGCGCACCGGTCAGGACAAGTTCTACAACGCGCCCGATTACCTGTTCCGTGGGCCGGGCGTCACGGCGGAGGCCACCGTCTGGCTCTACGAACAGGGTGTGCGGGTGATGGGGATCGACGCCTGGGGGTGGGATGAACCCCTCGACCTGCAGGCGCAGAAAGCCTTGCAGGCGGGGAAGGCAGGAGTGTTCTGGGCCGCACATCAGGTGGACCTGCCTTACGCCCAGATCGAGCGGTTGGTCAACCTGGACCAGTTGCCCCCCACCGGGTTCCAGGTGTCTTGCTTCCCGCTCAAGATTCAGGGTGGCAGTGCCGGGCCGGCGCGCGTGGTCGCCATCCTCCCATGACAGATCGAAAGAGAGGGAGACCATGCGGCTGCGTCTGGTGACTCTTACTCAAGGCGAGACTCCCTCCGTGGCTGTGGCGCACGAGGGTGGCTGGATTCCGCTCTTACCTGCCCTGCGTCGGATTGGCGAGACGGCGTTCCCCACACTGCGTGAGGTTGCTGGAGATGTCATTGCCTTTCTGCAGGCCGGTGCACCTGCCCGCGAGGAGGCCCGGCGCCTGCTCGAGCGTGTACAAACGGCTGGCCTGGTCCTGGACAACGCTTACGACCCGGCCCCGCGGTTGCCCTTCCGCCCTCTCTCCTTTCGGGACTTCATGCTCTACGAGCAACATGTCATCGACGCGGGAAAGGGGCTGGTTCGGCGCTTTCTGCCCCGCCTCTGGCGACCGCTGGCGCTGTACGAACGGTTGACGGGCAAGCCGCACCCGAAGTTGCGCCCTAAACCCATCTGGTACGAGAAGCCCATTTACTACATGGGGAGTCACATCAACTTTTTCACCGAAGGCGAGACCATCCCCTGGCCGCCCTATACCCAGGCGTTGGATTATGAACTGGAACTGGGTGTGGTAATCGCCCGACCCTTGTACAACGCCAGTCTTGAAGAGGCGCGGCAAGCGATTGGCGGCTTCGTGGTCATCAACGACTTCAGCGCGCGGGACGTGCAGTATCCGGAAATGACCAGTGGCTTTGGCCCGGTGAAAGCCAAGAACTTTGCCAATGGAATGAGCGTCACCGTGGTCACGGCGGATGAGGTACTCCCGCATGTGGAAAGCCTCGCCGTGCGGGTGGTGGTGAACGGCGAACTCTGGGGGGAGGGTTCGACGGCTGGCCCGCAGCACTCCCTGGCGGAGATGGTTGCGTATGCTTCTCTGGGCGAACAGGTGCTCCCAGGCGAAGTGATGGCGTCGGGCACCATCCCCGGTTGCAGCGGCATGGAGACTGGACGATGGCTCTCGCCTGGCGACCAGATTACGCTGGAGATCGAGCGGGTCGGCACGCTGAGCAATCGGATTGGCTCCCCTCCCTGATTGCGAATGTCATCGGATATCTGAACCCCACGTTTGGTGGTCTCTCACGGGAGCATCCTGAACAAGGCGTTGTACGCCATCCTGGACATCGCCCCTCAACCCGATTATCGGGGGCCGCGTTTTCGTTTGGGAAACACCGCCTGTATCTGCATGCGGTATTTCCCTGATTCCCATACTGGCTATTACTGGAAATGATTCAACCCGATGGTTGACCCTGCTTTCCCTGGTGAGGTGCAACGTCGCTGGCGGGTGTTGCTTTCCCCGCCGGCGTCGGGGGCGTGGAACATGGCGGTGGACGAGGCCGTGCTGGCGTATGTGGCGCGCGGCGACGCGCTGCCCACGTTGCGCCTGTACGCCTGGTCGCCGCCGTGCCTGTCGCTTGGCCACGCACAGCCGGTCAGTGATGTGGATCGCGCTGCTCTGGCCGTCCGTGGCTGGGCGTTGGTGCGCCGTCCGACGGGCGGGCGCGCTATTCTGCACGCTGACGAACTGACCTACGCCGTGATTGCGCCGGTGGATCACCCGCTGATGGCCGGCGGCGTGCTGGAGAGTTACCGGCGACTGGCTGCCGCGCTGCTCGATGCGCTGCACCGCCTGGGCATCCCGGCGGATATGCAGGGCGAAGCCGCGCGCAAACTGGACGGCCCCGTTTGCTTTGAGGTGCCTTCGAATTATGAGATTACAGTTGGGGGGAAGAAACTGATCGGTAGCGCCCAGGCGCGCAAACGCGGTGGCGTGCTGCAACACGGTTCCCTGCCCCTATACGGCGACCTGACGCGAATTACCCGGGTATTGCGCTTCCCGGATGAGGCCGCGCGTGCTCAGGCTGCTGCGCGCCTGCTCGACCACGCCACCACGGCGGAAGCCGTGCTGGGGCATGCCCCTTCCTGGGACGAAGCGGCCAATGCCTTCATCGAGGCGTTCGCCGCTACCTTCCAGCTGTCGCTGCAACGGGGAGAATTGTCGCCTGCCGAACGTCGGTTGGCGGAACAGTTGCTCGCGGAGAAGTACGCCCACCCGGACTGGACAGAGCGCGTTTTGTAGCCCGGATGCTCACTCCGGCAAGTTGCGCCGCTGCCATTCTTCGACCGCTGCTCGCAGCAAGGATTTGATCTCTGGGTCGGGCACGTCTTCGATTCCCGCGTAGGTTTGAGCTCCCACCCAAACGATCACGCTGTGATCCGGCCCTTCGCGCAGGGAAATGCCGCGCGATTTCAGGGGCGAGGTCTCCAGCATTTCCTGGAGTACATCGTCGATCTGGAGCGCGATGCTGCGCAGCGGGGCAGGTGCCGCTGCGGGTTCTTCGACCGGTGTGACGTTGACGTGCACGGCGGGGGACGGTGGTGGCGGCGTGCTTGCTTTGGGCGCAGCAGGCGCTGGTGCCTGTGACGGCTTGTCGGTCACCCAGGGACGCAATTCGACCACCAGACTGATCAGTTGTTGCCGTTGGTCGGCCGTGATTCCGTCGGGGGAAGCCAGCCGGATTCCTTGCAGGTACACTTCCAGCCCACCGTCGGTGGCGCGGCGCAGGCTGAGCAGTGTTGCCGGGGGCGGAGGTGGTGGCGGCGGTTCAGGCATAGCGGAGACTTCCGCGGGGGTGGCTGCTTCTTCCTCCTCCTCCGAGGCCAGGGGCTGCTCGTGCCCCTCGTACCACCAGGCGACCAGCAGCGCGCCCGCCACCAGCCCGCCAAGCAGTCCCATGATCAACAAAAGCATTGGATTGACGTTCATCGCTCTTCCTCCAACGGTTGACAGCGTGGACACAGGTGTGTGCCGCGCTGGCCGACCACGATCCGCCTGACCGGTGTGCCGCAGGTCGGGCACGGCTGCCCGGCGCGATGATAGACCCGAAAGTCGTTTTGAAACCCTCCGCCGCGATAGACCCAGTCGATACTTGCGCCGTTGCGGCGGATGCCCTCTTCCAGCACCGTGCGGATGGCCTGCCAGAGGGCGTGCACGTGCTCACGCGGGATGCGGTTTGCCGGGGTGAGCGGGTGAATCCCCGCGCGGTGCAGCGCCTCGTCGGTGTAAATGTTGCCCAACCCGGCGATGAAGGTCTGATCGAGCAGCAGAGGCTTGATGGCCCGTTTACGTCCAGCGAGCGCCGCAGCCAGCCACTCTGGGGTGAAATCGGCGCTCAGCGGTTCCGGCCCCAGGTGACCGGTCACCTCGGCGGGGTCGTCGGCCCACCAGGCGCGCCCGAACTTGCGAGGGTCGTTGAAGGTTAGCCGCACGCCGTCTGATAGAAGGATGTGCAGCCGGTCGTGCTTCTGGCGTGGCGCGGATTGGGGCTCCACACGCAGGTCGCCGCTCATGCGCAGGTGGAACAGCAGATGACCGTCGTCCAGCGTCAGGATGAGAACCTTGCCGCGTCGACCCACTGCCTGCACGCGTTGCCCGACCAGGCGGGCCGCCACGGCGTCCCAGGGTGGGGTGGCCAGCGTGCGTTCCCAGTACAGGGCGGCGTCTTCGATGCGCCGGTTTAAGATGGGGACCCCGTCCCGCCCGCCTTCGCGCAATGCGCGGGCGATGGTCTCGACTTCGGGTAGTTCCGGCACGGCTTACTCGTTGAACAGTTCGCCCACGCTGCGACCTTCGTGCACACGTCGGATCACCTCGCCGAGCAGCGGCGCGATGGAGAGCACGGTCAGGCGGTCGCGCAACGGGGCGATTTTCTCCGGTGGATGCGGCACGGTGTTCGTGGTGATGATCTGCTTGATGGGTAACGCAGCCAGACGCTCGATCGCAGGGTCGGAGAAGACAGGGTGCACGAACACCACATACACATCGCGCGCACCGCCGGCTTTCAGCGTTTGCACTGCCTCGTAGATCGAGCCGCCGGTGTCCACTTCGTCGTCCACCACGATCACATCCCGTCCTTTCACGTCGCCGATGATGGTCAACGCCTCCGCGCGAGCGTCATTCGCCAGGCGTCGTTTCTCGATGAAAGCGATGGGCACGTTCAACGCCGCCGCGAAGTTGCGCCCTTTCTTGGCGAAGCCCAGGTCGGCGGTTACCACCACCGGGTCCACCATCTGGGGGAGCAGGGTGCGTACATGGTCGCTCAGCATGTGGAAGGCGGTCAGCACGTCGCCGGGGATGGAGAAGAAGCCCTGGATCTGCCCGGCGTGCAGATCCATGGTGATGTAGCGGTCTGCGCCGGCCACCTCGATCATGTCGGCGATCAGACGGGCGGTGATCGGCACGCGCGGTTGGTCTTTCTTGTCGGAGCGGGCGTAGCACAGGTAGGGGATCACCGCCGTGATGCGCGCCGCCGAGTCCAGCCGCAGGGTCTGAATCATGATCAGCAGTTCCATGAGATTGCGGTGCACCGGTGCCGTGGTGGTCTGGATCACGTATACATCCTGGCCGCGCACGCTGCTGTGTAGTTTGACGAACAGGTTTTCGTTGGGGAACTGGATTACGTCCCGCCCGCTGAGCGGCACCTTCAAATAGTCAGAGAGCTCGCTCGCCAGATCGGGATGCGATGTGCCGGCGTACAGTTTGATCTCGCCGTAGCCGATGATTTCCCGCCGGGGCGGGCCTGGATGATGGCTCATGCTGCCTCCTGCTGCGTCCATTCGTGACGTAAGACGCTCATGATCAATTCGTCGTGATAGGCGCCTTCGTAGTAGCGTGCCTGCCGCAGCCGGCCTTCAAGCACAAAGCCGGCTTTTTCGTAGCTCCGAATGGCGTGCCGGTTATAGTCGTGCACGTGCAGCGCAATACGGTGCAGGTTGAGCGTTTCGAAGCCGATTTTAAGCAGCAGGCGCACCGCTTCGGTGCCGTATCCCTGGTTCCAAAAGTTTTTTTCGCCGATGACAATGCCGATCTCGGCTTTGCGGTTGCGCCAGTCCAGCGCATGGAAACCGCAGTTGCCGATAGGCGTCCACGACTCGCCCGCCCGCGCCTCGATCACAAAGGGACGCTCCTCTTTGGGACGCTGAAGCATAGCGTCGAACCATTGCTCCTCTTCTGCCTGCGAGAAACCAAAAGGCATCGAGAGGCCAGCGCGCACCTCCGGGTCGCTGAACCAGCGGACGAAGCGGGGGATGTCATCGCGTTCCGGCGGGCGGAAGCGGATACGTTCACCGTAAATCATGGGGCACTCCCGTTGAGCAGCGCAGCCACCGCCTGCTGGGGGGAGAGTTCACGCGCCAGCAGGCGGGAGAGCACCTGCTCGTAACGCTCCTCGCTCACGCGCGCGCGGAAGCGGCTGACCAGTGTCTCCTGCAGACGGTCGTCCAGTTCAGCCTGCAGGCGGGCGCGTTCCCGCCGCGCCAGGTCGCCCGTCTCCTCCAGGTGGGCGCGGTGGCGGGCGATCGCTTCCGCCAGTTCCGGGATGCCCGTGCCGTCCGTCGCAATGGTGCGCTGGATGGGCGGAATCCAGAGCTTTTCCTCCGGCGGCAGTGTGTGGTTGGGCACGGCCATCTTCTGGCCGTGGTGGCGGAAGACGCGCCGCGTGGGGTGTGCCAGGCTGAGCATGTTCCGCAGCGCACGCTCGGTCTGCTCCACGCCGGGGCGATCGGCCTTGTTCACCACCAGGATGTCGGCGATCTCCAGGATACCCGCCTTGATGGCCTGGATATCGTCGCCCAGGCCGGGGGCTTCCACCACCAGCGTGGTGTGTGCCAGGCGGGCGATGTCCACTTCGGCCTGGCCGGCGCCTACGGTTTCGATCAGAATGACGTCGAAGCCGGCGGCGTCGAAGACCTGCACCAGGCTGGCGGTCGCGCGTGCCAGACCGCCCAGCGAGCCGCGCGAGGCCATGGAGCGGATGAACACGCCAGGATCGCCGGACAGGTCTTGCATGCGGATGCGGTCACCGAGCACCGCGCCGCCGGTGAAGGGGCTGGACGGGTCCACCGCGACCACGGCCACGCGGCGTGGTTCACCCTCTGGCGGGTGACGGTAGTGATGTGCCAGCCGGTTGACCAGCGAGGACTTCCCCGTGCCCGGCGCGCCGGTAATCCCAATCAAATGCGCCCGTCCGGTGTGGGGGAACAGCACGTCCAGCGCAGCGCGCCCGGTGGGCGTTTCGTTTTCCACCTGGGTGAGCAACCGCGAGAGCGCCAGACGGTTGCCTTTTAACACTTCGGCGACCAGGTCCATTCGCCACTCCTCAGGCTACCGGGTCGCCGAGCACTGCCTGGCGCACGTCGCGCACGATGTCGTCCGTCAGCGTGCCGGGGCCATAGATGGCCACCACGCCGAGTTCCTTCAGGCGGGGCACGTCCTCATCGGGAATGATGCCGCCCACGAATACCTTGACGTGTTCCTGGCCGTTGGCCTTCAACAGTTCCAGCACGCGCGGCACGAGCGCCATGTGCGCCCCGGAGAGGATGGACAGGCCGACCACGTCCACGTCTTCTTGCAGTGCCGCCTCGGCGATCATCTCCGGCGTCTGGCGCAGGCCGGTGTAGATCACCTCCATGCCGGCATCGCGCAGCGCGCGTGCCACCACCTTCGCCCCCCGGTCGTGCCCGTCCAGGCCGGGCTTTGCCACCAGCACACGAATGGTTCGTTTGCTCATCAATGCCTCCAGGTTGGGTGGAGTCTCTGGGCTGATTATACCCGAAGCCTGTGCTCTGTATCCCGACATGGCGGGCTGGTGCAGTGGCCAGGGTAAGGTACCCCTAAAATAGTACCACTCTGGAAGAGAGAGAGCTGGCACAATAGAGACAGGAGAAAACCTGATGAAACGCAAAAAACTGATTACCTGACACAAAATCATGTGAAGTAAGCTGGACTTTGTCCAAATCGAACCTTTCAAAATGAATAACACACGGCTCCA
>CAYSXA010000095.1:0-10457 GCA_964435005.1 uncultured Anaerolineaceae bacterium | reverse complement strand
CTGATACAGGAACAGGCCGTCCAACACCAGCGCCCCCAGCCCAAAGAGCGCCTTGAAGAACCACGGCAGCGGCGGGTCACCGGTGATGCGCCCTGTCCACAGGCTGATGGCGAAAAAGGAGAACACCGCGGCGAGCAAGAAGGTGAGCATCGTGGCGCGCCACTGGTTGACCAGGGCGCTCAGATCGTCCCCCCACAGCAACACCAGGATGCCTTGCACCACGGTGGTCAGCCCGATGAGCAGGAAGCTCCCGCCAGCGGCATAGACCACCCAGGGCGCATTCCCCCCGCTGGTGGTCACGGCCATGACCAGCCAGAAGGCGGCGAACCCGCCGAAGATCAGCCCGAAGAGGATTTGTCCCCAGCCCGAAATCGCGCGCATCTCCCGCTCCTTTCGACTTGGTTGTATTGGTTGCACTGGTTTCTTTGTTTCGTTGGTTCATTGGTTCTTCTGGTTCCTCTGAACCTCTGCAACCTCTGAATCCTCAATCGCCTCTGCACCTCATCTTACCATCGGTTTCATCCGTATGAGGTGGTTCAGGCCAATCGAGCGCGGGCGACCAGGTCGGGGTGGGTGAACAGATCGGCGGGGGTGCCGTCGAAAATCAAGCGCCCCTGGTGCAGCACCAGCGCGCGCCGGGCGTACTCGCGCACCAGCCGCATGTCGTGGGTGATCATCAGGATGGTCACGCCCTGGCGGTTGAGTTCGGCCATAGAATCCATCAGCGCGTAGGCTGTGCGGCGATCCTGGCCGAAGGTGGGCTCGTCCAGGATGAGCAGGCGCTGTCCGGCGGCCAGCATGGTCGCCACGCTCAGGCGGCGCTTCTGTCCCTGACTGAGCGTGAAGGGATTGCGGTCGGCGTGGGCTTGCAGGCCGAAGCGGGCGAGCAACTCGTCCACGCGCGCGCGGATGCGGGCTTCCTCCCAGCCGCGAGCGCGCAGCGAGTACGCCAGTTCGTCGTGCACGCGGTCGGCAACGAACTGGTGCTCCGGGTTCTGGAAGACGTAACCGGCGCGTTCGGTGACCTCGGCTACGCTCAGGCGCTCGACCGGCTCGCCGAACAGGTGGACGCAGCCGGGCGGTGGGGGAATCAGGCCGATGAGCAGCCGCGCCAGCGTGGACTTCCCCGCCCCGTTCGGGCCGAGCAGCGCCACGAAATCCCCCTGTGGGATGGTGAAATGCAGGTCGCGGAGCAACGGTTCGTCTCCGTAGCCGAAGGAGAGGCCGTCCACCGCCACGGCAGGCGGGTGCGCTTCCAGTGGGGGGAAGTCGGTACGCGGCGGGCGCTCCGGGTCGAGTTCTGGCGGCAGCCAGATGCCGGCAACGTCGATCGCCGCGCGGTGCTCGCGGAACACGTGCTGCGGCTCGCCAGCGGCCAGCAGCCGGCCGTCTCCGTCGAGCAGCAACACCCGGTCGGCCAGGTGCGCGCAGGCGGCCAGTTTGTGTTCAATCAGCAATATGGTGTGCCGCGACTTCAGCGTTGCCAGCGTCTCGAAGAACTCTCGCGTGGCGGCGGGGTCGAGGTTGGCGGTCGGCTCGTCCAGGATCAGGGCGGGCGGCTGCATGGCGAGCAGCGCGGCCAGCGCCACGCGCTGCGCTTCCCCGCCGGAGAGTGTCTCCAGCCGGCGGGTGAGGAAGTCGCCCATGCCCACCTGGCGTAACGCGGTGTGCATGCGGGCGGGCATTTCGGCGGGCGGCAGGCGCAGGTTCTCCAGCCCGAAGGCGATTTCGTCCTCCACCACCAGCGTGGCGAAACTGGATTCCGGGTCTTGAAAGAGCAGCCCCACCCGCGCGGCGACCTCGCCCGGCGCGGCCTGGGCCGGATTCAGCCCGTCCACGCGCACCTCGCCCTGCACGTGGGCGAAGATGTCGTGGGGAATCAGGCCGGTCAGCGTGTGCGCCAGCGTGGACTTCCCGCCGCCGGATGGCGCGAGCAGCAGCACCGTCTCGCCGGGTTCGATGTGCAACGAAAGATCGCGCAACGCGGGCTGCGCGATGCGCGGGTAGCGGACAGTGAGGTGGTGGGTGCGGATCATGTAAGTGGTTTCCAGGTACCGCGTTTACCCGGTCTGGTCGGCCCTGGAATCTCACCCCTCCCCCCCCCCCCACTGGAGGGGGGAGGGGGGGGTGGGGGGAGGAATTATTCTTCGCGGGCAATGGCGAACGCGCCCAGCGCGCCGGCGTTGTACAGCCCATCGCCGATGGTCTTGCTCAGCCAGCCGGCCAGCACTGCGCCGGAGATCAGCCGGGCGATCAGCATCATCGCCAGTACGCCGACGGTCAGGTCGGAGTACCAGAACATGTAGTCCACCACCAGGCTGCCCACACCGGCTGCTGCGCCAGCCAGCATCAGCGTGGTCAGGTCGTACTTCTTGTAACCGGTGGTGGCGAACACGATCTCGGCCATGCCGCCCTGCACCAGGCCGGAGATCAGCAGGGTGAGGCCCCACTCGCCGCCGGCCAGGAACTCGGCCAGGGCCGCCAGCGTCTCGGCGGCGATCGCCGCGCCCGGCTTGCGCACGATGTAGGGCGCGATCACCCCGGCGATGAACCAGAAGCCGTACACCAGGTCGCGCGTGCCCGGCAGCACGGTGTTCAGCGGCTTGGCGAACTTCCACACGAAGCCCCAGCCCAGGAACAGCAGCCCGAAGACCAGCGCCAGGTTGGCCGTCAGAATCACGTCCAGCGTCTTCCAGCCTTCGAGCGACTTGCGGCTACCCCAGGCCGCTCCGCCGGCCAGGCCGAGCACGGTGACCACGATGGCGTGCACCGGGTTCCAGGAGATGTATTCCACCTCCGGGCCGCGCACGACCGCAGCCAGGTAATACGCGAGCAGTGCGATCCCACCGGCCAGCACCGCAAATCCGACGATCCGTTTGGTATCCGTCATGGTTCACTCCTCCTTGTCTTTAGGGATATGGACGCACAGCACCACGCCGTGCCTGACCTGGATCGTCGCGCGGGGAGTGGTGAGCACGTTGCTGACCCCCAGGGAGGAGCCGAACGGCAGCCGTCCTTCCGTGAGCGGATACTCCAGACCCTCGGTGGTCACGCCGTCGGCGTCGCCGCCGAGGGGGATCAGCGACACCGTATCGCCGACCTGCCCCTCGATCACCGCCCGGCGACGGATCGCGGTGATCCGCTGCTTGCCGTCCAGGATGGTGATCGGCAGGTGTTGCAGGTCGGGATGGGCGCACAGCAGCAGGTTCGCCAGTGTTTGATCCCAGCGCCGTCCCAGCGCGCCGACCAGCAGCACCTCGTCCGCGCCATGCTCCTGAGCGTAGAGCAGGGCGAGTTCCAGGTCGGTCTGGTCTTTGCGCGTGGGATAACGCTGAATTGTCACCCCTTGGGCCTGCAGTTCCGCCAACACGGACGGAGGTAACGAGTCGCCATCGCCGATGACCGCGTGCGGGGTGACGCCGAGCGCTAGCGCATGCAGCGTGCCGCCGTCCGCGCCGATGAGCAGGTCATCGGGTCGTAGCATTGCGCGCAGGCGCTCACCGTTACGCAGTTCCCCGTTTGCGAAGATCACGGCGCGCATAAAAGCGAAACTCCCTCCGCCGGTTGAGGAGGGAGAGCCTGTGGTGCGCATCCCTCCGCCGGCATTACCCGGATCAGGTTCGCGGGTCGAGGACTTCCGGCCCTCCTCTCAGCCCGGCAACACCGGGCTCCCCGTGCGTCTGCAAGCAGTATAGCCAAAAGCAGGCCGGGTGTCAAGCAGCAATTTCTGCCCAGACCGTTTCAAAACGGGTAGGGAACCAGCCCCCCCCACTCAAAATGAAACGGTCACGCAAATTTGGGGTCTTGAAAAGCCGCTTGTTTTCGGTATAATGAAATCGATTGAGACTGGGGATGGCCATTGAAGTGAGCGTCGCTCCCTAAGGGTGGTAACCGTATTGGCTCGCGGGGAGAGACTATGACCATCGGTATTCATCACGGTAGATGTGTCTGCGTTGTGCGGTAGGTTAAGCGCAACGGCGGGCTTTTTGTTTCCCTGGGGGACAATACGGTCGCGGATCCAAAAGGAGGGGATCAAATGATTCGCGACAGGGACGGTCTTTTCCCCTTGATGGTTGTGCTGGCTGTGGTGCTTGCGCTGGTGCTTCCGCCCCGTGCCCTGGCGGCGCTTTCATACAGTGAAGCCACTCGTCTGACCGCGCCTTCACCGGGGAGTTCAGACGCATTTGGCTCGGCGGTAGCGATGCACGGCGACTGGCTGGCGGTGGGCGTGCCGAACGCCGCTGCTGACGGGAACAACGGCGCGGGGATGGTATACGTCTTTCACCGGTCTGGGCTGGACTGGAGCCTGAACGCCACCCTGACCGCCTTGGACGGCGCAGCAAACGACCACTTCGGCGCAGCGCTGGCCATGGACGACGGCGTGCTTGCAGTCGGTGCACCGGGTGCAGATGGGGACGCCTCCGATGCGGGTGCGGTGTACGTTTTTACGTTGAACAACAACGCCTGGAGCCAGGCACAAAAGGTCACCGCGCCCAATGGCGTGGCGAACGACAACTTCGGCAGGGCGGTGGCGCTGGACGGGAACACGCTGGCCGTAGGTGCGCCGATGGCCGAACCCGGCGGCACGTCAAACGCCGGCGCGGTCTTTGTGTTCGTCCAGTCGGGCGGCTTGTGGAGCCATCAGGCCACGCTGACCGCCTCGGATGCGGGCAGCGGTGACCACATGGGCGCGGCGGTGGCCTTGTATGGAGACCGGGTGGCCGCTGGCGCGGCAGACGCTAACCCGACCGGTGCAACGGACGGCGGCAAGGTGTACCTCTTCCTGCGCCAGGGGGCGACCTGGTCACAGGAGGCCATCCTGACGGCGAACGACGCCGCCGCAAATGACGCTTTCGGGTATGCCGTGGCGCTGGACGATTCCACGCTGGCGGTGGGCGCGCCGGGCGCGGATGCAGGGAGCACCGTCGATGCGGGCGCGGTGTACCTGTTTGCGATGAGTAATGGGCAGTGGAGCCAGTCCGCCCGCTTGACCGCTTCGGATGCGGCAGCAGGCGATGCGCTCGGCAGTGCGCTGGACTTGCGTGCCGGGTTGTTGCTGGCTGGTGCGCCCTTGGCGGCGAGTGGCAGCACAGCGGACGTCGGCGCAGCGTATGTCTTTCGCCAGTCCGGTGCATCCTGGGAACAGGAGGCGCGCCTGGGCGCTTCCAACGGGGAGAGCGGCGACGCGGTCGGGCAGGCAGTGGCGATTGACGGTGGATGGCTGACGCTGGGCACGCCAGGGGCAGAGGCAGGCGGCGCCACCGACGCCGGGGCGGCGATCTTGTTTGCCCCGGAACAGGCGCGTGCGGTGGTGCAGGTGGTCAGCGCGCAGGGGCTGCTCGTCCGCCCGCGCGATATCCTCTTCTCGCCGGTGATGGCCCTGGGCGTAGACGTGACCATCCAGGCCGCCGACCAAACCTGGACGGCGGCCAACCGCACTGGCCTGGGCGTGGACTGGCATATCACCCTGTCCGCCACGGACTTTTCCGATGGCGCTGGGCACACCATCCCGGTGAGCAACTTCAAAGTACAGATGGCGTCTTCGGATATCGCCACGGTGAGCGGGAACACCGCGCCGTCCAGCCAGGTGACCAGCGCCACCGCGCTCACCAACGCGGGAATCACCCTGCTCTCGGCCAGTAATGGTGCAGGACAGGGGGTGTACGACTTCGTGCCGCACTTCTCGTTGCTCGTGCCGGCCTCATCCCCCGCCGGGCAGTATCAGACCGTGGTCACGGTGACGGCGGCAGCAGGCCCATGAACCTGCCGCGGTACGCTGCATGGCTTCTGACGTTGCTGATGGCGGTGCTCGTGGCGGCGCAGGTTGAGGCTGCGTCTGCGCCGCCGGCCTTCATCTTGCGTCCAGCGCCCTCGCCAGACCGGGTGAACCGTGGATTTTTTGACTATCGCGCCGCGCCGGGGGCTGTCATCAAGGACGCCGTGCTGGTCACCAATCTGGGCGATTCGCCGCTATCGCTGGTCTTGTTTGCCTCGGATGTGCAGACCGCTGCCAACAGCGGATTGGTCTTCGTCACGGCCTGGGAAGATGCACCGGAAGGGACAGGGAACTGGCTGCGTCTGGATTCGTCGCGGGTCACGCTGGCGGCGGGTGAAACGCGACGGGTGTCGTTCACGCTCCGCGTGCCTGAAGAGGCGACCGGTGAACACATGGCCGGGATTGTGGCGCAGCCGGTCGAGGCGGTGCAGGGCGAGGGGCCGTATCAGGTGACCCTGGTACAGCGCGTGGCGGTTGCCGTGCGCGTGGTCGTGGAAGGCGACTACCCGTTGCGTCCTCATCTGCGGCTGGACGAGCTGCGGCTGGAATCGGCGGGCGACGAACAGACGCTGGTGCTGGCGTTGACCAACGACGGTCAGCGTGGGGTGAAGGGCGAGGGGCGGGTCACCGTGCGCTCGTCCGACGGCGATGTGGTACGAGCGGCGGATTTTCATCTGGCATACGTACTCCCTGGCGCTGCGGTGATCATCCGCATGCCGGTCACGCCGCCGCTTTCGCCGGGGAGGTATCCGGTGGAAGTGCGCCTGGACGCGCCCGGCATGCCTCTGTTTACCGCGCGCGGAACGATGGATGTCGCTGCGGCTACGGGCACGGCGTCGCAGGTTGTCTTCCCGGTTCCGGTGACCGGTGCGGTTGCTGTGCGTGAGAGTCGTCTGGTATTGTGGTTGCTGGGAGTGATCGGCTTTCTGCTTGTGGTGGTCGCTGTGCAGGCGTGGTGGCTGCACCGTCATCGGTGACCCACGCGCCACGCCTTGCCTTTTCAGCTATCCTGAGATACAGTGGGGGAGATCATCCTGTTTGCAGGAGGACAAATGTCCGTCCCCCCATTGACTGTCCAGGAAGCTGAAGCCATCGCGGCGAACGCCTATGGCCTGAAGGCGACTGCCCATTCCCTGCCGGGCGAGCGCGAGCGGAACTTTTTGCTGGAGGCTGACCGCGCGCGGTTTGTGCTCAAGATCGCGCCGCCGACGGAGCGCGAGGCGCTGGCGATGCAGGTCGCCGCGCTGGAGGCGCTGCGTGATCTGGATCGCGTGCCGCGCCTCCTGCCGGCGCGGGACGGTTCGTTGCTGACCGAAGTCACGCGCGAGGGCGTGGCTTACCCTGTGCGGCTGCTGCGCTACCTGCCAGGCCGCCCGCTGGCGGAGACGCGACCCGTGCGCGCGGCGGTCGGACGCGACCTGGGCGCGCTGCTCGCCCGTCTTGACCGCGTGCTGGCCGACTTCGACCACCCGGCGGCGCACCGACCGTTCGTCTGGGACCTCAGCCGCGCTGACGAGGCCATCGCTCCGCGCCTGGAGTGGCTGCGGGGCGATGCCGACCTCGCGCGGGCGGTGCTGCGCACGCTGGATCGCTTCCACCGTCATGTGAAGCCCCATCTGAGCGACCTGCCTGCGCAGGTCATCCACAACGACGCGAACGACTACAATGTGCTGGTGGACGGCGGTGCGCTCGCCGGCCTGCTCGACTTTGGCGACATGATCCACGCGCCGCGCGCCTGCGAAGTGGCGATCGCGGCGGCCTACGCGCTGCTCGACGAGGACGACCCGCTGACCGTGGCCGCGCACCTGATCGCCGGCTATCATGCCTTCCAGCCGCTGCTGCCGCTGGAGCAGGCGCTGCTCTATGACCTGATCTGCGCGCGGCTGGCGGTCAGCGTCTCGCTGGCGGCGGAGCGGGCGCAACGGGAGCCGGAGAACGCCTATCTGCAAATCAGCGCCGCGCCGGCGCGCCGGGCGCTGATCGCCCTGAGCGCGCTTGACCCCGCTGAGGCGCAGGCTGCGCTCACGCGCTGGTGTGTCTTGCCCGTCACCGTTGCGCCACGCGTCACTTTGCCGGCGGAGGACATCCTGGCGCGCCGCCGACGGCATCTCAGCCCCGCGCTCAGCCTGCACTACCGCCGACCGCTGCACATTGTGCGCGGCTTCGGACAGTTTCTCTATGACGTGGGCGGGCGTCCGTATCTCGATTGCGTGAACAACGTGTGCCACGTGGGGCACAGTCACCCGCGCGTGGTGAGCGCGATCGCCGCGCAGGCGGCGGTGCTGAACACGAACACGCGCTACCTGTACGAGAACCTGATCCGCCTGGCGGAGCGCCTGACCGCGCGCCTGCCGGGCGACCTCTCGGTGTGCTTCTTCGTGAACTCCGGCAGCGAGGCGAACGACCTGGCGCTGCGCCTGGCGTGGAACTACACCCGTCAGCGGGACGTGTTGGTGCTCGAAGGGGCGTACCACGGCAATCTGTCCAGCCTGATCGCGATCTCGCCCTACAAGTTCGATGGGCCAGGCGGGGAAGGCGCGCCGCCGTGGGTGCACAAACTCCCCATGCCGTGTGCCTATCGCGGCGTGTACCGCGAGGAACCCGACCCGGCGCGCGCTTACGCCGACCACGCCCGCCGCGTGATCGCTGACCTCCAGGCGCATGGGCGCGGTGTGGCGGCCTTCATTGCGGAAGCCATGATGGGCACCGGCGGGCAGGTGGTCTTCCCGCCGGGGACGCTGCGCGGCATCTACCAGGCCGTGCACGAAGCGGGTGGGGTGTGCATCGCCGATGAGGTGCAGATCGGCTTCGGGCGCGTGGGACGGGCGTTCTGGGGATTCGAGACGCAGGACGTGGTTCCCGACATCGTGACGATGGGCAAGCCGATAGGCAACGGCCATCCGCTGGCGGCGGTGGTCACCACGCCGGCGATCGCGCAGGCGTTCGCCACCGGCATGGAGTACTTCAACACCTTCGGCGGTAACCCGGTCTCGTGCGCGGCGGGGCTGGCCGTACTCGATGTGATTGAGGACGAGGGATTGCAGGAACACGCACGGACGGTCGGTGAGCGGCTGAAGGCTGACCTGCGCGCGCTCCAGGCGCGGCATCCGCTCATCGGGGACGTGCGCGGCGAGGGGTTGTTCCTGGGAATCGAGCTGGTGCGTGACCGAGAGACGCGGGCACCAGCGGCGGACGAAGCAGCGGCGCTGGTGGAGTGTATGAAAGAACGCGGTATCCTGCTCGGCGTGGACGGGCCGCTGCACAACGTGATCAAGTTCAAGCCGCCGCTGGTGTTCTCTCAGGCCGACGCAACGCGCCTGGTGGAGACGCTGGACGAGGTGCTGGCAGAGGTGGCGTAGCCGATTCGTTCAGGTCAGGTTCGTCGGGTCGAGCAGGCGGGCGAGTTCCTCGCGCGGGATATTGGTCATCTCGGCGGCCACGTCCAGGATGGGACGGCCTTCGGTGTAAGCGCGCTTGGCGATCGCGGCGACGCGGTCGTAGCCGATGCGCGGGTTTAGTGCGGTGACCAGAATTGGGTTGCGCTCCAGCGGTTCCGCCAGCCGTTCGTGGCGCACGCTGAAGCCGTGCACTGCTTTCTCCGCCAGCGCCTGCGCCGCGTTCCCCAGCAGGGTGATCGCTTCCAGCAGGTTGTGCGCGGCGACCGGCAGCATCACGTTCAACTGGAAGTTGCCGTGCTGGTTTGCCAACAGCACGGCGTGTCCATCCGCCATGACCTGCACGCAGGCCATGATCACCGCTTCGGGGATGGCCGGGTTCACCTTGCCGGGCATGATGCTGGAGCCGGGCTGCAGCGCGGGCAGCGTGATCTCGCCCAGGCCGGTCAGTGGCCCGCTGTTCATCCAGCGCAGGTCGTTGGCGATTTTGAGCAGCGCAGAGGCGGCAGCGGAGAGCAGCCCGCTGAACGCCGCTACGGCGTCCATGGCGGATTGGGCGGCAAAGTGGTTTGCGGCCTCGCGGAGCGGATACCCGGTGCGCGTGCTCAGGCGTGCGGCGATCCGGCGTCCGAATTCCGGGTGGGTGTTCACGCCCGTGCCAACCGCCGTGCCGCCGAGCGCCAGCGCGCCCAGGTCGGTGAGGGCGTCCGCGATGCGCCGACGGTGGTCGGCCATCTGCGCCACCCAACCACCGATTTCCTGTCCCATGCGAATCGGCAGCGCGTCCATCAGGTGTGTGCGTCCGGTCTTGACTACGTCGTACAGTTCGGCAGCGCGCGATTGCAGCGCTTCCGTCAGCGCGTCCAGGCCAGGGAGCAGGACGCGGTGCGTCTGGTGGATCGCGCTGAGGTGTAGCGCGGAAGGAATCACGTCGTTGGAAGACTGCCCCATGTTCACATGGTCGTTGGGGTGCACACGGTACGATCCGAGCTCGCCGCCCAGCAGCACCGTGGCGCGATTAGCGATGACCTCGTTCGCGTTCATGTTCGTGGACGTGCCCGACCCGGTCTGGAACACATCGATGGGGAACTGGTCGTCCCAACGGCCTGCAGCCACTTCGTCGGCGGCCTGGACGATGGCCCCCGCCAGGTCGGGTGGCAGCAGCCCCAGGTCGCGGTTCACCTCCGCCGCGGCGGCCTGGATCTGCCCCCGTGCCCGCCGGAAGGGGGCGGGCACGCGGGCCCTTCGGGGCTGGGGCTTCCCTCGGGCTCCTGGGGTTTGGTCGT
>CAYSXA010000094.1:0-10580 GCA_964435005.1 uncultured Anaerolineaceae bacterium | reverse complement strand
TTTTTCCATGCCCACATTCTGACACAGTTCCACCTATTTTTCAAAAGTCCAATACTTTAACGTACTCCAAATATGTACTCCCTGAATTGAATATACGGACGTTTGTTTGCGTAAGGGAAGCATGTGCTGGATCTCGAAATAATTCGCTAGGGAAAAGTTCAACTGATTCATCCTGGATACCTCGAATGTTTAGGACACCTTCGACCTGGATGTAAGGCGATTCAGGTTGGCTATATGGATTAGATGGGTTCTCGCTACCCCATTGGATTTGCGTGCCTTCGGTTACTGTTACTACTACACCGTTTTTAATTAGGGTTTGCCCAGGAACAATCCAGTAGTAGTCCTTCGTCAGTACCATGTCATGGTCGATAATCCGCGGCAACTCCCGCCCCCGCTGCACGATCAGGTAGAAGCGGGAGGTGAAAGTATACACCGTCGTATCCGTCGGGTCCAGGCCGTTGCGCGCGGTCATGGTCAGTTTGAAGGGGATGACGTGGTCGTTGGGCGTGTTCGGGTCCACGCTGAAGCGGAAGGGATGGCGCACCCCGGTGATCACACCCTGGTTGTCGTAGATCAGGCCATTGTCGTCCTGGTTGAAGGAGCCGACGGCGCCGTAGGACACCGTATCCGTGATCATGGTCACGTAGGGGTCGGGCTGGAAGGCGCCCTCGGCCCAGGCCTCCAGCGTCACCGTCACCGGGTCGGCCTTGCCCCAGTGGTTGCGGATGACGATGGCCAGGTCGATGGTCTCGCCCGCATCCACGATACCGTCATCGTCGTTGTTCGGGTCCTGGGCCGTCGTGTCGAAGAGCCAGTGCTCCAGGTAGGAAAGCTCCGGCTGGGGGGCCACCGTCAGCGCGGCATACGCGTCCACCACGCCGCCCTGGGTATTGGCCGCGATCTGCCCCATGATGAACCGGGAAGAGTGCACGTTCTTGTCCGCCCATTTCGTACGCGCCAGGGCGGCGATGCCAGAGACAATCGGCGTGGCCATGGAGGTGCCATCCCAGGCCGCGTAGTTCTCCACCGGCAGCGTGCTCCACACGTCCACACCGGGGGCCATCACCTCGTATTCATGGGTATCGTGGGCAACACAATCATAGTTCGAGAATCCGGCCCGCAATCCACTGGAAGTGGATGCCATCACCCCCAGCACCCAGTTGTAGGCCGCCGGGTACATGTCGCGCCCGGAGGGGCAGGGCAGATTCACCTTGCCATCGTTCCCCGCTGCGGCCACCAGCACCGCCTGCCCGAAGGCCACCGCCAGCGCGTCTTCTTCCACCTGGCTGCGCGCATAGCCGCCGAAGGACATGTTGATCACGTCCGCCCCCTGCTGCACCGCGTAGTAGATGGCTTCGGCGATGTCCGAGGAGGCCAGCACGCCGGAGTACTGCGCGGCTTTGATCGCCATGATCTGCACGTTGTAGGCCACGCCCACCCCGCCGATGCCGTTGTTCGCCTGTGCGGCGATGATGCCGGCCACATGCGTCCCATGCCCGTGGTCGTCCATCGGGTCGCCGCTGTGCTGGTTGCTCACCACGTTCACGCCATGCACATCGTCCACGAAGCCGTTGCCGTCGTCGTCCACGCCGTTGCCGGCGATCTCCCGGCCATTCGTCCACATGTTGGCGGCCAGGTCGGGATGATTGTAGTCCACCCCGGTGTCGATCACCGCGACCACGATGTCGCGGCTGCCGCCGGGCGGCAATCCCTGGGATTGCAGATAAGCCCAGGCCTGCGGAGCGCGAATCGCGGTGAGGTGCCACTGCTGGGCGTAGAGAGGGTCGGTCGTGGCGTCCGGCAACGCCGTCATCGGACGGGCGTCGGGCGCTCCAAAAGGAGCCGTTGGGGGCGCATACCCTTCCAACGGACGACGCACGAAGTCCGGCTCCACCCAGACCACACCATCAAGACCGCTCAGGGCGGCCACCGTCTTCCAGACATCCGCCTCGTTGCTCAGGCGAGCGCGATACCAGCGGGTGAGGTCCGGTTTGGGCACCCAGCCGCCGTCCACCGTGGCAATTCGCTCGCCGGGTCGCGGCGGCTGAGCCAGCGGGAACAGGGGTTCCAGATCGAGCACCCCCGCCGCCGCCAGCGCCTGATTGAGCGCCGGGATGGCCGTCCATGCCCCGCGCGCTGCGCCGTGCCGAACCAACAGGCCGGGGGCAAACTTGACGTTCACCCGACCGGGGATCACCTCGCAACCGCCGGGAGGGCAGGGATACTCCCGGTTCCGGCGTTCGTCAAAGGGGGAGTAGGCATGTCGCGGGATGCCTTCCGCCGGATCGTTGCGCTGTGGGCCATGCTGATCGGGATGAATCCAGCCGTTGTGAGATGCGACCTGAGCCGGCCACTTTCCCTGCCACAATGCCTCCTGACCAATGCCCCATCCACTCGCCTTTGGAAGCGGCACCGGCGTCGGTGGAGATTCCAGACGCAACGCCTGCGCTCGCTTTCCCTCCGACGGCCAGCGCAGCGGCGTCGCCGGGGTCAGGTCTTCCCCCGAGGGCGAGGACGCCCTCATGGCAAACGCCTTCCTCCCAGCGCGGGGAAGCGGGCCAAGTACCGACCAGACGAAACTGACGGCCAACAGCAGATGGAGCCAGGGGAAGCGAGTCTTCATCATCCCCTCCTCCTCTTCACACCAACAGAGTGCCCTTTGCCTCGATTATAAGATCTTCCATCGGAAAGTCAAGCCGGCAGGCGGAAACTCAGCAATTCTCATTGTGTCATTGCGAAGCCCCGCAGGGGCTGAAGCAACCCCCCGCTCAGGGTGGGGGACTGCTTACCCCGTCCAGGGCACAGGTCGCTCGCTGACGCTCGCTCGCAGTGACATATTTGGAATTGCTGGCGGAAATTCCAGGGCTTTTCAAAAGTCCGATCCCGGCCCACGATTCCGCTGACCTGGGTGCAGCGCAGCCGTGGTTCGAGGTCACCGTGGTGGCCGGTCGCCATCCGGGCTGGCTGTCGCCCGTTCGGGCTTCCCGGGGCAGGACGGGGGCAACATGGGCCGCAGCCCCCACGAAGCCTGGTGACCTGGCCGGGCCATCGCCAGCCCCACACCAGGCCGGGAGTGGCGCCTCATTCGCCTCCGGGCTCTCTTCCCAGCAACCAGCGCAACACCTCGGCGGGGATGTCCTCCATCGGAGGCGTGGCCTGGTAGGGTCGCGCCGCCCGCTCGCGCAACGAACGCCACAGCAGGCGGCGCTCCTCGCCGGAGACCACCAGGTCGTGTAGCGTTTCTGCGCTCAATAAACGTTCGCCGGTGGTATAGAGAAAGGTGAGGCGTTTCCACCGCCGGGCAAGGATGGGACGAGGCAGGCGGTTCACCGTCCCCAATTGAATCTTGTAGTACTCTTCATGAGCGCGTGGGTGGTCACGCTCCTCGCGGAACAATTCGGCGCGGGTGACCAGTTCGTGTCCCATCACCCGCGCCGTGTATTCAATCCGCCAGCGGTGTTCCTCCCCGAACGAGGCCGGCTGGTAGAACACCAGCCAGTCCACCGCGATCACTTTGGGCGCGCTCGCCAGCGGGATGCGGTACCAGCCCAACACCCGCGCGATCTCCAGGTCACGCGGCTGGGGCAGCACCGCCACCAGAATCAGGTCTTCGGGTTGCGGCAACACGGCTCTCCCTCCTGCGCTCCCCATCTACGGCAGCCTCAACGCCCCCGTCTCACCAGAGACCGCCTTCCGCTACGTAAACAACACCTCCACGTCTTCGGGCGTCAGTGCCTTGAAGAAGCTGCTCTCCGTGCTGATCAACTGCTGCACCAGCGCCTTCTTCCGTTCCTGCAATTGCAGGATTTTCTCCTCCACCGAGTTGCGGGTGATCAGTTTGTAGATGAACACCGGCTTGTCCTGGCCGATGCGGTGAGCGCGGTCGGCGGCCTGCATCTCCACCGCCGGGTTCCACCAGGGGTCCACATGGATCACATAGTCGGCGGCGGTCAGGTTCAACCCCACCCCGCCGGCCTTCAGGCTGATCAGGAAGAACGGCAGATCAGGTTCGTTCTGGAAGCGATCCACCTGCTCCTGGCGCTTGCGGGTGCGCCCGTCCAGATAGGCGTAGGGGATGCCCTGCTCGTCCAGCGCAGCGCGGATCAGGCGCAGCATCTGGACGAACTGGGAAAATACCAGCGCCTTATGCCCCTCCTCGCGCAGCGTGTTCAGCGTTTCCATCAGCATCAGGAACTTGCCCGAATCGCCGCGGAACGACGCCTTCATCAGGCGCGGATGGTTGCAGATCTGGCGCAGGCGCAGCAATCCTTCGAGCACTTTCATGCGCGCTTTATCCAACCCCTCTTCCTCGATCAGCCCCAGCAACATGGCGCGGTACTGATCGCGCGTCTTTTCGTACAGCCGCCGCTGGGCAGGCTCCATGTCGCAGTACATCACGCGCTCGGTGCGCGGCGGCAGTTCGGGGGCTACTTGATCTTTCGTGCGCCGCAGGATGAAAGGGTACACCATCTTGCGCAGCGCCCGGGCGGTTTTTTCGTCGCCCTTGACCTCGATCGCCCGCCCGAACTCGCTCTTGAAATACTCCAGGTTCCCCAGCAGCCCTGGATTGATGAAGGCGAACTGCGACCACAACTCGAAGGTGGTGTTCTCCACCGGCGTGCCGGTCATCACCAGCCGATGATCGGCGTTCAGCAGGCGAGCGGCTTTGGAGGTCTTCGCCAGCGGGTTCTTGATCGCCTGCGACTCGTCCAGCACAGCGTAGTGAAAGCGATACTCGCGCAGACGCTCGATGTCGCGCAGCATCACGCCGTAGGTGGTGAGCACCAGGTCGTACGCCTGGAAGGTCTGCACGTCCTGGGTACGGTTGGGTCCGAAGTGCTCCAGCACGCGCAACGAAGGCGTGAACCGTTCCACCTCGCGCTGCCAGTTCGCCAGCAGGGAGCGCGGCACCACGATCAGGTCGGCGGCCTGAGCATGACCGCGCTCGCGCAGCGAGAGCAGGAAGACCAGCACCTGCACCGTCTTGCCCAGGCCCATGTCGTCCGCCAGGCAGCCGCCAAACTCGTACTCGTGCAAGAAGTGCAACCAGTTGTAGCCCGCCTTCTGGTAAGGGCGCAGTTCGCCCTGGAAGCCCTGCGGCAGATCGTGCTCCTGGATGCCGGTGAAGTCGCGCAGGCGCTGGCGGCGGCGCTCGAACTCCGCGTCTGTGCGGGCGCGGTCGGCCTCACTCAGCAACTGATCGAGCAGCGTGATCTGCGCCGCCGAGAAGCGCAGCCCATCCTCGTGTTGTTCGCCCAGGCCGAACAGATGTTTGTAACGCTCCAGCCACTCCTCCGGCAGCGCGCCGATGGACCCGTCGGCCAGTTTAACGTAACGCCGCTTCTTACGCAACGCTTGACGGATCTCCTGCAGCGAGACCTCCTGGTCGCCAAAGCGCACCACCGCCTGCACGTCGAACCAGTCAATGCCGGAGGTGATGTTCAACGAAAGCGAGGGCTGGCTGCGGTTGACCTTCGCCAGCTTCAGGTCCTCTTCGCCGTAAATCTCGAAACCGGCCATGGTGAGCAACGGCACTTTGTCCAGCAGGAAGTCCAGCGGATGCACCCGTTTGCGCAGCAACAGGCGATGCGGCGCAGCAGCGTTGCGCTTCAGCCCGTGGCGGGCGCTGGCGGCCAGTTTGTGCCACTCCTGCTCCCGCTCCACCTGCCGGTGGACGCGCACCAGTCGCCAGGAGCCGTCCCCCGCAGCCTGAATACTGATTGGCGGCGGTTTCTTTTCGTACGGCACCTCGTACTCGCCATAGGCGAACCGCAGTTCCGCCACCAGCGTCCCCTCTTCCTCGTCAAGGTACAGACGGGGCTGCGGTTCGCCCTCCACGTCTCCCCACTGCACCAGATCGCCGTCGAGCGGCACCTGCTCCGCCAGCACCGGCAGGAACTGTTCACGGAACTCCGCCACCTCCTTCGGCGGGATGAGCACCGGCTTCTTCAGGTCCTCGACCCACTCCAGCACCGCCGGGTCTTCCACGGGCGCCAGCACGTTCCGGTTGAGCAACACCCAAGGCGGCTTGTCCGAAATCGGCTCCACCGACTCCACGGTCAGCGTCTGATCGCCCAGCCGGGCCTCTGCCGTCAGCCGCACCCCCCGGGGAGCCTGCGAGAGCGTGACCTGCCCGCGTAAAGGCGCGGTGCTCAGCCGGATGGGTTGCGCAAAGGGATTCTCCGCTTCCGCCGGGAACACCGGCACGCCAAACCGTGCCAGCAGCGCGAGCTGATCCCCAATGCTGTCGATGGAGGTATCGGCATAATAGCCATAGGAGGGAGTCCCGGCCACCATCATCCGCGCCAGGTGCCAGATTTCGGGCGGGACGTTCAGACACGCCGCCTCGACGGACAACCGATTGAGCGAGCCCTCTTTGGCCCGCTGAACGAGATGCGGATGTTCGTCGAACAACGCCCCCAGCGCTTCGAGCGACAACCCTTCCTCAGGCCAGGGCATGGGCAGGTGGCGCGCCAGCAGGTAGACCGGTTTGAGCATCCAGGTACTGCGCTGATAGTAATAGTACGGAGTGCGCTGGCCCAGCAAGAAGAACAGCAGGGCCTCCGACCGGCGTCGTCCGCCACGGCGTTCCGTGCTCTTTTCCAGCACCCGTCGCAACCGAGATTGCCAGCGCTGGCGTTCGCGCTCCTGCTGACGCAGCACATCGCGCAGCACCACCGCCGCCGCCACACAGTGCTTGCAGAACAACCCCATCTGCCCCATCGGACAGGTACAGGCAAAGCTCAGCCCGTCCGGCATTGTGCCCAGCCAGACATGGTACGGTTCACGGCCAGACACGATGAACGACGCTTCGCGATCCTTCACCTCCAGCACGCTTACTCGTCCGGCGCGCGCGTATTGCATGCCGCGTTTAAAGGTCGTTCCCCCCGCCCAATACCGTAGTTGCGTGTTCGAAAGGCTGATTCCCCTCCAGCGTACACTCATTCGTCCGTCTACCTCTGTTGCACGCGCGCGTTGAACTCCTCGATCAGGTCGTCAATCTGCGACGTCAGGCGTTGCACCTGCTCCCAGACGTCGCCGTACCACAGCGCGTTCAATTCCTCAACCGTCTTGCCTTGTTGCTCCACCCAGGTAAAGTACTTCAGATTGTGGATGCGCCGGCGATCGGTGTAGCGCAGTTCGAGCACATAGTCCGTGGATTGCCCCAGCAGATAGCGGGCAAAATCGGCGGCGGCGTCCGTCTCGGTGTACTCACCCTGCACGGCACGCATCTCTTCCAGTCGGCTGCCGTACAGCTCCATCGAATCCGTCAGCACGGTGAGCACCACATCGTGCTCACCGAGTTCGTAGTACTTCGCAAACTTGATGGCGGAAAGCAGGTTCGAGATGCCCGAAAAGCCGAGCAGGTCGAGTTGCGCGACGACGTCCTCCGGTACGCCCTGCTGCACCAGATACGCCCGCCCCGCCGGTTCATTGAACAGCCGCGCCAGGCGGACGACCGCGTTGTCGTCAATGGCGACCACCAGGTCGGTGTTCTTCACGTTGTGAATCCAGGGCACGTGCTTGTCGCCGATGCCTTCGATGCGGTGCGCGCCGAAGCCGTTCTCCAGCAGCGTAGGGCATTGCAGCGCCTCGCTCGCGCCAATCTTGCTGCCAGGGAAGACCTGCTTCAGGTAATCACCACAGGCAATCGTGCCCGCCGAGCCGGTGGAGAGCACCACGCCGCGATAGGCGTCCTGCGACCCCAGCGCGAATTGCAGCACCTCTTCCATCGCATGCCCGGTGACCTCGTAATGCCAAAGATAGTTGCCGAACTCCTCGAACTGGTTGAAAATCATCAGGTCTTCGCCCGACTGGCGCAGTTCCCAGCACTTGTCGAAGATCTCTTTGACGTTGGACTCGCTCCCCGGCGTCTTGATCACCTCACCCGCGATGCCCGCCAGCCACTCGAAGCGCTCTTTGCTCATCCCCTCCGGCAGGATGGCGATAGAATCGCAGCCCAGCAGCGCGGAATCGTAGGCCCCGCCACGGCAGTAGTTCCCCGTGGACGGCCAGACCGCCTTTTGCGTGGTCGGGTCGAACTGGCCGGTCACCAGGCGCGGCACCAGGCAGGAGAACGCCGCCCCGACCTTGTGCGCCCCGGTCGGGAACCACTTACCCACCAGCGCGATGATGCGCGCCGGCACGCCGGTCAGGCTGCTGGGGAACTCCAGCGCGTTCACCGGGCCAAACCCGCCGCCGTGCGGAACAGGTTCGTTGTGCCAGGTGATGCGAAACAGATTGCGCGGGTGGATATCCCACAGCCCAATGCCGCGCAATTCTTCCTTGATCTCCGGCGGAATCAACGCCGGGTTCTTCATCTGCGCGTAAGTCGGGATCAAAATGTTCCGCTCACGGGCACGGCGCACCGCGCGTTCCAACCGATCGGGATAGACAGTCAGGTCAATCATGATTCCTCACAAACGATTCAGGGTCTTCAGCCACCACATACAGCGGGCGGCCCTTTGCCTCGTCGTACAGACGTCCCACATACTCGCCCAGGATACCCAGGGAGATCAATTGCACGCCGCCCAGGAAGAGCACTGCGATCAGCGTGGTCGCCTGGCCGTAGAAGGCCTGCGACCCAGCCAGCCGCAGCACGACTACCAGCGGGATCGCCAGGATGCTCAACCCGGCGGACAGAAAGCCCAGGTAGGTGGCGATCTGCAACGGCAGATACGAGAAACCGGTGATCGCATCAAAGGCGAACTTGAGCATCTTGCGCAGCGGGTACTTGGTCTCACCGGCGTGACGCGCAGCGCGTTTGTACTTCACCCCCGTCTGGCGGAAGCCCACCCAGGCCGCCATGCCACGCAAAAAGCGATGCCGTTCGCGCATGGTCTTCAGCACCTCGACCACGCGACGGTCGAGCAGGCGGAAGTCACCCGTGTCCAGCGGGATATCCACATCCGTGATGCGGTAGATCAGGCGGTAAAACAAGGCGGCGGTGGTCTTCTTGAACCAGGTCTCGCCCTCGCGCTCCGCCCGCACAGCATAGACCACCTGATACCCCTCGCGCCACTTCGCCACCAGGTCGGGGATGACCTCCGGCGGATCTTGCAGGTCGGCGTCCATGATGATTACCGCCTGGCCGCGAGCGTAGTCCAGCCCGGCGGTGACCGCGATCTGATGCCCGAAGTTGCGCGCGAAGATCACCGGGCGCACGTGCGGGTCCTGGCGCGCCAGTTCGCGGATGCGCTTCGTCGAGCCGTCACGCGAGCCATCGTCCACCAGCACAAGTTCCCAGGGTTCGCCCAGGCCCTCCATCACCGCCTTCACGCGGCGATAGAGTTCGGGCAGGTTCTCCAGTTCGTTGAAAATCGGGGCGACTACAGAAAAGACTACCTGGTCCACAACTGGCTCCTCTAAGGATGAGCTTCTTCCGCGCAGGCACATTCTACCACTGCGCGGTTTCGTGGTAAAATAGGCGCACTGGCCCCCATAGCTCAGTGGATAGAGCGTCGGCCTCCGGAGCCGAAGACCCGCGTTCGAGTCGCGGTGGGGGCACCTGGATAAATCAAGCGGGCTTCGCCCCGCTGCAAGCAAGCGCCCGCGGCGAAGTCCGCGGGCGTTGCTGTATTAACAGACAAAACCCCACCCGAAGGTGGGGCTTTGTGCGGGGGCGTTGACCCCCAGGGTTCCCAAGGGGGAAAGGGGCCCCTTCCCTGGGCCGTACCTGTGGGCTACCCGCCCACAGGTGGTTACCCGGTGGCTACCCGCCGCCGGGGAGGGGTCGCCAGGTGGCTACCCGCCGCCCGACGGCGGTGTCAACGCTCCCGCAGAGAGGATGATGCCGTTGCAGTTGGAAAGCGTGCTTTTCTGTGACGACATTATAACCGAAAAACAGGGCGACGCAGAGAAAATCTCGCTTATCGGCCTGTGGGACTACTTATCGGCTGCCGCCTTTCCCGCTCGCTTTCGCTTTGCCGTCTTCTACCAATGGCGCGAAGTGGAAGGCGAGCAGTTGCAGGAACTCCCGAGGGAGGCTTATGTGCGTCTCTACGGCCCGGTTGGGGTCGGTAGAGGTGGTGGTGACGACCCCGGCCAAATGGCTTTCGACTTGCTGAGCACGAAAGCGCGGGTCGTGGTCAACCCGTTCGTAGGTGTCTACCGTCACCGAGCCTACTTTGAAGTCGATTTCCCCGTCTCCGGAAAGTATCAACTGGAATTTTACTTCGATGATGTGCTTGCTCATACTGTGTCCTTTTCGGTCGTGCCGGAGGGGACTTGACTGGCACCTTGCAAGCTGCGACGGACCAAGGGTAGAGGCTTACACCGCGCAATGCGATAGGCGGAACCTCGCTTGCAACTGTGGTTTATGACGATACCAAACTCCTGACGGTTTTACAACTGCACAGTAAAGTTATGAGAGATGAAAGTGTTTATTATGAGCTATCCCAATGGATAGAACGGGCTGTTTACTTGCATCGGGAGGCAGACAAGGCGACCAAAATGTGTGCCCGGGCTGTCGCTGCCCGCGAGATGGCGGCTTACTTTCAGCAAGATATTTTGGCACAGGAAGAAACAAAGTGGTGTGATGAGGCTGAAGAAAAACGAAAGATTTTTTATCAGCATCTTCA
>CAYSXA010000093.1:0-10861 GCA_964435005.1 uncultured Anaerolineaceae bacterium | reverse complement strand
GCAGGCCGGTGTAGAGCAAGGTGATCACCAGGGCGCGGTCGCGCACCGCCCGCAGGCGCGCCGTGGGCGTGTCCTTCGGCGGGCGATTCAACGCCCGTAGCAGCGCCCGGCGCTGGGGGCGCGAGAGACCCTTCGGCGCCAGCTCCTGCTGCCGGGGCAGCGCCACGCCGTCCGTGAGGTCGGCGGGGGGCTGCCCTTGTGCCAGCGCCCAGCGGAAGAAGGCGCTCAGCGAAGCGTGCTTGCGGTGGATGGTGCTCACGGCCACGCCCTTCAGCCGCAGGTGTGCCACGTAGTCGCGCACGTCCTTGCGCGTGACCAGGTGGGGCTGGAACGCCGCATCGTCCAGGCCGTTGCTCTGGCAGAACCAGGTCACGAACAGACGCAGGTCGCGCAGGTAGGCCGCGCGGGTGTTGGCCGAAGCCAGGCGGTGTTTGCCGGCAAGGGGGTGCTTTCCAGGGCGGTTTGGAAATCGGCAAGGATGTCCATGAGACTCTCTCCAAACGTTATGCGAAGTAAATTTTGGGCCTTAGCAAGCCAGAATCAGGGGGGATGCGAACATTTTACCGCTTTTACTTCGCATAAGAGATATTCTACGAAAAGAAGAGAATGGGGTATGGCGCAGTGTGGCGAGGCAGGGTGGGGCGCCCCCTGAAACTCAGATCCCCCGATGGTCCGGTAAGGCTTACCGCGGACGCGGCAAGGGGCGCATGCGGATGCGCTGTTTCTCCACCACGGTGAGATGTCCCCACCAGTCCTGTCGGGATTCGACAGCGGCGAGCACGCGTTACACCATCTCCCCCGGCGGGCCTGTCGGAATCCGGAAGAGGATCACTCCACAAGCGGCAGGCAGGCCCTGGGCAAACGCCAGTTCCCCAAAGTCCTTGTCCATGGTGAGAAAAACGCGCTCTTCCCTGACCGCCATGGCGAGCACATCGCGATCGCGCATCCCGGGCGCGGCCTCGGCCACCCAGATCCCGTCGTGCCCTTGCTCGCGCAGCGCCGTCAAGACATCGTGCGGCAGGTTTTCGTCGGCAAGGAAACGCACCCCGGCCCCCTATGCCGCGTTCAGTGGGTGGTCTCGGCGCGCAGCGTCTCGCTGGCGTACTGCAAACAGGCCAGCACGTCTTCCCGGGTCAGGTGTGGGTAATTCCGCAGGATGTCCTCGATGGTCCACCCCTGGGCCAGCAGGTCAATGACGAACTCCACGGCCAGGCGCGTTCCCCGGATCACCGGCTTGCCTGCCAGCACTTCCGGATCCACCACGATGCGTTCCTGCCAGTTCATCGGCGGCTCCTTCCGCTTGAGGTGCTTCTGTGGATTACCCAAAGTATAACCCAACTTGCGGGGGAACGGTGGAGCTCGGGGTGCCCTAAGGGCTTTTCAATCCGTCTAGGATTTTTGAGGAGCCTCACGGGACAGGTTGCCGCGCTGCAGGGGGTTGTCGGGGAAGTGCGTTCGGCTGACTTCAATGGACGGCGGATCAGATATTTGTTGCATATCCTGCAACAAACCACCGCTACGTTAGGGACAAAACCCGACGTGGAGGTGGCATATGTCAATTTGGCGACGGAGGAAACAGGCTGACTATGAACGCATGATCCGGTTGATCCAGCAACAGCCGGGCATTCGACCTGCCGAACTGGCCCGCAGGCTGGGGATCTCCCGCTCCACGGTCCAGCGCCGCCTGCCTACCTTGGAGGCGCTGGGCTATCTGTTGTATGAGGATGAACGCGGCGGCCTGTTTTTCTGGCGGCGCAGGTCCTGAGTTGTTGCGGGATGAACCCATCAGGTATGCTATAGTATGGACAGGCACAACTTTGTTGCAAAGGGAGGTCTGCATGGAAAAAAGCGCCAGCAAAGCTGCTCGCCTGGAACAAATGATCGCTCTGCTTCTCGATCACCCGGATGGAATGAGCCGAGCCGAAGTCGCCCGACGGCTGGGGGTGCACCGCGCCACCATTGGCCGCTACGTGGAAGACCTCTCGCAGATGGGCGTTCCGATCTGGGAGGACAAGCGGCGGATCGGTATCCTACGCGATCATTACCGGGTTCGGATCAGCGTGACCATGCATGAAGCCCTGGCCCTGCACCTGGCGGCTCGCCTGCTCACCACCCGCACGGATAAGCACTATCCCCACGCCGCCAGCGCCCTGCGCAAACTCGGCACCGCGCTGGAGCGCCTGGCCCCTTTGATCAGCGACCACATGAAGCGTTCGGCCAACGTGCTGGACGGCGCCCATCGGCGGCAGGATAGCGCTTTCCTGGAGGTGCTGGAAACCCTGACCCGCGCCTGGTCCCGCGGCGTCAAGGTGAAGGTCACCCACGAGATGCCCGATGGACAGACCTTCGCCTACGTGTTCTCCCCGTACTTCATCGAGCCTTACGCCATTGGGCGGACCATGCACGTGATCGGCTTCCGGGAGCCGCCGGGCGCCATCCGTACCTTCAAGATCGAACGCATCCGCACCGTTCGCCTGTTGGGGGAGCGGTACACCATCCCAGCGGATTTCGATCCCACCGACTACCTGAAGGACGCCTGGGGGATCTGGGTTGGCGAAGGGAAACCGCAGGAAGTGGTATTGCGTTTCCGCGCCCGGGTGGCCCGGCGCGTGGCCGAGACCCAGTGGCATCACACCCAGCGCATTGAGCGTCAGGCCGACGGAGGGCTGATCTGGAGGGCCCGGGTGGCCGACTGGCGCGAGATGCTCCCCTGGATTCGCGGTTGGGGCGCGGACTGTGAGGTGCTGGCGCCAGAAGGTTTGCGGGAACGACTGCAACAGGAAGCGCGAAGGATGGCGGGGATATACGGCGTTCCGCCCCCCCAGAAACCTGTACCACGGTTTTACGCCCATGCCCGCCCGGATGTGGATGAATCCGAATGGCAATTGCTCAAAGATCATCTGATAGCCACCGCTGAACTGGCCGCCGAACTGGCGCGCCCTGCTGGTCTGGAGCATTTGGCCTACATTGCCGGGTTGTTGCATGACATCGGCAAATACTCGCCCGAATTCCAGGCCCGGCTGCGCGGCGCACCCCGCAAAGTGGACCACGCCACGGCTGGCGCACGGGAGATCGTCAAACTCTTTCCCGATGGGCGGGAAAACTATCTGGCTGAACTGGTGTCGTTTGTCATTGCCGGCCACCACACCGGCCTGCCTGATTATGGCAGCGCCGGCGACATGGGGGAAGAAGGCACGCTGCTCGCGCGGCGAGAAAAGAAACGTTTAAAAGACTACAGCGCTTACAGAGAAGAAATTGACACGGAAACGCTGACATTACGCTTTCCATCGCTCAAACCAGCCAGTTTTCGGTTCGCTGGAAAAGAGAGACCACATACCGGATTCTCCATTGCCCTGATGACGCGGATGCTCTTCTCGGCGCTGGTGGATGCCGACTGGCTGGATACCGAGCGTTACATGGAGGGCGAAAAACCGCGCGGGGAATACGCGAGCATCCCCGAACTGACCGCCCAATTCAACCGCTTTTTGCAACAATTTGAGAACCCGCAAGGTGAACTCAACCGCAAACGCACAGAGGTTTTGCACGCCTGCCGCGAGAAGGCCGCCCTGCCCCCCGGCTTCTTCACGCTGACCGTGCCCACTGGCGGAGGCAAAACGTTTTCCTCGATGGCCTTTGCGCTCAACCATGCCACGCAGCATGGCCTGCGGCGGGTGATTTACGTCATCCCCTTCACCAGTATCATCGAGCAAAACGCCGACAGGTTCCGCGAAGCGCTTGGCCCTTTGGGCGCGGAAAACGTGCTGGAACATCACAGCAACTTCGACTGGGAGCGTGACAAAAAGGAGGAGGACGATGCAGACGCCACCCGGATCATGGAAAAACTCAAACTGGCCGCCGAAAACTGGGACGTCCCTGTTGTGGTGACCACCAGTGTGCAGTTCTTCGAGTCGCTCTTTGCCAGCAAAAAACGCCGCGCCCGCAAACTGCACAACCTCGCCCAGAGTGTCATCATCTTCGACGAGGTGCAAACCCTGCCGCGCGACTACCTCAAACCCAGCCTGCTGGCTGTTCAGGAACTGGTGCAAAACTATGGCTGCACTGCGGTTTTCTGCACGGCCACCCAACCGGCGCTGGAGCAGTTCTTCCCCGCCAAGGTTCGTTTCACGGAACTCGCGCCCAACCCGCCGGAACTCTACCGCTTCTTCCGCCGTGTGGAAATTCAAAACCTGGGCGAACTCAGCGACGAAGCCCTGCTGGAACGCCTGAACCGGCACGAACAGGCATTGTGCATCGTCAACACCCGCCGCCATGCCAGGGGGCTGTACGAAGGACTGGAAGGCGAAGGGAGGTTTCACCTGTCCACGTTGATGTGCCCGGCCCACCGCCGCGAAATACTGGCCGAAATCCGCCGTCGGCTGGCAGAGGGGCTTCCCTGTCGGGTGGTATCCACTCAGGTGATGGAGGCCGGCATTGATGTGGACTTCCCGGTCGGCTACCGCGCGCTGGCAGGGCTGGATTCCATCGTCCAGGCGGCGGGACGCGTCAACCGCGAGATGAAGCGAGCGCACGGTCGGATGTACGTCTTCACGCCCCGGACGGAATTCATCAAACGCACCCCGACCTTCATCGAGCAGACCGGTGCGGTCGCGCGCCTGGTGCTGCGTGAACATCCTCAAGACCCCGATGCGCTCTCTGCCATTGCCCATTACTATCAGTCGCTCTATACGCTCCAGGACAGCGGTGCCTTCGACGTGCATCACATTGTGGATTGTTTCGAGCAAAGTTCGCGACGCCCTGACTTCGCTTTCAAAACGGCTGCGGAGCGTTTCCGCTTCATTCAACAGAACACCGTGCCGGTCATCATTCCCTATAACGAGGAAGCCCGCGCGTTGATTGACAGGTTGCAAAACATGCTCTATCCACGTGCTCTGC
Organism: uncultured Anaerolineaceae bacterium; assembly: GCA_964435005.1. GTDB lineage: Bacteria > Chloroflexota > Anaerolineae > Anaerolineales > DRMV01 > CAYSXA01. Next base: position 5,968 of record CAYSXA010000093.1, on the reverse strand, counting down.
TACGGCAACTGCAAATCTACACGGTCAACATCTATGAACGGGAGTTCGAGCGCCTGCAAGGGAAAGGCGTCATCTGGACGATCGACGAGCATTACCACGTGTTGGACGAAGGACGCATGGCCGAGTTCTACAGCCCAGAGACGGGGCTGCTGCTTCCCGAAGCAGACGGCGGCGAGGCCATCTTCTTCGATGGATAATTCACCGTAAGGAGGATTGACGCCATGGGATACGGCATCACCATCCGCGTGTGGGGCAACTACGCCCTCTTCACCCGTCCGGAAATGAAGGTGGAACGTGTCAGTTACGACGTCATCACACCATCTGCTGCGCGGGGCATCATCGAGGCCGTGTACTGGAAACCGGCCATCCGCTGGGTCATTGACCGCATCCACGTGCTCAGGGAAGTCCAGTTTGCCAACATCCGCCGCAACGAAGTCGGCAGCAAAATTTCCACCCGCAACGTGGAGCAGGCCATGAAGGGCACGCGTAAAACGCCGCTCTACCTTTCGGCGACGGACGACCGTCAGCAGCGTGCCTCGATGGTGCTCAAGGACGTGGAGTACGTCATCGAAGCCCATTTCGAAATGACCGCGCGGGCGGGTGAAGCGGATACGCCCGAAAAGCATTACAACATCGCCCTGCGCCGCCTGCGCAAAGGACAGCACTTCCACCAGCCCTACCTGGGCACGCGCGAATTCCCCGCGCAGGTAGAGCTCATTGAAGACGGGAACATCCCCCCCAGCCCGTTGCGCGGCGAGCGCGACCTGGGCTGGATGCTCTACGACCTGGACTTCAGCGATCCGAGGGACATTCGCCCGCAGTTCTTCCGTGCCGTCTTACGTGATGGCGTGCTCGATCTGACCACCGTGGAACTGAGAGGATGAAGCCATGATTTTGCAGGCCCTGACCCGCTATTACGATATTCTGTTGAAAGACCCTCAAGTGGAGATCGCGCCTTTTGGTTATAGCGCTGCAGGGGTGAGTTTTGCTCTCAACGTCTCAGAAGATGGCACACTGTTGGATGTGCTGCCCATGTTTGTAAGCGTGCAACGTGGCAGGACGAAGCGTGACGTGCCGCGCACCATGTTCGTTCCTGAACAGGTCAAGCGCGCTGGCTCCAATCCCAAAGCCAATTTCCTTTGCGATAACAGTGCCTTTGTGTTGGGTATTTCAGCAAAAGATGAAGACAGGCCTAATTACAGCGTCAAGCGGTTCGCTGCTTTTCAGGAATTGCACCGCAAAATTCTAGAAGGGGTGGATAGCGAAGCCGCACAAGCCGTTCTCGCCTTTCTGGACAAGCACAACCCGGCTGAAGCAAGGGAACACCCCGCCATCGCCCCTCACTTGGAGCAGCTGCTGGAAGGCGGCAACATCGTTTTCCAATACCAGGGACAATTTGTTCACGAGGCCCCTGAAATCCGAAAAGCCTGGGAGGCTTACAAAGCCAGGCAAGATGCGGTGGAAATGCAATGCCTCGTCACTGGCAACATTGCGCCCATTGCCCGTTTGCACCCCAGTCTGAAGCGTGTGCGTGGCGCACAGCCTACCGGAGCAACACTGGTGGGTTTTAATCTGGATGCTTTCACGTCTTACCATCGTAGCCAGGGGGTCAATGCGCCTGTCAGCCGGAAAGCTGCCTTTGCCTACACCACTGCGCTCAACTACCTGCTCTCCGACGCCAACCCCAACGGACAACTCTACCTTGGCGACACCACCGTGGTCTTTTGGGCCGAAAGCGACAACCGCCTGCCGGAATCCATCTTTGCCGCCTTCACCGATCCGGACAGCCTCCAAAGGGACGAATTTGCTGCCCGCCGCGAAGCCAACCGCGCCCTGCAATCCATCGCCGAGCACATCCAGAAAGGGCAAATGGTAGACCTGGATGCCCTGCTCGCCGACCTGGGCGATGAGAACCCACGATTCTATGTGTTGGGGCTGGCGCCCAACGCAGCCCGCGTCTCGGTGCGTTTTTTCATCAGCGACCCGTTCCGCAGGATCCTGGAAAACATTGCTGTCCACTATCGGGATCTGGAAATCGTCAAGGAATACGAAGACCAGCCCACCTATCTTTCCGTCTGGCGTATTTTGAACGAAACGGTTTCCAAGAAGTCGCGGGACAAGAACGCCTCGCCCCTGCTGGCTGGCGCGGTCTTTCGTTCCATCCTGACCGGAGATCCCTACCCCGCCGCGCTCTATTACGCCATCGTCAACCGTGTGCGCACGGACATTGATGATAAAGAACGCCGAATTCGGAAAATCAATTACGTGCGCGCTGCGGTCGTCAAAGCGTACCTGTTGCGCAAATACCGCTACCGCCCCCAAAATCCGTTCAAGGAGGTATTGACCATGTCGCTTAACGAGCAGTCTACCCATCCGGCCTATGTGCTGGGCCGCCTGTTCGCCTGGCTGGAACGAGCGCAACAGGCGGCGATCGGTCAGAACATCAACGCGACCATCAAAGACCGGTATTTCACATCCGCCTGCGCTACACCGGCCAGCGTGTTCCCCATTCTCCTGCGCCTGGCGCATCACCACTTCTCCAAAGCGGAGTACGGGCGCTATATCGAGAAACAGGTCGAGAGCCTGCTTGACAAGCTGGAGGGCCAGCCCTTCCCAACCCGCCTGACGCTGGACGAACAGGGTGTCTTTATCCTGGGGTACTACCACCAGCGTGCAGCCTTCTACCAGAAACAGGATTCCGAAGACCATTCTCAAAACTGAAAGGAGGAAAATCTCATGTCCGAACCTATCCGAAACCGCTACGAGTTCGTCATTCTCTACGACGTAGAAAACGGCAACCCCAACGGCGACCCCGACGCCGGCAACATGCCCCGCATTGACCCGGAAACCGGCCACGGCATCGTCACCGACGTCTGCCTGAAGCGGAAGATCCGCAATTATGTGGAGCTGCTCAAAGGGGATGAGCCCGGGTACCGCATTTACATCAAAGAAGGCACACCTCTCAATCAGAATAATCAGGAGGCATACAAAGCGGTCGGGTTGGAGCCCGGCAAGAAGGCTGATCTGGAAGGGGTGGATAAGGCGCGTGCCTGGTTATGCAGAAACTTCTTTGATGTACGTACCTTTGGTGCTGTGATGACTACAGGGGACAACTGTGGACAGGTGCGTGGGCCGGTGCAAATTAACTTCTCACGCAGCATTGATCCCATCACCCAGCAAGAGATCACGATCACCCGTCAGGCAGTTACCCGTATTGAAGACATTGACAAAGAGCGCACTATGGGGCGCAAACACATCGTTCCCTACGCCCTCTACCGCGCTGAAGGTTACGTCTCGGCCAAACTGGCCAATCATCCAGAAAAGGGCACCGGCTTCTCGGAAGAAGACCTGCAACTCCTGTGGGAAGCGCTGATCAACATGTTCGAGCACGATCACTCCGCAGCGCGCGGCAAGATGGCCACCCGCAAACTGATCATCTTCAAACACGAAAGCGACCTGGGCAACGCCCCATCGCATCTCCTTTTCGAACGCGTCAAGGTAGAGCGCAAGCCAGGGGTGACCGTACCACGCCGTTTCTCGGATTATGAGGTCACGGTGGAGCGCGAGGGGCTGCCCACGGGGGTGGAGCTCATCGAAATGCTATGAGCATGGATTATCCCCCGGACGAGTACCTGCCCCTTTCCGGCATCCAGCACTTCGTCTTCTGCCGGCGGCAGTGGGCGCTGATCCACATCGAACGGCAATGGCGCGAAAACGCGCTCACTGCCGAGGGGCACATCTTGCACCGACGGGCCGATGATCCGTTCTTCACCGAAAAGCGTGGGGATCGGATCATCGCCCGCTCGGTGCCGGTGGCCTCGCCCAGCCTGGGGCTGACCGGGATCTGCGATGTGATCGAGTTCCGGGCCGCGCCCGAGGGCGTCCGCCTGCCGGGACGGGAAGGCTGCTTCCAGCCTGTGCCGGTGGAATACAAGCGCGGGCGTCCAAAATCCCACCAGGCGGATGAGGCTCAGCTCTGTGCCCAGGCCATCTGCCTGGAAGAGATGCTCGCTGTTCGTATTCCCCAGGGAGACCTCTTCTACCAGCGCACCCGGAAGCGCGTCTCCGTGACCTTCACCCCTGAACTGCGCGCCCTGGTACGCAAGGCCGCCGTTGAAATGCACGCTTACTTCCGGCGCGGCCATACGCCCCGCGTACGTCCGTCCAGAGCCTGTGGCGCTTGCTCGCTGGCCGAAGTTTGTCTGCCCGACCTGCAAAACCGTCGTCTGACGGCCTCGGCCTACATCCGTCAGCATCTGGAAGAGCCTGCACCATGAAGAAGCTCGGCAACGTGCTGTACGTCACCTCGCCGGAAGCCTACCTCTCCCTGGATGGGGACACGGTGGTCGTCAAGAAGGACAATCGGCGTGCCATGCGGATGCCGTTGCACAACCTGGAGGCGATCGTCTGTTTCAACTACCCTGGCGTCAGTCCGGCGTTGATGGGTGCCTGCGCGCGTCGCGGCGTCGGCCTGGTCTTCTTGCGTCCCAGTGGTCGCTTTCTGGCCCGTGTCACCGGCCCGGTACATGGTAACCTGCTGTTGCGCAAGAAGCAATTTCGGGCTACCCTGGACCCCGACCAGACCGTTGCCATCGCCACTTCCTGTCTGCTGGGAAAGATCTTCAACTGCCGCAAAGTGCTGGAACGCGCCCTGCGTGATCACGCTTTGCTGATCCACACTGCCCGCGTCAAGGCAGCTTCGGACTTTCTCAAGGCCACCTTGGCTGCCATCCGTTCAGCCGACGACCTGGAAACCCTGCGAGGCCTGGAAGGTAGTGCCGCCAAGCAGTACTTCCGTGTCTTCGGCGAGCTGATCCTGCACCAGAAGGAGGATTTTCCCTTTCGCGATCGCAACCGCCGCCCGCCGCTCGATCGGATGAACGCTTTGCTTTCCTTCCTCTACACGTTGCTGACGTACGAAGTGGCCTCGGCGCTGGAAGGGGTGGGACTGGATCCGCAAATGGGGTTTCTGCACGCCGACCGACCTGGACGCCCTTCGTTGGCGCTCGACCTGATGGAAGAGCTCCGTCCTGTGCTGGCCGATCGGCTGGCGCTGACCCTGGTCAATCGCAAGCAGGTACGTGGCAAAGGGTTCCTCATCAAGGAGAGCGGTGGCGTGCTGATGGATGATGAGACTCGCAAGAAGGTCATCACCGCCTGGCAGGAGCGCAAGCAAGCGGAAATCACCCATCCCTTTCTGAAAGAACGCATCCCGCTGGGTTTGCTGCCACACGTCCAGGCCATGTTGCTGGCCCGCTACCTGCGCGGCGACCTGGATGCCTATCCGCCTTTCTTTTGGAGTTAGCACGATGATGGTTCTGGTGACCTATGACGTGGACACCACCACGGTGGCCGGGCAACAACGCCTGCGCAAGGTCGCCCGGCTGTGTGAGAACTACGGCCAACGAGTGCAGAACTCGGTCTTTGAATGTCTGGTGGACGCTGCCCAGCTTCGGCAGTTGAAACATCAGTTGGCCGAACTGATCCATCCGGAGCGGGATAGCCTGCGCTTCTATTACCTGGGCAACCGCTGGCGGCAGCGGGTGGAGCACATGGGAGCCAAACCCGCCGTGGACCCGGAAGGGCCGCTGATCGTCTGAGTGCGAACCCCCGGTGCCCAGGGAAAGCCAGGGAGGTTCGCAGGGAAAAGGGTACCTTAACAACCGGAAAAACGGCTTTTGGCACCGTTCTTCACCGTTTAAACTGGTCGGCTGCCCCCAGATCTGGGCTGGCAGCCTGGAGTTGTGCCAGATGTTGGCGTCGCTCCCCTCACGGGGAGCGTGGATTGAAACGTTATTTTGGTAATTCTTACTCCTGAAGCCAGTGGTCGCTCCCCTCACGGGGAGCGTGGATTGAAACTGGTCACCCTCCGGCGGGTAGACCGCCATCCGCTCGTCGCTCCCCTCACGGGGAGCGTGGATTGAAACCCCTCCTGGTCAACCCACAGGCGCGGCCCGCCGGGTCGCTC
>CAYSXA010000092.1:0-10904 GCA_964435005.1 uncultured Anaerolineaceae bacterium | reverse complement strand
TGCAAAGCGACGTGCAGACATTGAGCACCGACCTGGGGACGCTGGCGCAGGATTTCGCCGGGCGCGACGCGCCGCTGGTCTCACAAACCCTGATGCAGTCTCCCGCTACCCAACAGCAGATGGTCACGCTCGGACAGGCCGGGACCGATCTGCAAGAGGGTCTGAATGTTCTGGCGCAACGTTTCGAGGGGCGTGACGCGCGCTTTGTACCTCAGAGCCTGATGAGCATGATGAAGGCCGGACAGAGGAACGCAGGCGAAGCGCTCCAGGAAACCAGCCGACGACTGATCAGCGCGCTGCGCGCGTTAGCAGACGCACTGCCGCAGGACGCCTACTTCCTGCCGGAGGCACTGCTCAATCAGCAACCGGAAGCCAGTAAACTGCTGGATGCCTTCCTCTCTGACGACCGAACGGCGGCTCAAATCCAGGTCCTGGTCGGTGGCGACCCCTACGGCGATGAAGCGCTCCAAACCATCCAGCACGTCATTGAGACAGCCAATCGCGAATCGCAATCCCAGGGCCTGAAAGCCTATGTTGCCGGCCCGACGGTGCAAATCTACGACCTGCGCACCACCGTCAGCGAAGACTTTCCGCGAGTAATGTCCGTTGTAACCCTGGGGGTGTTCGTGGTCTTCGTGGTGCTGCTGGGCAGCCTGGTCGCGCCGCTCTACCTGGTAGCCACCGTATTGCTCTCCTACGGTACCACCATGGGGCTGGTCACCATCCTGTTCCAGGATGTGATGGGCGCATCGGGCGTCAACTACGCCATCCCCATTGTCATCTTCGTGCTGCTGGTGGCACTGGGAGCCGATTACAACATCTTCCTCATCTCGCGCGTGTGGGAAGAAGCTGAAAAGCACGGAGACGTACGCGAAGGAGTGCGCCGCGCCTCGGCGTACACTGGCGGCGTGATCACCTCGGCCGGCATCATCCTGGCAGGGACCTTCGCTGCCCTGATGGTGTCCTCGCTCCAAAGCATGTTCCAGATCGGAGCTGCCGTAGCTATCGGCGTGCTGGTGGACACGTTCATCGTCCGTGCACTGTTGGTTCCAGCCATCGCTGCGGTCGTCGGACGCTTCAACTGGTGGCCCGCCAGGCACCCCATCGGCCACGGCGGACTGTTCCGCCTGCTCTCGGAAAAGTGGTTCAAGTAAGCATAATTCAGGGGGCGAGGTTTTCCTCGCCCCCTGGGCCTCTAGAAAGGATCCGATGAAAATCGCCTTGACCACCGACTCGTTCATAGAAGGGTGCGGCGGTGTCTCGACTGCCGTAGCCGCACTGGCACGCCACCTGCGATATCGCAGGCATACAGTGCGAGTGTACACTGCGGCAGAGGCGAGACACGAACATAGCGACCTGGAAATCGTCGGCTTTCGCGCCCTGCGCTACGAACGACTTCCTGACCGGGCACAACCTGACCACAGTTGCGAGGAAATACGAGACCCTCTACAAAGAGCTACAAACGATGACCACGCGCGGGTTACCGGTCCGTTTTCGGCTAATACCTCGCATACCTGTAGAAGGAACTGTTAAGGCATACCAGGAAGAAGTGACTGCTCTGGCAAATGCGGGTGCGGAGCGCATCCTGGAAATCACCTCTATGATGCACACCCGTGGAAAGGAACTGATAAGCAATCTATTCGCTTTACAAAAATACAAATCCTGAACAGATTCCAGTATACGGAGAAAACGCATGAAGTGGTTACGACACAAAACAAAACAGCTTGGTCTGGCCCTTAGCGGCGGCGGCGCGCGCGGGCTGGCACATATCGGCGTCCTGAAAGCGCTGGAAAAAGCCAATATCCAGGTGGATTATCTGGCTGGTACCAGCATGGGCGGAGTGATTGCGGCAGCTTATGCTGCCGGCATGTCGGCAGAGGACATCGAGGCTATTGCCATGGAGTACGCCGATTTGCGCGCTTTGTGGCGCCTGGTCGACCCCACACTCCCCCGAAAGGGATTATTCAAGGGAGAGCAATTGGTGACTTTCTTCCGAGACCGTTTTGGAGAAAAAACCTTTGCCGATTTACACATTCCCTTGACACTGGTCGCCGTGGATTTGAACACCGGCAAAGAAGTTCACCTGAACGAAGGTGACGTGGCATCCGCCGTGCGCGCCACGATCTCGGTGCCAGGCTTGCTGGCACCCTTCGAGAAAGATGGGAAACGCCTTGTGGATGGGGGGTTGCTGAACAATCTCCCGGTAGATGTTGCTCGCGCCATGGGAGCAGACATCGTGCTGGCGGTAGACGTGTATTCTGGATCGGGAGAGCCGTCTTTTTGGCGTCAGTTGAGTCAAAAGCGATTGCTCGCAAGCACAGTGGGCGATCTCATCAGCATATTGGGGGATTCGTTGGACCTGGTCATTCGCGCCCAAAGCGCCTTCAAGTTGCAGCAGGCACCCCCGGACTTCCTGGTGCAACCTGTCATCCCCGCCAATGTGACTGTGGTTTCCGGGTACGACCAGGCGCCACAACTCATCGCCGCAGGTGTGGATGCTATCTTACCGGTTCTAAACGATTTGCAGACCGTTTTGAAACCGCAATAGCGTTAGACGGGAGAAGAGGGTGTGGCCTGCGACAGGGAATGATTTGCCCTTCCCAAGCGGATCTGACCTGCGCCTCCTCACCCAATGTTTTCCAGCAAGCGTCGGTACAACCGGACATACTCCATCGCAGCCATGTCCGGCGCGAAGGTTTGCGCGATCTTCCCCGGATCGCCTCGATAGCGTTCGGGTCGCGAGAGCACGCGAATCAGTTGCTCCGCCAGGCTATCTGCGTCCCCGATCTCTGCGATCTCGCCCATACCGGTCATTTTCACCGGCTGGCGTACCCCGGGCAGGTTAGACGCCACCACCGGCACGCCGTTCATCATGGCCTCGATCTGCACCAGCCCAAAGGACTCGGTAGAGTTCAGGCTGGGTACCACCAGCACGTCCAGGTTAGGATAGTAGGCCGCCATCTGGCGCGGAGAGAGCACTCCCAGGAACTCCCATCGCCCCTCGGCCTGCAGGCGGCGGATGGTGGGTATGAGTTTGCGGTAGTAAGCCTCCTCACCGAGCACGTTCTCGTACTGGCCGGCGTAGAGCACCTTCGCGTTGGGGAACCGTTCGATCACCTTCGGCAGCGCGTCCAACAGCACCTCGACGCCTTTCTCTGCTGCCAGCCGCGCCGCCATGCCAATCACCGGCTGCCGACCTTCGGGGTTGTGGCGCTCACGGAAGGCCGCCACCTCCTCCGGCGTGGCCTTCGGCAGCACTACTGGCGGCAGAATGGTGGCCACCTTGTGGGCATAGCGCTGCAAATAGGGGGAATGATCGGCAAAATCCTGCGTGTAGGTCACAATCTGATGGGCAAAGATGGCCGCCAGGTGGTTCATCACGTCCACCACGGCGTTCACGAAGCGGTTGAAGATGCCCACCGGCAGGGTGATGTCGCAGTGATAGGTAATTACCGTGGGGCGGCGGAAAAGCCGTCCGCGCAGCGCGATACCTGCCGCGTCGAACTGTGGCAGGTGCAAATGCACCACGTCGTGGCGCAGCACCTCGCGCGTCGCCAGAAAACCGATGGTGGGCATGATCACGCCTTTGCTGACGCGCATCACCACCGGCGCGCGCACCACGCGCACCCCGTCGCGCACCTCCTCGCGCGGCAGCGCACGGTCGAACTGCGAGGTGAGCACGGTTACCTGATGCCCCTGTCGGGCCAGCGCCTTCGCCAGACGCTCGACGTAAATGGTCAACCCACTGGTATGCGGGCGGTAATAGGTGAGAGCGATGAGGATTTTCATAGCCGGGGGGATTATAACAGACCTGACAGGCCACATACGACCTGCCAGGTCTTGTCTACGCGAAGCATCCGTTGCAGTCGATCAGGCTTCCGAGGTCAACGCGTCGTAGCGCTTCACGTCCTCGATCCCCCGCTCCACGTCCACGCGCGGCAGCAAGATCAGCCCCAGCACGAAGAAGAAGATCAACGAGAGAATCGCCGGGCGCAGGTTGCCGAACACCTGGTTCATGAACCCAAACAGCGCCGGGCCGATCCACGAAGTCCCCCGCTCGCTCACCTCGTAGAAGGAGTAGAACTCGGCCTCCTTGCCGTCGGGGACCAGTTGCGCGAACAGGCTGCGGCTGATCGCCTGGCTGCCGCCCATCACGACCGCGATGAACATGCTCAGCACCCAGAACTCGGCGACCCGGCTTTCACCCTTCATCCCACCGTACGCGTAGATCACCACACCAGCCCAGATCACCAGGGAGATGATAATGGCCCGTTTGGCGCTCACTTTCTCCGCCAGGCGACCCCAGATCAGCGCCCCGAAGAAGGCCACAAACTGGATCGCCAGGATGACCATGGTCAGCGTGCTCTGGTCCACCCCTACTCCGCCACGGGCGATGGGCGCCGCCGCGAACACCGCCGCGACCGCGATCACCGTCTGGATGCCGTCGTTGTACAGGAAGTAGGCCAGCAGGAACTTCAGCGTCTCCGGGAAGTGCTTGACCTCACGCAGCGTCTGGAACAACTGTTTGAAGCCGATGCTCACGTAGGTCTCGCCGGGGGGCAACTGACGGCGGGCATGACGAGAGCGCAGCCGTGACCACGTAAAGAATGAGAAGCCCAGCCACCACACACCCGCCGAAGCCAGGTTAATGCGCACTGCCAGGCCTGTGGGAACGCCCAGATTCTCATGCTGCAGGTAGAAGAGCAGGTTGAGTAACAGGAGCAAACCGCCGCCCAGGTAGCCCAACGCCCAGCCGTAGGACGACACGCGGTCACGCTGGTCCGGGCTGGCAATGTCCGGCAGGTAGGCGTTGTAGAACACCACCGCCGCGCCAAAAGCCAGGTTGGCGACAATAAACAACACACCACCCAGCCACCACACTGGCTGCGTGACGAAGAACATTAAAATGGTCGCCACCGCGCCGATGGTGGCGAAAATTTGCATCATTCGCTTGCGCAGGTGAGAGTAGTCGGCGATGGCCCCAAGGATGGGCAGGAAGAACACCTGCAACAACACCGAGAGGGACACGCAGTACGGGAAGAACGAATCCGGCGCAATGCCAATCGGCCCGATGTGTGCCAGGCCGTCCGCCGAAGCCTCGGCAACCGTGGCAGCCATGTTGGAGAGGTACGGGCCAAGGAACACCGTTCCCACCGTGGTGCTGAAAGCCGAGTTCGCCCAGTCGTACATCGCCCAGCCGAAGATCTCCCGGCGGTCGTTGACCACGGGCTCGGATGTGGGTGCGTTACTCATCTCTTCTCCTCCATCGAAACGAATTTGTGAATACAACCCCCGACGCAGGGGGAAGTTCCGAACAAGGATAAAGCACGACGCACCCTGAAGGTGCGTCAAATTCTGATTGATCTTAGAACAGGTTTCTGTGCTTTTGAACCCAGCGCAGCAGGCGCTCCACGCCCTCCGCAGGCGAGACGCGCGGCTGCCAGCCCAACTCGCGCGCCGCCTTGCGGATATCGGAGACGTACACGCGCTGGTCGCCGGGACGCCAGTCCCCATAGGACACCGGGATCGGGCGACCCAGCAGACGCTCCAGCAGCGGGCCGAACTCGGCCCAGACTGAGAGGGTGAACGCCGGCCCACCGCCTATGTTGTACACCTGACCGGCGGCGCGGTCGATACGCGCAATCGCCGCGTCGTAGGCATCCAGCAGGTCTTCAATGAACAGCACGTCGCGCACCTGCTTGCCGTCGCCGTAAATGGTGATCGGGCGTTCGCTCACCGCCGCAATGACGAACCACGCCACCCATCCCTGATCTTCGATGCCCCACTGCCGCGGGCCGTAGATGCAGGACTGGCGCAACACAACGGTCGGTAGGCCGTAGATGCGGTGATAGTCACGCACGTATTGGTCGCCCGTGCCTTTGGAGCAGCCATAGGGCGAATGAAAATCAAGCGGCTGCGTCTCGGGCACGCCGTGGGGCAAGTCAGCGTAGCGGTAGCGGGTGGCCTCCTCCACCACGCGAACGTCCTCCATACCGCCATACACCTTGTTCGTGGAAGCATAGAGCACGATCGGGTTCCGTCCGCTCAAGCGGGCGGCCTCCAACACGTTGAACGTCCCCAACGCGTTGGCCTCGAAGTCTTCACGTGGGTGGGTCACCGAGGTGGTGACGGCCACCTGCCCCGCGAGGTGGACGATCACGTCCGCCTCGCGCGCCGTAGCGGTGATCAGTGCGGCGTCGCGCACATCGCCCACTACCAGTTGGAAGGCATCCGCGCCGTAGGTCTCCCGCAGCCAGGCGAGATTGACGTCTGCGCCGCGCCGCGAGAGGTTGTCGTAAATGGTCACTCGCTCGCCACGCACGAGCAAGCGCGCCACGTAGTTCGCGCCGATGAACCCGGCGCCGCCGGTGATCAGATAGTGTTTCGTCATACCTTGGTCCTGTTTCTTCTGTGGTTGTTCAGGTTGCTACCCTGCCGCCTTAGTAGACGCATTTCTTCCGAGCCGCTGCCGCACACGCCACACCAGGTGACGCAGCGATTCACCTTCACGGCTCAGACCCCACACACCCAAAACCACAGTGACCACCAGATACAGCCCGTGTGCAGTAACAGCATAGGCCAGCCCCACCGCCGGATCGATGCCAAAGAGGGAGAAGGCGGCTACCACTGCAGCCTCCACCACACCAACAAAGCCCGGCGAAGAAGGCACCACCACACTCAACGCGACCACGCCCACGCCAAAGGCCGCCCAGAACCAGTGTGCCTGCGGCAGAAAGGCCAGCAACAGCAGATAGTACTCGGTCACGATCAGCATCCAGGCCAGCAGCAGCCAGAACAGCACGCGTACAAAGCGTCCTGGTTCGACCAGCGCCTGCAGGCCGTCGAAGAAGTGCGTCAGCGTATGGCTGCCAACCCGCTCCAGGCGGGGAAAACGAACGGTCAGCCGCTCGAACAGGCGCATCGCAGCATCCCGATACCGCGCGAGTAGATGGAGAAAGATGAGCGCCAGCAGCACGCCACCGCCCAGCGATAGCGCCACCGGCCGCACCCAATCTGCACCGACCACCAGTGGCAGGGTGAGCAGCACCATGCCCACCGTGATCAGCAGGTCAAAGGCGCGCTCCACCAGGATGGTGGAAATCGCATGCCAGAAACTGATCGTCGGGCGACCGCTCAGCACCAGCGCCCGTCCCACGTCGCCGAGCCGCGAGATCAGGTTGTTGAGCAAATAGCCGATGTTGAGCACGAAGAACAGGCTGCGGTAGTCCACGCGATCTTGCAGCAGCACCCGCCAGGCCAGACTGCGCGCCATCAGCGAGAGCAGCAACGAGGCCAGCGCCAGCGCCACAAAACGAAAATCCGCGTCGCGCAACGCACGCCACGTGGATTCCAGATCCACCAACATCGCCAGAGCAGCGATCACCCCTACACTGATCAGCACGCCAAGCGCCATCCGGCGCCCGTTTTTCCAGTTGACGGTTGCGATCTCACTCCTCCCGAACGCGCAGGACGGCCAGGAAGGCCTCTTGCGGAATCTCCACGCTACCGACCATCTTCATACGCTTTTTGCCCTTCTTCTGCTTTTCGAGCAATTTGCGCTTGCGGGTCACATCGCCGCCGTAGCACTTGGCGAGCACGTCTTTGCGCAGCGCCTTGACGTTGGCGCGCGAGAGAATGCGCCCCCCTGCCTTCGCCTGAATCGGCACCACGAACAACTGGCGCGGGATCAACTCCTTCAGTTTAGAGACCAGCGCCTGGCCTTTGTGATAGGCGTCCTTGCGATGGACAATGGTCGCCAGCGCGTCCACCGGCTCGCCATTGACCAGAATTTCCATCTTGACCAGGTCGTCCGGGCGGTATTCCAGGAACTGATAATCCAGCGAAGCGTAGCCGCGCGTGCGCGACTTCAACTGATCGAAGAAGTCCACAATTAACTCAGACAGGGGCAACTCGAAGTCCAACTGCACGCGGTTCGGAGCGGGGTATTCCTGTCCGACGAACACACCTCGCCGTCCGGTGACCAGTTCCATCACCGGCCCGTAGAACTCGGTCGGGGTGAAGACCTGGATACTCATCCACGGTTCGCGGATTTCGGCAACCTCGGCCTCGTCGGGCAACTGCGCCGGCGAGTCGATGCGCAACACCTCGCCATTGCGAAGCAGTACCTCGTACTCCACCGACGGTGCGGTGACGATGATGTCCAGGTCGTATTCGCGCTCCAGCCGCTCCTGGACGATCTCCATGTGGAACATGCCCAGGAAGCCACAACGGAAGCCAAAGCCCAGTGCCTGAGAAGTCTCCGGTTCGTAGACCAGCGCAGCGTCGTTCAGTTGCAGTTTGCCAAGCGCGTCACGCAGGTCTTCGTAATCTTCGCCCTCGACCGGGTAAATGCCGGCGAACACCATCGGCTTGGCCGGGCGGTAGCCGGGCAACGGCTCGGTTGCACCGCCCCGCGCTAGGGTAAGCGTGTCGCCCACACGGCACTCGCGCACAGTCTTCAGGCCGGTGGCGATGTAGCCCACCTCACCCGCTCCCAGGCGATCCACGGGGCGCATGTCGGGCGCGAAGATGCCGATCTCCACCGGCTTGAAGTTCACACCGCTGGCCATCAACCGCAGGTCGTCCGTCGCCCCGATCTGTCCTTCAACCACGCGTACGTAGGCGATCACGCCTTTGTAGGGATCATAGTGTGAGTCGAAGATCAGTGCACGCAGCGGCGCGTTCTCGTCGCCAGATGGCGGCGGCACCTGCTGCACCACCGCCTCCAGCACGGCCTCCACGTTCGTTCCCTCCTTGGCCGAGATGCGCAGGATCTCCTCTGCCGGGGTGCCGAGCAGGTTCTCGATCTCCTGCGCCACCTCGTCGGGATGCGCTGCCGGCAGGTCGATCTTGTTGATCACCGGGATGATCTCCAGATCGGCTTCCAGCGCCTGGTACAGGTTGGCGAGCGTCTGCGCTTCGACCCCCTGGCTGGCGTCCACCACCAGGATCGCACCCTCGCAGGCTGCGAGCGCCCGGCTGACCTCATAGCCGAAGTCCACATGGCCGGGCGTGTCGATCAGGTTGAGTTCATAGGTCTGACCGTCCTGCGCGGTGTAGGCCATGCGCACCGCCGAGGCCTTGATCGTCACCCCCTTCTCCCGCTCCAAATCCATGCTGTCCAGCACCTGCTCAGTCATATCGCGGTCGGAGATCGTGCCGGTCAACTGGAGCAGGCGGTCGGCCAGGGTGGATTTGCCGTGGTCAATGTGGGCGATGATGCAAAAGTTGCGGATGTGGTCGCTCATAGCTGGGGAATTTTACCATTGGTCAGATTGGTCGATTGGTCGGATTGGTCATTTGGTCGGATTGGTCGGTTGGTTTGATTGGCCGGATTGGTCAAACCCGCGCCGTCTGGTGTCCTTCTTCCACGCGAAGCCAGGGGAACACCAGCGCCAGGAGCAGCGCCAGCGCAGCTAGCGCCAGCCCGACTCCCAACCAGTCCGCCAGCACGCCAAGCAGCAAAGCCAGCACACCAGCCAGGAAAGTGCGCACCACTGACTCCACCGACAGCCCGGAAGCCATCACCCGGCTCTCGATCTGATCGCTGATGAAGGCCACGTTCATCGGGCGACGCAGGTTATGCAGCACGTAAAAGCCCAGATACGCCGCAATCGCCACCACTGACCAGCCCCATCCATCACCCAGTCCGGCAACTGCCAGCAGTGCCACACCGAGCAGGTAGGAACGGTTGATCGCCGTCCCTAAACTCGGGAAGCGATGACTGAAGCGGTCCGCGCTGCGCGAGGCGTAACTGGTCGCCAGATAGATCACAAAGTAGACCGTCCCCACGACCACCGCACTGCGCTGTTTGCCGCTGTAGGCCAGGAAAACTGGCAGGCTCAGCGCAAAGCTCTCCAGGATAGGTTGCAGATAGTCTTTGGTTGCTTTGAACAGTGCCATGAAACTGGCGCTGTTCAAAATCGCCCGCCAGACCAGCAGATTGGTAAACATGGTCTTGAAATCCTGCACCGTCTGACGCGCCTGCTGTGACAGCGTTTCCCAGCGGATTTTGGACAGTTCCCCATCCAGTTCTTTCGGATACAGCGCCAGGTTGATGAAATCAAGCACGTAAGGCACAGCAGCCGCCAGGAACATCACCCGATAACTGCCAGTGTAGAAGGCAAGCACCGCCGCGATCAACGCATTGATCGCTGAACCGAATTGTGAAGCCGAGCGTGTGCGCCCGTAGTACGCGACCTTGACCTCCTCCCGCCGCCGCATTTTGAGGTATTCTAGAATCAGCGCCTTGTGCGTGCCGGAGCGAAACGCCTCGCCGAAGGCAAAGAGCACCATCGCCAGCGCAAACGAACCAAACCCACGACCAAAATAAAACACGGCAAAGGAAATCAGATAAGCGCCAAACGCCATCAGCATCGCCTTACGGCGGCCAAAAGCATCCGCAAAAACGCCGGTAGGCACTTCCAGAATGTAGGTGGTGATGTCACGAATGGCGTACAGCGAGCCAATCAGGGTGAAACTCAGCCCGGCCTCGCGAAAGATCAGGATCAGGAACGGCTCGAAGAAGCGCAGGTTCTTCAGGAAGCCGTACAGCGCGAAGCGCGGGAACATGCGGTCGCGTTCCAGCGGGGAGCGCATCTCAGCCGTCCTTTGTCGTTTCGACCGCCGTTTCCACCCAGGCCGCGATTTGCGCCTCGGTCGCCGGCGGCGTGCCCAGCGCCAGCCAGGCCAGGAACTCCACATTACCCTTCGGTCCCCGGATGGGCGAGCGCAGCAGCCCTCGCACGGCGAAGCCCTGCGTCTGGGCAAAGGTCAGCATTTCAGTCAGCACGCGCCGATGCACCTCGGGATCACGGATCACTCCCTTGCCGCGCGCCACCTCCCGCCGACCGGCCTCGAACTGGGGTTTGATGAGGAAGACGCCCTCCCTCCCCTCCCCTGTC
>CAYSXA010000091.1:0-10954 GCA_964435005.1 uncultured Anaerolineaceae bacterium | reverse complement strand
GTTCAGCAGCGTATCCAGCTCCAGGCTGGCCGAAGTCGTATCCCGCGCGATCTCTGCCGCCGTTTGCAGCTGCTCCGCACGACGTTGGGTCTCCTCAATCAGGCGCAGGTTCTGAACCGAGACCGCGGCCTGGGAAACCAGCGCCATCGTCCGGCGCAGATCCGCTTCAGAGAACGTGCGCGGCTGCGGGTAAATGGCGTTGATGTATCCTATCCATTCCCCACCCACGTTCAGGGGGAAGAACACCGTGCTCCCCCCTCGAAAACGCTGGAGGTAGAGCGCGCGGGTCGCCTCGTCCAGGCGGGGATCGGCTGCCACATCCTCGACCACCAGCGGCTGCTCAGGGCGTAGCAGACGCGCGGCCGGGAACTGAGCCAGCGGGTAGCGAGGGGAAAGCGATTCTTCGTCAAGTTGCGTCCAGCGGGCCCGAGCGAATACCCACTCCGGCACATCTTCGGGTGTCTTCCAGGGACGGTTAAACAGGTTCAGAGATACGTTATGACTACCCTCACCAAGTACGGAATGGGCGCGCAGCGCCTCCAACACTTCCGTATAGGAAGAAGCCACGTTCAAAGCCGCGCTCGCCCGGTACAGATGCTCGGTTTCTGCCAGCGCTGCCTGGGTCTGCTGGAACAGGCGGGCATTCTCCAGCGCCAGAGTCAACTGATCGGCCACCTGCTCTACCAGCAAGCGATCGTCTTCGGTCCAAGATCGATCGCGAGTCGGATCGAGCAGTTCCAGCACACCAACCACCCGTTCCTGATCACGCATGGGGACCGCCATCGCTGCCGGCAACGAGCCGTTACCGCTCACCACCACCGAATCCCCCTGGCGAATCGCCTGCTCAGCCACCGGTGTGAGCGGCCGGTCGGCGGGGACGATGCGTCCTTTTTCAAGTCGCACGCCACGCGGCAGCAGATCGGCTTCCGGAGCCAGAACGGCAGAGGCGGGTGTTTCCCCAATCAGCACTTCGGCCACGCCGCGCCAGCCGCCCTCTGGCGCCAAATAAATGTGCATTCGAACCCAGCGGGGAGAACCATCTGCATGCATGAAAGCCGCGGTCAAGGACGTCGGCAGGTGTTCGCTGTGCAGCACGCGCTCCAGCATGCCGGCACTCTCCGGTGCCAGAGCAAAGCTGGTGAACGGCTGCCCAACGAACCGTTCCGAGGGAATGCCCAGCACAGCTTCCACTTCCGAGCTGCAATGGGTGTACCGCCCCTGGGCATCGACCGCCCAGGTCCATCCCTGAATCGTCGTCGCTTCCAGGGCCAGCGAAGTTTCTCCCTGGGGGCTCAATTCGGAGAACAGCGCCTCAAGGCGTTTCTTCAGTTGCTTTTTGGCCATACGCCAGGATCTCCTCCGCCAGGGCGCGATACTGTGCCGCGCCACGCGTCGCAGGTTGAAAATGTGTTACTGGACGACCAGCCACGGCGCTTTCGCGCAGCCGGGTATCTACTTCAATAACCGTATGGAATATCCCATTGCCAAACGTGCGTCGCAACTGTGCCAGCACGGTGCGATGAATGCGATTGCGCCGGTCGAGCATCGTCGCCAGTACTTTGTACGCCAGACGCGGGTTGTGCTTCTCACGCACCTGCGAAATCAATGTAAGCATGTTGCGCAACGCATAGGCTGAAAAGAACTCCGGTTGGGTAGGGATCACCAGCATATCTGCCGCAACCAGAGCATTTGTGGTAATGGCCTCCAGCGCTGGTGGGCAATCCATAATCACAAAATCGTAAGCCAGGGGTACCGAACGGAAGTTCAGGCGCAGTGTTTCGGCAAAACGCGGGCGGATGGGCAGAGCACGCTCTGCCATGCGCAGGCTGCTGTTGGCTGGCACGATGTCCATGCCCTTCACACCAGTTGTGCGGATCACGTCCAGCAAACCTGTGCCGTTGAAAAGCAAATCCGTCGCCGAGGTGACCATCTCAGAAGGGCGCAGCCCCATGGCCAGCGTCATGTTCCCTTGCGGGTCCAGGTCAATCAGCAGCACTCGCTGATCCATCTGAGCCAGCGCACCGCCAAGAGAAACCGCGGTGGTCGTCTTCGCCACCCCGCCCTTCACACTGGCAACTGCAATAAACATGGTGCCCATGGCGTCTCCCCTCAGTCGTCACCACCGTTTGTCAACCAGACCTGAGTTTGATCGACGTTCAGCGCGCGCCCCAACTCTCGTGCCGCAGTCTCCAGGATCACCCGCGGATCGTTACTGGCACGCAGTTTGGTGGTGATCTCGGTCACCAGGCGCTCACGATCGGCACGACGCACAGCCTGCTCGAACAGCCGAGCCACATCCACCGCCGAGGCGATCTGCCGGCTGATCTGATCCAGCAGGTTGATCTCCTGTTCGCTGATCACCCGGGTCGGATCCTCGATGTCCAGACCGATGGTGCCGATCACCTCACCACGGGAAATCAGCGGGGCAATGATCAGCGTCTCGGTGCCGCGCTGGCGCAACAACTCATGCGCAGGGGCCACTCGCTCATCCTCGGTGACACGATACACCACCACCGGTTTGCGCGTCCGGATCACTTCTTGCGTAAGCACGTTGCCTTCCAGCGGCAACACGGCACCCAACATCCCCCTGCCTGGCGCATCGGGGCGAGAAGATGCCGTAGCCACCAGTCTCCCCACTTTGCGATCCGAATCGAACAACACCACACCGCAGTGTAACGCGCGGAAGCCATCCACCAGTTGCTCCGAAACCTCCTGGAGCAAGGTAGTCAGGTTCACGTGCGAGGCGGCGGTCGCCGTCACCCGATGCAACAGGGACAGTCGTTGCGCGCTCTGCTGGATCTCGTTGAGCAGCTCAATATTCGCCAGGATAGCTGCCAGACTGCCGGCCAGCGTGGTCAACATTTCCTGGTCCACTTCATCGAACTTGGCCACATCATCGCTTTCCACGTTGAGCACGCCAAACAATTGATCGCGGTAAATCAGCGGCACAGCAAGCTCAGAGCGAACTGTCTCAACGGCAGCCACATAACGCGGATCCTGACGGACATCGTCCACACAAACCGGCTTGCGGTTGGCCGCCGCCCAGCCCGTGATCCCTTCACCTATCGGCAATTTGAAGCCTGAGAGATCCCGACCACCGTAGCCCGCCGCCGCTTTGACCTCCAGCATATCGGTCTCTTCGTTGTACAGCATGATCGCCACGCGATCGCCGCCCAGCGTGGCGTGCAGCCCCTGGATGGCGTTGAACAACGCGTCTTCCAGGCTGGTGGTCGAGGCCGCTGCCGTGGTCACGTGGTGCAACAGACGTTGCTGCGCCAAGTGCTCCTGGGTCTCCTGGAACAGCTCAGCATTCACCAGGGCGATGGCGAGCTGGTCAGCCAGGATCTGCAACACGCTGATGTCGTCTTCGGTGAACGCGCCAGCGTGCGTGGACTGCACGTCAATTGCCCCGAGCACACGATCACCCACCTTGAGCGGGATGCCGGCCTCCGCGCGGGTGTCTGGCAACAGGGGATTCGGACGGTGGGTGGGGTCTAGCGTGACGTCGTTCACCACCAACGGTTCCCCTTTGGCCGTTACATACCCCATGATGGAGCGGGAACCCACAGCCAGCCGGTGGCTGCTTTCGAGCATTCGCCGTCCCGCCTCGCCCGTAGAGGCGCGCACCACAGCAAATTCGCCCAAGGGATCCACCAGGAAGATCGAAGCGTGGTAGAAACCGAAGCGTGAGCGGATCAGGTGCACCACTTTGTCGAGCAGTTCCTCCACGTTCAGCGTGCTGCTCGCATCACGGGCGATCTCCGAGGCGATTTGCAACTGCTGGGCACGGCGCAGCGATTCGGAGTACAGCCGGGCACTTTCCAGCGCACTGCTCAGGCGGTCAGCGATCTCATGGGCCAGCTCCTGTTCCGGCGCCGTCCACACCTGGCCAGCCGGTTTGCGCAACCGCGCCACTCCGACGCGGTGTCCACGTACCTGGATCGGTACCTCCAGCGTGTGCTCATCCGAAGCACCAATCGTTGGTTCCTCGGCAGGAACCGGCCGGACAAGATTACTGGCATCCACACGATACCCCACGACTGGGCGCGAACGGACAAAGTCCACCCAACCTTCACGACTGAGCAACGTGTATGCACGGCGCATCTGATCCAATGCGCTGCGGTTTTCCTCAAGCAGATGCGCGTTATCAATGGCGACCGCCAGCTGATCGGCCACGATCTGCAGTACCAGGATGTCTTCCTGAGCGAAGGCCCCCGTACGCTTGCTCTGCACATCCAGCGCACCCAAAATCCGGTCGCCCACGCGCAGCGGCAGGGCCATCTCAGAGTGCGTGTCCGGCAGATAGGGATTCTCGAAGTGCACCGCGTCCGCGCCGACGTCCAGTGCAATACGGGGCTGGCCAGTGGCCGTGACAAAACCAACAATACCCTGCTCACCAACGCGTAGCTTGTGACCAGCTTCCAGCATCCGCCGCCCGCCTTCCGAGTTCGCAGCGCGCAGCTCGGCGTATTCGCCCTCGGCATCCACCAGGAAAATGCCGGTGTGGTAGAAGCCAAACCGTTCGCTGATCAGATGGGTGACCTGATCCAGCAGCTTGTCCAAGTCACGGATGCGGGTTACGCGGCTACCCACCTCAGCTGCGGCGCGGATTTGCTCCAGGCGGTGTTGCAGGTCACGCGTGCGCGCCTCCACGCGCTGCTCCAGGGTGAGCTGGGCGTCTTGAATGGCATGTGCCATATCGTTGAACGCGCGCGCGAGTTCACCAAACTCGTCGTTGGTGCGTACGGGCACACGCACATTCAGGTCGCCCTGAGCAAAGCGCCGCACTACATCCGTCAGTTCGCCCAACGGCCTCAGCGCCCGACGGAACAGCTCGAACGTACCAAACGCGAGCGCAGCAAACGCCAGGGCCACCAGGCTGGCCGGCAGGAAGAGCAGCAACGGCATCCGCGCCCGAATGCGATCCGTGGCCTCACCCTGCAGGTGTTGTACCTCAGCATAGAGCCGGTTGATGTCCGACGCGAAGGCTTCCTGGTTTCGCTCCAGCACACCCAGACGGGTATCCACCGCTTCCCAGTTACCCTGATCGGCTTCCTCCAGCATCGTCGAGGCCACCTCGATCATCCGCTTGGTCGTACTTCGGGCACTGACCAGGATGAGAAAAAGTCGCTGGTCTTCGCCTACCCGCGTTCCCATGGTAGCCAGATGCTGATAATCCGCCCGCAGCCCCTCGATCACCGGCTGCAACTCGCTACGCAGCTGTTCAGCATCGCGATTCGGCACCAGACGACTGCTGCTTGCGATCAAATCCGCCACGTGCTGTTGCAGGTTGAACGCCAGACGCACGTCCTCTGAAACTTGCAGCACGTTTTGTACATCTAATCTCACACCCAGCATTTGCCAGAAAAGCACCGACCCTGCTGTCAGCAGGAAAATCAGTGCCAGCACATTCACCAGGATCAAGCGCTGGCGAATGGATTGGGGGTGAGAAGGGGGAGTTTGAGCACGCATACGGAATTCTCCGGTCACTCCAGAGCCAGGGTCTCTGCCTCCAGACGGATTTCCACCTGACTGAGGTTGAGCACGCGACGCATTTCGCGCACGGCCACCTGTAACAGCTGATCCATATCCAGCGTCTGGCGCACCTGAGCGGTAAATTCACTCACCGTACGTTCTGCCTGAGCGCGGCGCAGCGACTCTTCCACCAGACGCGCGTTCTCCAGACTGAGCGCCGCCTGCGCAGCAATCGCTTCCGCTAACGCCCGGCGATGATCGTCCCAGGGCTGGTCACTTTCCAGCACAATCTCACCGAGCGGCTGACCGCGCACCTCCAGCGGGACTCGCAACACATGCAGGGTGTCTTCATCAGCGGCCGTGTCGTCCTGATCGACCACCGTGAACTGCTCTAACGGCAAGGTACTCCAGGCTTCCGCCAGATATTGCCGTTGCAAGGTGCGTGCCTCTTCCAGCGCTTCCTGAGTGGTCTGGAACAGACGAGCGTTCTGCAAGGCTGTCGCCAGGGTGTTCGCTAACCCCTGCAACACCAGCAGGTCATCTTCGTCAAAGGCGCGTTCCTTGGTGGACTGAATGGTGAGCGCCCCCAACACCTCGCCGCGACTGATCAGCGGCAGCGCGAGTTCGGAGCGGGTCAACGGCAGGTGTGGATTGGCAAAACGCACCGCCTCCTCGCCGACGTCCAGCGCAATGCGCGCCCGACGGTGCAGCACGCACCAACCAATCATCGAAGTCTCGCCGACCGCCAGACGGTGGCCTTCCGCCAGCATCCGGCGTCCAGCCTCGCCAGTGCCTGCACGCAGCTCAGCATACTCGCCACGCTCATCCAGCAGGAACGCACCGACATAGTACAGATCGAAACGATCGCGGATCAGGTTCACGGCCTCGTTCAACAGTTCAGCCGGATCCAGGATCGTATTCACCACCTGTTGCAGATCCATCGTGGTGCGAATCTGCGCTACACGACGTTGCAAGGTGCGCGTTTGCCGCTCCAGATTCTCCCGGTCGCGGCTCAGATTCCGTTGCAGTGTCTCGGCAGTATCCAGTGCGCGTGCCATGCGAGAGAACAGGTTGCCCAGCGAAAACACCAGGATGACCGCCACCACAAGCAGCGTCGCGCCAGTGGTGATCCAGGACAACGGGTAGATGGACAACACGCTCATTTCCTGCGGCGGAGGCGGGAGACGATGAGTGCCGATCAACCAGGAAAAGGCCCCATGCGTCAGTGTTGCCATAGCGGTGAACACCACGCCAGCCCGCCGCCCCAGCAACAACGTGCCAATCAGGATGAAGGCAAACAACCAGATGCGGCCATCGCCGGCCAGACCGTTGACACGCAGGGTCAGCACTGCCATGAAGAACAGCACGGTTACGAACACCAGGGCACGCGGCGTGTACGGCCAGCTCAACCCCAGACGGCGGTGCGCCCACAACAACAGGATCACCAGATAAACCAGGGCATAGAGCAGCGCCGGCAGCCGGTTGGCTTCCTGCCACTGCAAATACACATTGACGGCGACCAGCGGAAGGCCGATCAGGCTGCTAAAGCCCAGCAGCCAGTTTAGCAGTTGCTCACGCCACGCCTGCAACACTTCCAGAGGCGCCGTTTCGCGGACAGAACGCCACCAGTTCATGCGCCTTCCTCCATCTGGCCATTCCCTCCATCCAAATGAAGGCGCACCCGCGCGCGTCGGGCACCCAGAGCACGTCGGATCTCACGCGCGGTAATGCGCAACATACGTTGAATGTCGTTGGTCTGGCGGATGCGAGCGGTCACCTGGTTCAACAGGCTCTCAAATTCCGCCTGTTGCTGAGTCTGCAACAGCAGGCGGGCGTTACGGATCGCAGACGCCACCTGGCCTGCGATCGCGCTCAACAGGCGCAAGTCTTCTTCATCGAAGCGCTGCTCATGCTCCGTGTCCTGCACCACCATCACACCGATCACCTCACCACCGACCATCAGCGGCACACCCAGCCAGGAATGCGCTGGCTTCCCCAGGAATTTGGCACCCAGTTCGCGGGCACGACGCTCCGTATCCTCCACCAGCATCAGCGGTTCCCGATTGCGCACCACAATGGAGGTCAAACCCTCACCCAGCGGCAACGGGTCCACCTGGGTAACCTTGCCGTCTTCATACAGATAGGGGATTTCAATCACCTCTTCTTGGGCGTTGTACAACGCAATGTAGAAGGTGACATCCCCCATCGTCTGGCGGACCTGATCATGGATGCGCCCATACAGGCGGTATAGATCAGTCTCCACGGCCACAGCGCGAGAGACGCCGGCCACCGCTTCCAGCTCGGCCAGACGCTGACGGCTGGCTTGCTGGGCAGCGATGCGCTCCAGGGCCGTCGTGGTGACCTCAGCCAGACTGGCATACGGCTGCAAACGCGCAGGAGTCAGTGTCCCAACCTCGGGAGTGCCGATGACGGTCAGGCCGGCCAACAGCTTACCACGCCAGACAGGGATGTACGCCGCCGACACACATCCCATCTGCCGCGGCAATTCGCGCAGCGCCGGGGGTAACAGACCAGCACGGCTCAAATCTTCCACCAGCAACGGCTGATCACTCGGCAGCACCGCTCGCAGGCGCGTCAGATCCATCTGCAGGTAATTTTGAAGCGGTTTCATCCCCGGCTGGAAGGGGTTATGCACGTTCACCAGCCGCAGGCCATCCTGCTCAGGGACGAAGACCGCGCTGATGTAAGGCAACCGCTGCACCGCTCGACTGATCGCCCGAAGCACCTTCTCCATAGATTCCGCCTGAGCAATCTCGCGGCTGGCCTCGTACAACGCTTCGGTCTCTTCCAGGCTGATCTGGGTACTTTCCAGCAGACGGAAGTTACGGATGGCCGCAGCGATCTGGTTGGCCAGCGTCTGCAAGACGCGCACCGCGGCTTCGTCGAAAGCGTTCGGGTCTCTGGATTGTACATCCAGCGCCCCCAACACCTGATCCCCCACGGCGATCGGGATCGCCGCTTCGGATCGGGTCTCCGGCAGAAGCGGGTTCTTGAAGTGAATTGGGTCTTCACTCACGTCCGAAGCCACGCGCGGCCGGTTGTTCACCGTCGCCCAACCGACCAGCGACGACGAACCCACCGCCAATTTATGGCCTCGCCGCTTGAACTCCTCAGCCGCCGGTCCGGCCGATTCGCGCAGCACAGCAAACTTCCGCCCTTCGTCCAGCAGGAAGATCGAGGCCTGATAATACTGCGGGAAGCGCTCCACAATCAAGTTCACCGTGCGGCGCAGCAGTTCAGCCAGGCTGTCCGTGGAAATGGACAGCTCAGCCACCTCGGCCGCCGCCTGAACCTGAGCGGTGCGTTCGGCCACGCGCGCCTCCAGGCCGCGATACAGACTGGACAGTTCTTCCGCCATCTGGTTGAAAGCGTAGGCCAGTTGCCCGATCTCGTCGTCGCGATTCACGTCCGCACGACGGCGGAAATCGCCGCCTGCAAAGTGTTCCACAGCAAGCGTAAGCTCACGCAAGGGGCGCACCAGCCGCTCAGTACCCTGCCAGATGACCAACGCCAACAACAGCACCGTACCGAACAGCAGCATCAAGGTAAAAGGCCCCAATGCATTGACCTGGCGAAACACCACCGCTTTCGGAATCTCAGCCACCACGGCCGCTTCCAGGAACGGCATCCAGTACGCCACCAGGAAAACTGGTTCCCCGGTGAACGAAACCCCTTCCGTAATCAGGTCTTGTATGTCATCAGGATTTTGTTCCACTTTCGCCAGAAAACGGTCCACCAGCAATTGCTTTTGTTCCGGATTGGGGGTCAATTGAGTAAAATCTGGCAAGTTCGATGGGCGCCCGACAAACACAGACTCTTCCGTCAAGAAGTAGAAGCGTGCGTCTGGCTGGGTCCGCAACAAGCTTTCCACCAGGCTCTGGAAAATCGGCGCTTCGGCCACCCCCAGGATATACGCCTTCACTTCACCCTGATCATCGAACACGGGATGAGAAGTCAGAATCACAAACTCATCCTGGTACAGCGGTGCGGCCGACCAGGTCAGGCGAGAGCCCGCCCTGGTCGTCAGAGTCGTCAGATCAGTAAAGTAATGCTGATCGGCCAGAGACAACCCTTCCCACTCCGGACGCGAGGCCACCAACACCCTGCCATCCGCAGACAGCACAGCCACCTCGGAGAGCACGAGGGGAGTACCCGGCGGGTTGACAATACGGGCCGCGAGATCAAGCAACGCCTGCCGATGCTCTACAAAGGCAGGCGCAAAGCGACTCTCTGTCAATATGGTGTCCAGCGCTGACCGAAATCCTGGCTGATGCACCAGGCGTCCCAGGCGAACGTGTTGGATGACCACCCATTGTCTCAATTGATCCGACTGCAGGTCCTCCAACAGGTCCAACTGCTCAGCCACCTGTTCACGCAGCAGGGCGCGTGCACGCAAATACGCTGCCCCACCCATCAGGAGCACCGGCAGCATGGACAGGGGGATCAACACCAGCACCATGGCTCGTACCAGGCTACCACGGAAACGCCGTGGAGCGCGAGCCGGGGAAGGGGCAACGGCACTCATAAGCAGCCTCTTTTAGAACTCCCAGACTTCTTCGCCGGCCAGGACGCGCTTGATCTGCTCAGGAAAGCGATCCGGGTCAAGCGGTTTTCCAATAAATCCATCAAACCCAGCCTGGCGAGCTTTGTTCATCTGCGCGCGGCTGGCCTCGGCCGTCACGGCCACCACCAGCGTATCTTTCAAGCGGGGGGAATTACGGATTTTCCGCAGCGCGGCGTAACCATCTTCATAAGGCAGGCGGATATCCATCAAGATCAGGTCGAGCTTCGGCAGCGTATCGGCGTATTCCACCACCTCATACCCCGAAGTCTTCCACTCACAATGAATGCCAAGATAGCCCAATAGTCGCGCAATCAACACAAAATTCGCGACGTTGTCTTCCACAACCAGCACCGTAGCGTTTTCGGGGTCAATAGGGACGTGAGGCTTGCGGGTTTCAGTGGCAGGTACTTTCTCATCGGCCATACCATTACCTCTTCAAAAAGCGAGCGATCTGTCTCGGCAGCGCATCCACGTCAACGGGTTTCTGGATGTAACCGTCGCAGCCAGCTCGCAGCGATTTTTCCCGGTCTCCTTTCATGACGTTAGCAGTCAGCGCCACAATAGGCACGGCTTTGAAACGCTCCTGGCTTTTCAACTGCCGCGTCAGTGTGTACCCATCAATATCTGGCATGTTGATATCCACCAGGATGAGATCGGGGAGTTCCCGCTCCAGGAACGCCAACGCTTCTGTGGCATTCTCGGCCTCAACAATATCGTATCCTTCGGCCTGCAAGATCCGCCGTACAAGAATGCGGTTTTCCAGATTGTCTTCAATGTACAGGATTCGAGCGCTCATACACGGCTCCTGTGCTTGATATGCATGGGATATTTTACCTTAAAATATTGGACTTTAGACAAAAGTGATATTCTCCTGGCGTGAGCCGGGCCACGATG
>CAYSXA010000090.1:0-11156 GCA_964435005.1 uncultured Anaerolineaceae bacterium | reverse complement strand
CCGACGAGGCACGGACGGCGGCGGGCGCGACCCGGGTGGCCATCCAGTTCGACCATCCACTGGCGGGGTCCCTCGGCGCGGGCCTTCAGGTCGGGGGGAATTGCAACCACCTTCGGCTCGCGGCCCAGGTCGTCCTCCCAGATGATCGCCCGCATGGTCATCAGATCGACCACGCCCTTGAAAGCCGACTCCGCACCAATGGGCAACTGGACAGCGATCGGGTTGGCGCCCAGGCGGTCACGAATGCTCTGAATCGACCGCTCATACGAAGCGCCCACGCGGTCCATCTTATTGATAAAGCAGATGCGCGGCACGCCGTAGCGGTCAGCCTGTCGCCACACCGTCTCCGATTGCGGCTCGACACCCTGCACCGCGTCGAACACCACCACCCCACCATCGAGCACGCGCAACGACCGCTGCACCTCGGCGGTGAAGTCGATGTGGCCGGGCGTGTCGATGATGTTGATCTGATGCCCCTTCCACTCGGCGCTCACCGCTGCGGAGACAATGGTAATACCCCGCTCGCGTTCCTGTTCCATCCAGTCGGTGACGGTGTTGCCTTCGTCCACCGACCCCAGGCGATGCGTCTTGCCTGTATAGAACAGGATACGCTCGGTGGTCGTGGTCTTGCCCGCGTCGATGTGGGCAATCACACCAATATTTCGGTATTTCTCCAACGGATACTGTCGAGCCATGCAAACACCAACTCAATCAGATACGGAAGTGCGAGAACGCGCGGTTGGCCTCGGCCATGCGGTGCGTTTCCTCGCGCTTGCGGACAGCGGAGCCCGTGTTATTGTACGCGTCCAGCAGCTCAGCAGCCAGGCGCTCCGGGAAAGACTTCCCGGTACGCGAACGCGCCGCGGCCAGAATCCAACGCACAGCCAGTGCGAACTGACGGTGCGGCGGCACTTCCATGGGAACCTGATAGGTCGCGCCACCCACGCGGCGAGGACGCACTTCCATCACCGGCTTCACGTTATTCAGCGCACGCTGGAAGACCTCCAGCGGATCTTTGCCCGTGCGCTCCGCGATGATGTCGAAAGTTTCGTACACCAGGCGGGCCGCCAGGCTCTTTTTGCCATCCTTCATCACCCGATTGATGAAAGACTGCACTTCCACGCTGTGGTAACGCGGATCGGGCGGGATGACTCGTCGTTCGGGTCGGTTTCGTCGAGGCATGCGTCTCTACTCCATCCAGTCAGACTACGCACACAAGAATCGCCGCAAAGTGTTACGGCGATTCCTGGTTCGCGCTTATTTCGGCCGCTTGGAGCCGTACTTGGAACGGCCCTGGCGCCGGTTCTCCACGCCCGTGGCGTCGAGCGTACCGCGCACAATGTGGTAACGCACGCCCGGCAAGTCCTTCACACGACCGCCGCGGACGAGCACCACCGAGTGCTCCTGCAGCGTATGGCCCTCGCCTGGAATGTAGGCGGTCACCTCAATGCCGTTGGTCAGGCGCACACGGGCGATCTTGCGCAGCGCCGAGTTCGGCTTTTTCGGCGTCATGGTGCGCACCACGGTACACACACCACGCTTCTGCGGCGCGCCCTTCGGCTGACGAATGCGGCGCTGCTTCATCGCGTTGAAGGTGTATTGCAATGCAGGCGCCTTGCTCTTCTTCTGACGCGGCTTGCGGCCTTTGCGAACCAGTTGATTGATCGTGGGCACTGTTCCAGCCTCCAGTTCAACGGTCTGTTCAGTCGTTCGTCTCGTTTTCTCATTAAGCAAGGCCATCGGTCTGCGATGATGGCCTTGCTCGATTGCCATGTTCAAACAGGGCACGACGCGCCCTTATGTCTGGTAGCAGCGAAGGAAGATTGTACCACGCGCGCTACATAGCGTCAAGCATCTAACGCAGATTCCGCCCCAGCCCCAGCAGACCGGTGCTCACCTGCGGCACGCGCGAGCGCTCGTCTTCCTTGCCGAAGCTGATGAGCTTGCCGTCCTCGGTGATCGCGTTCACCGCCAGCCCCAGGCTTTGCAGTTCCTTGACCAGCACTTTGAAGGACGCCGGGATACCCGGTTCCTCGATCGGCTCGCCCTTCACAATGGCCTCGTAGGTCTTCACGCGGCCTTGCACGTCGTCCGACTTCACGGTGAGCATCTCTTGCAACATGTGCGCCGCGCCGTAGGCTTCCAGCGCCCACACTTCCATCTCACCAAAGCGCTGACCACCGAACTGCGCCTTACCACCCAGCGGCTGCTGGGTAACCAGGCTGTACGGACCGGTCGAGCGGGCGTGCACCTTGTCGTCCACCAGGTGGTGCAGCTTCATCATGCCCATCACGCCCACAGTCACCGGGCGATCGTACGGCTCGCCGGTCATCCCATCGCGCAGGATTTGCTTGCCCAGCGTGGGGATCGGCCGACCGGTCTCCAGCATGTACTGATTCGCGCGCTCGTACAGCTCCTCGTCGGGGATGTTCTCCACATCCACACCCTCGGTGTGCAACCATAGCCGCCAGCAGACCAGGCGCGCACGCTCGTCCTGCGCCACGCGCTCGTCCAGCGGAATGTTCATGTCTTCAAAGGCCAGGATGCGGTCCGGATCGTAGCCGTGTTCCTTCAACCACTCGCGCAGCACCACGCGGCGGGCGTAATGGTAATCTGTGACCAGTTGCACCACATCGTACTCGTCCGAGTCGCCCAGCCAGTACTCCAGGTACAGACGACGCACCTCCTCGTCGTCCTCGATCATCTCCGGATCGTACTCCTGCTCCTTCAGCCAGGCCCAGGCGCGTTCGGTGACCTCTTTCCAGGCCTGGTCGATCATCCAGGCGCGCGCCAGTTCGGCCTCGATCTCTTCCTCGGTCGCGCCGTCGAACACCGGGGTGATCGCGCGGAAGCCCAGTTGCCGCGCCGCCCAGCCCAGGTGCACTTCGAGCACCTGGCCGATGTTCATACGCGCCGGCACGCCCAGCGGGTTCAAGATAATGTCCACCGGCGTCCCGTCTTCCAGGAAAGGCATGTCCTCCACCGGCACGATCTTGGAGATCACACCCTTGTTACCATGACGGCCAGCCATCTTGTCGCCCGCGCGCAGCTTGCGTCGCTGCGCCACGAACACGCGCACCATCTTCTCCACACCCGCCGCCAAGTCGTTGTTCTCCTCGCGGGTGAAAACCTTGACGTCCACCACCTTGCCGCGTTCGCCGTGCGGCATGCGCAGCGAGGTGTCCTTCACGTCGCGCGACTTCTCGCCGAAGATCGCGCGCAGCAGACGCTCTTCGGGCGTGAGTTCCTTTTCGCCCTTGGGCGTGATCTTGCCGACCAGGATGTCATTCGGCCCAACCTCCGCGCCGATTCGGATGATGCCGTCTTCATCCAGGTCTTTGATCGTCTCCTCACCCACGTTCGGAATGTCGCGGGTGATCTCTTCAGGGCCGAGTTTGGTATCGCGCGCCTCTACCTCGTGCTTTTCAATGTGCACCGAGGTGAAGTAATCGTCCTGCACCAGCCGCTCGGAGATCAGAATGGCGTCCTCGAAGTTGCCGCCTTCCCAGGAGACGAAGGCCACCACCACATTCTGGCCAAGCGCCAGTTCGCCGCCGTCGGTCGAAGAGGAGTCGGCGATCACATCGCCCTTCTTCACCCGGTCGCCCTTGACCACGATCGGGCGCTGGTCGATGCAGGTGCTCTGGTTGGAGCGTTCGTACTTGCGCAGGTGGTACACGCGCTCCTTGCCTTCCGCGTTGCGCACCACAATGTGCTCGCCGGTCACCGAGATCACCTCGCCGTCTTCCTCGGCGATCACCACCTGGCCGGAGTCGCGCGCGGCGTGGTATTCCATCCCTGTGGAGACCAGCGGCACATCCGGGCGGATCAACGGCACAGCCTGCGCCTGCATGTTCGACCCCATCAGAGCACGGTTCGCGTCGTCGTGCTCCAGGAAGGGGATCAGTGAGGCGGAGATACCCACCACCTGATGCGGCGCCACGTCCATGTAATCGATGCGTTCCACGCGCTCGAAGCGGAAGTCCGAATGGTAGCGACAGGTCACCCGATCGTCCACGAACTCGCCGTGCTCGTTCAGTCGGGCGTTCGCCTGCGCGATGAAATAGCGATCTTCCACGTCGGCAGCGAGGTACACCACCTCATCCGACACCCACGGGCGAATGGGGACTTCTTCCAGTCCGGTCTTGGCAATACGTTTCGCCAGCTCAGGCGTGATGCGCTCACCCGCCGGAGCGATGACCTCGCCAGTCTCGAGATCAGTCACATCTTGCCACAATGCCCGGCCGATCAGCCGTTCATCGTCCACCTTCAGGGAATGCAGCACGCGGCGGTAAGGCGTCTCGATGAAGCCGTAGTCGTTCACGCGGGCGAAGGTCGCCAGGCGGCCGATCAGACCGATGTTCGGGCCTTCGGGCGTCTCGATCGGACAGATGCGACCGTAGTGAGAATGGTGCACGTCGCGCACGTCGAAACCGGCGCGCTCACGGCGCAAACCGCCCGGCCCCAGCGCGGAGAGCGTACGTTTGTGTCGCAGCTCTGACAGCGGGTTAGTCTGATCCATGAACTGCGAGAGCTGGCTGGAGCCATAGAACTCTCGCAGCGCGGCGACCACCGGGCGGATGTTGATCAGCGTGACCGGCGTCATCTGATCCTGATCGCGAATGGACATGCGCTCCTTGATCACGCGCTCCATGCGGCGCAGCCCGATGCGCATCTTGTTCTGCACCAGCTCGCCGACCGTCTTCACCCGGCGGTTGCCCAGGTGGTCGATGTCATCCGGCTCTTCCGCGCCGTTGTTAATCGCGATCAACCGCCGCACCAGCGACACGATGTCCCACTTGGTCACCGTGCGGTGCTTCAACGGTACGCGATCGTGCAGGTCGAACTTGCGGTTCAGCTTATAGCGCCCAACGCGCTCCAGGTCATAGTAGCGCGAGGTGAAGAGTTGCTGCTCCAGGAACTCACGCGCGTTCTCCAGCGTGGCCGGGTCACCGGGGCGCATGCGCTTGAAGAACTCGATCAGCGCCGCCTCGGCAATGGTCATCCCATCGGGAATTTCCCATTCCGGCTCCTGGTTCAGCGTGCTGGCGATGAACATGCGATCGGGGTTGTTGTCCACGTCGGCAAACAGGGAGAGGATTTCCTCATCCGTGCCTTCCTTGATCGGCGAATCCTCCAACCCATCGCTGACCGCCGCCAGCGCGCGCAGAAACACGGTCACCGGCACGGTGCGCCGTCGGTTGAACTTCAGAATGATATAATCGCTCTTGCGCGTCTCAAACTCCATCCACGCGCCGCGGTCGGGGATCATTTTGGCCACCGCCAACCGACGGCCGGTGGCGCGATCCACCGGTGCCTCAAAGTAGGCCCCCGGCGAGCGGATCAACTGAGAGACCACCACGCGCTCGGTGCCGTTGATGATAAACGTGCCCTGCTCGGTCATCTCGGGGAAGTCCCCGAGGAAAATTTCTTGCTTGATCGGTTCCGGCACTTCGGGGCCGGCTAACAACACGGTGACAAACAACGAACTGGCGTACGTCAGATCGCGCTCGATGCACTCGCCCACCGAGTGCTTGGGTTCGCCAAAGCGATAGCTCAGCCCCCACTGACGGGCTTCCGGCGTATCGCTCGGGAAGTAGAGTTTAATCCCCTTGTTGTAAGACTCGATCGGGGTGATTTCGTTAAAGAGGTTGTAGAGCCCTTCTTCCTTTAAGCGCTTGAAGGACTCCAGTTGCACCTCGATCAGATTGGGTAATGACAGCGTGACGGGAATACGGGCATATGATTTGCGAGGCAGCCGATTTGCCATGCGCTACTCCTGAATGGGCCTGGTACAGATTAGAGTGCCTGATAGACGAAATAGCATTATAGCGGAAATAAAAGGCCGCGTCAATGTTAAAATCGCAATCAAACCTTAAAAATTCGACTCACAAACCCAATCACGCCGCTGAGCACATCACCCCTCACAGCAAACGACATCCCAAGGACGGAGGCAAACCCTATGGCTGAATACCGTGCAGGCTTCGTCGCTGTGGTGGGACGGCCGAACGTGGGCAAATCCACCCTGATCAACGCCCTGCTGGGACACAAGATCGCCGCCGTCTCCCCACGCCCGCAAACCACCCGCAAGCGACAACTGGGCATCCTGACCACAGATCGGGCTCAGATCGTGTTCGTGGATACGCCAGGCATCCACCGGCCACGCCACAAACTGGGTGAAGCGATGAACATCGAAGCCCAGGACGCGCTGGAAGAGGTGGACGCGGTGCTGTTCATCGTGGATGCCAGCCAGCCGCCGCACGATGAAGACCACCTGATCGTAGACGTGTTGAAACAGTCCATCCGCCGCGCGCCGATCGTACTCGCGCTGAACAAGATCGACCTGCTCGACGAAGAAACGCTACAGGCGCGGCAAGAGGCCTTCGGTGCGCTGCTCCCTGATGCGCTGCTGCTCCCCATCTCCGCGCTGGAAGGCCGCCACCTGGACTCGCTGGTCGAGGCGCTGATCGAGCGGTTGCCCGAATCGCCGCCCTTCTTCCCAGAAGATCAGTTGACCGACCTGTACGAGCGCGACATCGCCGCCGACCTGATCCGCGAGGCCGCCCTGCTCCACCTGCGCGACGAGGTGCCGCACTGCATCGCCGTGCGCATCGACCAGTACAAAGAGCGCAATGAACACGGCGCCTACATCGCCGCCACGCTGTTCGTGGAGCGCGAATCGCAAAAGGGGATCGTGATCGGCCAGGGCGGCAAAATGCTGAAACAAATCGGCACCACTGCACGCCAGGCCATCGAGGCAATGAGCGGGCGCAAAGTGTTCCTGGAGCTGCGCGTCAAAGTGCGCAAGAACTGGCGCAACGACCTAAAAACCCTCCGCCTGTTCGGCTTCAAAGTCCCCAAAAAGAAATCCTGATCCTCTCCCAGGAGGCTCGATGACGGCTCTCTCCATCCCCTTGCTGCTCGCCTTGCTCGACTGGCTGGCGGTGCACTTCGGCTGGCGACGGATCGGCTACCTCACCAAACCCGCCGTGATGCTTGCCCTGATCGGCTGGCTGGCTTCTATGGGGGCGATACACGGCGCCCTGATCTGGTTTCTGATCGCGCTGGTCTTCTCCCTGCTGGGCGACGTATTCCTCATGTTGCCTCGCGAGCAATTCCTGGCCGGGCTGGTCGCTTTCCTGCTCGCCCATCTCGCCTACGTGATCGGCCTGAACCCTGCACCGCCGCCGGTCAACCTTCCCGCCCTGCTCGTGGCGCTGATGGTCGGCGTGACCGGTGGGCACCTGTTCCGCACCATCGCCGCGCGCGTGCCGCCGAAGATGCGCAAACCCATGCTCGCCTACGCAGGTGTGATCAGCCTGATGCTGCTCTCGGCGTTCCTCACCCTGATTCGACCGGATTGGAACCCCCAGGCCGGGCTGGAAGTCAGCCTGGGCGCCTTCCTCTTCTTCCTCTCGGACACCCTGCTCGCCTGGGATCGTTTCGTGCGCCCGCTAAAACACGCCCGCCTCAAGGTGCGCGTGACCTATCACCTGGGGCAAATCCTGCTCATCCTCGGCGCAGCGACGCACTTCCTGGAGTTGCCCACGCTGTTGCCGTAGCTTCACCCTGCTTACGGCTCAGCCACCAGTTCGATCACCGTGATCTCCGGCGGGCAGAACAGGCGCACCTGCGGCATGATCATGCCCAGCCCCCGATTGGTGTACAGCGTGAGCGATCCCACCTGATAGCGGCCTTCGGGGTACTTCGCCCCATAGGGCGGCAGGATCAGCGGCCCCAAGCCGGGGAGCTTCACCTGGCCACCGTGCGAGTGGCCGGAGAGCTGCAAAGAAAAGACGCCCATCTCGGCCACCTGGTCGGCGAAATCTGGCTCATGCAGCAGCAGAATGGCCGGCACCCCCGGCGGAACGGCCTCCCGCGCCGCAGCCCAGTCAGCCTGCCTTTCCCACGCATCGTCCACCCCTACCAGCGCCAGCCGTGCCCGCCCGCGTTGCCACAGGTGACCCTGGTTTCGCAACTCGCGGATGCCAGCCCGCTCCAGGCTTCGCCGCACTTGCCAGGCCGCGGCCCAATGGTCGTGGTTCCCCAGCACCGTAAACACCCCCTCCGGCGCCCGCAGGCGCGAAAGCTCGGCCACGCTCTCCTGCAGGGAGACCACGCCCGTCATGCCTGAAACCCAATCGCCTGTGATCACCACCGCATCTGGCCGCAGGCTCAAGATCCGCTGCACCCAGTGAGCCAGCCGCCGCGATGTCCCCCAGGTTTCGTCCATGTGCAGGTCAGAGACGTGCACCAGCCGGAAACCATGAAAGGCAGCGTCCAGGCCTGGCAACGGGATTCGCAGATGGGTGATCTCAATCCACGCCGGCTCCACCCAGTGACTGTAAACCGGCAGGCTCAGTCCTGCGGTCAATCCCGCAATCACCAGACGCAAAAAATCCCGTCGGGAAATCCGCCGACTGCCCATAATGCTACCCTCTGCGAGCCTTCTTGCTAAAGATTATACAGTGTAGAAGAATAGGTAAACAATATACGATGATCACAGTATAATTGCGCCAATGAGAACGCTCACCCCCCTGCTCGAACGCCTGATCACCCCGGCCTCAGTCCTGCCTGAAAACAGCCCGGATCGGTACCGCGCTCAGCTCACGCTGACCATCAGCCTGCTGCTGGAAGTCCTGTACTTCATCCCTGAACTTGTCCTGCTCCTGCTGTCTCCGCGCACGCCAGATACCACGCACGAGATCCTGATGATCGCCGCGGGCGCGGGCGTGCTGGCGTTGGGCTACCTGTTCGCCCGCACAAAGCATTATCGCGTTGGCGCCTGGCTGACTCTGCTCGGCTGGACGTTCGACGTACTGCTCGACACCGCGCTGGGCGAAAGCGTTGCCCGCAGCGAGATCGGCGTGTGGCTGCTCTTCGGCCTGGTAATGGCCTTCCTGCTGCTCGACTTGCACGCTTACGGGGCGTTTGTCGTCATCCAGATCCTGGCCGTGCGCGCGATCCTGGCCTGGAAAGACGCAGCGGTGGTGCACTTCGACCCGTTCCTGCACCTGAGCGGCGTGGCGCTGCTGGGCATCGGCGTCTGGCTGCGCGAACGCGACCAGAGGCAACGCCAGATCGCGCAGGAAGCGCTGCAAGAGCAGAAAGACTACCTGCAGCGCGTGATCGACGGCGTACAATCCCCCTTCTACGTGATCGACGTGCAGAACTACCGCATCCAGCTGGCGAATCGCGCGGCGCGCTTCCTCGGCCTGCACGAACAGACGACCACCTGCTACGCGCTCACCCACGGTCGCACCGAGCCCTGCAGCGGCGACGAACACCCCTGTCCGCTGCAACACGTTCAGCAGACGCGCGAGCCATATACCACAGAACACATCCACATCCGCCCGGACGGTTCCACCTACTACGCCGAAGTGCGTGGTTATCCCCTGTTCGACAACGAGGGGAACGTGGTGCAAATGGTGGAGTACAGCGTGGACATCACCGAACGCAAGCAGGCCGAGGCGCAAATTCACAAGTTGCAGCGCGCCATCGAGCACGCCGCTTCCGGGGTGCTGATCACCGACGCCGACGGTGTGATCGAGTATGTCAACCAAGCCTTCGTGCACATGACCGGTTACCGCCGGGAAGAGGCCATCGGCCAGACACCCAAGTTGCTCAAATCGGGGCAGCACCCCAGGGAGTTTTACGCCGGGCTGTGGCAAACCATCCAGGACGGGCGCGTCTGGCAGGGAGAGATGCTCAACCGCCGCAAAGACGGCTCGCTGTATTGGGAATTCCAGACCATCGCACCGGTGAGCCTCGGCGGCAGAATCACCCACTACGTGGCCGTCAAGCAGGATATCACCCGCCAAAAAGAGCTGGAACAGGAGCTGATCGCCGCCAAAGAGGCCGCCGAACAGGCCAATGCCTTCAAGAGCCGCCTGCTGGCCAACGTCAGCCATGATATGCGCACCCCGTTGGGTGGAATCATCGGCTATGCAGAGATGTTGTTGGACGACGTCTATGGCGCCCTGAACACCGAGCAGAAAGCCCTGCTGCAAGACATCGTGGACAACGCGAACCGCCTGGCCTCGTTCATCAGCGGGATGCTGACGCGCGCCGAACTGGAAAGCGGCAAGATTCGGCTGAAACCGCGGCCCTTCCCCCCCCAGGATTTGCTCAAATCCCTGACCGCCCACGAAGACCTGGCACGACAAAAGGGGCTGACCTTCTCCACGGAAGTGGATCCGGCGTTGCCCGCGAAGCTCTACGGCGATCCTTACTGGCTGAATCAAATCCTGATCAACCTCGTGGACAACGCAATCAAATATACGTCCGAAGGTGCGGTGCAGGTGCGCCTGAAGCGCGTGGACACGAGACGCTGGGCAATCGAGGTACAGGACACCGGCATCGGCATCCCGGAAGAGCTGCACTCGCAAATCTTCAACGCTTTCGAGCAGGTTGAGGATACCCCCGGCAAGCGCATTCAGGGTGTTGGGCTGGGGTTATCCATCGTCAAAGAACTGGCACACCGTCTGGGCGGCGAAATCCACCTGCAAAGCGCCCCCGGCGCGGGCAGTACGTTCACCGTGATTTTCCCTATCCAGGAGGCCGAGCATGAAGCCTGAGGCGCTGATTATCGAAGACAATCCATCACAAAGCCAGGTGTTCACCAAAGCCATGGAACAGGCTGGCTACCAGCCCCACCACATCGCCGACGGTGCGGAGGCGCTGGCCTACCTGAAGACACATCAACCGGCGCTGATCGTGCTCGACCTGCACCTGCCCGGTCTGGGCGGCGAGGAGATCGCCCGCGCCATCCAGGCGTTGCCCCACCTGGCGGAGACACGCCTCATCCTGGCTACCGCCGACCCGCGCCTGGCGGAAACGCTGCAAAGCATCAGCGATCTGGTGCTGATCAAGCCAGTCAGTTACCGGCAACTACGCGACCTGGCCGCCCGGCTGTACAGCATGTAATCCGCCACCATCCCGCCAGAACGCCCGCAGCGACGGCTGCGGGCGTTTTCGTGTGTCATCGCAGGGTGCTGCGAGCGATCCCCAACAGCCGCCAGATCGATAGCGCGACCGGTTACGCCAGGCACGCTTGAACGTAAGCGCGTGCGGAAGGTCAGCAAACCGCGCCATCGCACCCATCTACGGCAACTCACACAGGTCGGGCAAGGGTAGCCGATCATCCTCATAGACAG
>CAYSXA010000089.1:0-11186 GCA_964435005.1 uncultured Anaerolineaceae bacterium | reverse complement strand
GTTTTTCCATGCCCACATTCTGACACAGTTCCACCTATTTTTCAAAAGTCCAATAAAATACTATAGCCCACTTAAACCCAAATGCAATAAAGATGCCAGCGATGATAAAAAAGGGCAGCCATCTCTCAGGCTGCCCCACTGGAGCGGGTGATGGGATTCGAACCCACGAATGGTAGCTTGGGAAGCTACTGCCTTACCACTTGGCGACACCCGCTTGCTGGGTCACATTATATTCACTGGCACAAGGTATGTCAAGTCAGAAAAGGCCCCCATTCCGCGCCCACACCGTCCTCCATCATAGAAGTATCCCACATCTCCATACCCATTTCCACCGTGGTCGGCACGCCGAGCGTCTCTTCGGCTTTGGCGCGGGTGACCTCCAGCATGGCCGGGCCATAAGGACAAAACGGCGTGGTCAGGATCATCCGCACGTTCGCTGAGTCGTCCTGGAGTTCCACATCGCGCACCAGTCCCAGCGCGATCACGTCCAGACCGATCTCCGGGTCCACCACAGACCGCAACGTCTGGCGTAATTTCTCCGCCAGTTCCGGGTGAGTGCTATCGATCGTCCAGATCACCTTTTTGCTCGTCTCGCTCATCGTTCACTCCACGGGTATCAATTTGGGCACGACGTACACACACTGCGCGTCGCCGTCCAACATGCACTGGACTTTTTCCGCCGGCAGGTTAAGCAGGTTGCGGATCAGTGTCTGGTCCACCGAACAAACCTCCGGGTGGGCCTGACCGATATGATAATACGGGCAGGAAACCTCGCGGATGAAATACTCGTTGCCGCGTTGCTCCCATTCCACGGCAAAACCCTCGCGTGCCAGCAGATCTTTCAGCAAATCCAGTCGCTCTTCCAAGCTCATGCCGTTCAGGTCCAGGTCGCCGGCGGCGTCAGAGGCCATATCCACGGCCATTTGGGTGAACAGCTCCCGCACCATGTTCTCCGGCAGGGTTTCTTTTAACTGCTCCAGCAGGCGGACCGTCAAACGCAAGTAGCGGGTCGGGAACTGCTCACGCCCTTTCTCGGTGAGTGAATACACCCGTCGCGGGCGCCCCACTCCCCCACGACGCTCTTCTTCCGAAGTCACCAGACCTTCCGCTTCCAGTTTCACCAGGTGGTGACGCACAGAAATCGGGTTGATCCCCACCGCTTCCGCCAGATCATTGATCGTGCAGCGCTGGCGAGTCAGCAACGTTTGCAGCACACGCTTGCGTGTATCGGACGCCATGACAATATCCTCACTTCCAATTGCGGCAAAAGTATATCACGAGCCGCCAGGCGTGTCAATATTTTTGAATATTATCAAAAATATTGACGAAATCCCCCCCCCCATGCTATAATCGCGGACGCGAAAGCAACCACAGAAAGCACGCCGTTCAGGACGTGCTTTATTGCTGTCAAACCCAATTTTTGCAAGGAGATCGATTTCATGTCCGATCTGGAAATCCGCAACCTGCACGCCGGCATCGAGGGCCGCGAAATCCTCAAAGGCGTCACGCTGACCATCCCGCAGGGCGAAGTACACGCCCTGATGGGCCCGAACGGCACCGGCAAATCTACGCTGGCGAACGTGCTGATGGGCCACCCGTTCTACGAAGTGTACGAAGGCGAAGTGTGGTTCGATGGCCAGAACATCCTGGAACTGGAACCCGATGAACGCTCCCGGCTGGGGATCTTTCTCGCCTTCCAGTATCCGGTCGCCATCCCTGGGGTGACCGTAGCGAACTTCCTGCGCACGGCGATCAACGCACGGCGCAAGGCGCAAAACCCGGATGACAAAGGTGTCCCCATCCCCGAATTCCGCAAACTACTGATGGACAAGATGCGCCTGCTGAAGATGGATCCCTCGTTCGCCGGACGCTACCTGAACGACGGTTTCTCTGGTGGCGAGAAGAAGCGCGCCGAGATTCTGCAACTCGCCACGCTGGAGCCCAAGATCGCCATCCTGGACGAGACGGACTCCGGCCTGGACATCGACGCACTGCGCATCGTCTCCGAAGGGGTGAACGCGCTGCGCGGCCCCGACCTGGGCGTGCTGGTGATCACCCACTACCAGCGCATCTTGAACTACATCAAGCCTGACGTGGTGCACATCATGATGGATGGCCGCATTGTGGAAAGCGGCGGCCCGGAACTGGCGTTGCATCTGGAAGAACACGGCTACGACTGGCTTCGTGAAAAGAATGGCGCGGCCTGATGCCGCCAGAAAGGAAAGGCGATGAGCGACGAACAACTGCTTGAGGGCATTGATGAATACCGCTACGGCTTCACCACCCCCGACACCTCGGTATTCAAGACCCGCAAGGGCCTGGACGAGGACGTGGTGCGGCAGATTTCCGCCATGAAGGGCGAACCGCAGTGGATGCTGGAA
This sequence comes from uncultured Anaerolineaceae bacterium, assembly GCA_964435005.1. GTDB lineage: Bacteria > Chloroflexota > Anaerolineae > Anaerolineales > DRMV01 > CAYSXA01. Next base: position 8,805 of record CAYSXA010000089.1, on the reverse strand, counting down.
TTCCGTCTGCGGGCCTATCGCCACTTCATGCAACGCCCCATGCCCACCTGGGGCGGCGATCTCTCCACACTCAACCTGGATGAGATCATCTACTACGTGAAGCCCACGGACAAAGAAGGTCGCTCCTGGGATGAAGTACCGGATGAGATCAAAGAGACCTTCGAGCGGCTGGGCATCCCGGAAGCCGAGCGCAAGTTCCTGGCCGGCGTGGGCGCGCAGTTCGAATCCGAGATGGTATACCACAGCATCCAGAAGCACCTGGAAGAGCAGGGTGTGATCTTCAAGTCCATTGAAGACGGGCTGCGCGACCACCCGGAACTGTTCCGCGAATACTTCGGCACGGTGGTGCCCATCGAAGACAACAAGTTCGCCGCGCTGAACAGCGCCGTGTGGTCGGGCGGATCGTTCGTTTACGTGCCGCCGGGCGTGAAGGTCGAGATGCCGCTGCAGGCTTACTTCCGCCTGAACGTGGCGAACATCGGCCAGTTCGAGCGCACGCTGATCATCCTGGACGAGGGCGCCGAGGCGCACTACGTAGAGGGGTGTACGGCTCCCCAGTACACCACCGACTCTTTCCACAGCGGCGTGATCGAGATCATCGTGAAACGCGGCGCACGGATGCGCTACACCACCATCCAGAACTGGTCGCACAACGTGTACAACCTGGTCACCCAGCGCGCCATGGTCTATGAAGACGCCACGATGGAGTGGGTGGACGCGAATCTGGGCTCCAAACTGACGATGAAATACCCGAGCTGCTACCTGGTGGGCAAAGGCGCCCACGGAGAGATCCTCTCCATGGCCTTCGCCGGGCGCGGACAACACCAGGACGCCGGCGGCAAGATGGTCCACGTCGCGCCCTACACCACCAGCAAGGTGACCTCGAAGTCCATCAGCAAGGACGGCGGACGGTCTTCCTTCCGCGGTCTGCTCAAGGTGTACAAGGGAGCGAAGGGTGCGAAGTCCTCGGTGGTGTGTGACGCGCTGCTGATGGACCCGCAATCGCGCTCCGACACCTACCCCTACATCGAAATCGACGAGGACGACGTGACCATCGGCCACGAGGCCTCGGTCTCGAAGGTCGGCGAGGAGCAGTTGTTTTACCTGATGAGCCGCGGCCTGAGCGAGGAAGAAGCCACCACCATGGTGGTCTCTGGCTTCATCGAGCCGCTGGTCAAGGAACTGCCGATGGAATACGCCATTGAGATGAACCGCCTGATCCAGTTGCAAATGGAAGGATCGATTGGATAACATGACCGCCAGAACCATCACCCGACGACGACGCACGGAACGCGCGCAGGCGCGCGCGTTCCGCTTCACCCGCGAGATGATCCCCACGGGCGGCACCGCGGAGGTGCAATCCTACCGCACCACCGCCTGGGAGGCCTTCCAACGCCTGCCCATGCCGACCACGAAGGACGAGCCCTGGCGGCGCACCGACCTGCGTGCGCTGGCCGCCGACACCTTCCGCCTGCCGGACGCCGAGGCCGCGCGCGACCTGCCGCCCGTGCCCGAAACGCTGCTCCAGCCGCTGGTTGGGGAATCCCACGGCGGCCAGATTGTGGTCACCCCGCAGGGCACGCAGGTGAACCTCGATGAGGAACTAGCGGCGAAGGGCGTGATCTTCACCGACTTCGCCACCGCCGCCGCCCAACACGCCGACCTGCTGAACCGCGTGATGGGACAGGTGGTGCGCCCCGACGAGGGCAAGTTCGCCGCGCTGGCCGCCTCGCTGGCCAACCACGGCGTGTTCGCCTACGTGCCGCGCGGCGTGCAGGTGGAAACACCCCTGCACGCGGTGATCTGGGGGCCTGGAGACGGCCTGGCTTACTTCGACCACATCGTGGTCCTGCTGGAAGAAGGCGCGTCGCTGACCTTCGTGCTTGAATCCGCTTCCCCCACCGGCGAAGCCCAGACGCTGCACGCTGGCATCGTGGAGATCCACGTCGGCGTGGGCGCCAACCTGCGCTTCGTGGAATTGCAATCCTGGGGCGAGCACGTGTGGAACTTCACCCATGAGCGTGCTCAGGTGGATCGCGACGGCTCGCTGGACTGGGTGTTCGGCGCGCTGGGAAGCCGGTTGACCAAGAACTTCTCCGACCTGGAGCTGATTGGCCCCGGTGCCAGCGGACGCATGTCCGGCTTCTACTTCACCGACGGCGTGCAGCACCTGGATCACGACACGCAGCAGAACCACCTCGCGCCGCACACCACCAGCGACCTGCTGTTCAAAGGCGCGTTGAAAGACCGCAGCCGCTCCGTGTGGCAAGGGATGATCTACGTTGCCCCCGGTGCACAGAAGACCGACGGCTACCAGGCCAACCGCAACCTGGTGCTCAGCCCCGAAGCGCGGGCGGACTCCATCCCCGGCCTGGAAATCCTGGCCGACGACGTGCGCTGCACCCACGGCGCCACGGTCGGCAAGATCGACTCCGACCAGTTGTACTACCTGCAGGCACGCGGTATCCCCCATGAAGACGCCGTCCGCCTGATTGTGGAAGGCTTCTTCGACCCCATCATGCAGCGCATCCCCTTTGAAGGGGTGCGGGCGCGCTTCCAGCACGCCATTCAGCAAAAAATGGGGTAAGATAAACACAAACCGCAACGAACATCCCTCCACGGAGGTTGATTTATGACATCGGTGTTCTTCACTTCGCCTCCCCAAGAAGATAAAGTGTTCAAAATCGGCGACCGGGTGGAGGTGTACTGCGACCACGACGACGAACAGGGCAATCGCGTGCGTGACTGGCTGGTCGGCGTGGTGGTGCAGGCCAACGACAAACTGGTCGCCGTGCAGTTCGAACAGAACGTGTACCTGACCAACGGCTGGATGGTGCCCGATCACATCCTCTGGTGTCCGCAGCGATCGGACAAAATCCGCCATCTGCGTCGCCGACGGCGGCGCAGCAACCACTGAGTCGTCATGAGTTGTTGCACCTTCTCCTCTCACCCATCAGACAGCGAACGGCAGGTGACAGCCACCTGGTTGGTGGCTGTCACCTGTGTTTCCACGGACGGACAACCATGAAGATCGAAAAACCCCTGTCCACGCTTCTGGACGTCGCGCGCATCCGCGCGGATTTCCCCATCTTGCAGCGCGAGGTACGCCCCGGTGTGCCGCTGGTCTATCTGGATTCCACCGCCACCAGCCAGCGCCCGATCCAGGTGATCCAGGCGATGGACGAGTTCTACCGCCAGCACAACGCGAACATTCATCGCGGCATCCACACGCTGGCCGAGGAAGCGACCGCCGCCTACGAAGGCGCGCGCGAGCGGATCGCTGCCTTCATCAACGCCCCGTCGCCGCGCCAGGTGATCTTCACCCGCAACACGACCGAGTCGCTCAACCTGGTAGCCTTCTCCTGGGGACGCACCAGCCTGCAAGCCGGCGACCTGATCGTGCTCACCGAGATGGAGCACCACTCCAACCTGGTGCCCTGGCAAATGCTGGCCGCGGAGAAAGATCTGCGCCTGGAGTTCATCCCCGTGACCGACGAAGGTCGGCTCGACCTGGACGTCTACCATCGCCTGCTGGAACAGCACCCGAAACTGGTGGCCTTCACCCACATGTCCAACGTGCTGGGGACGGTCACGCCCGCAGCGGAGATCATCCGCGACGCGCACGCCGTAGGGGCGATCACCGTGCTGGACGGGGCACAGTCCGTGCCGCACCTGCCGGTGGACGTGCAGGCACTCGACGTGGACTTCCTGGCCTTCTCCGGACACAAGATGTGCGGCCCGACCGGTATCGGCGTGCTGTACGGACGCGCGGAGCTGCTGGAGGCCATGCCGCCGTTCCTTGGCGGCGGTGACATGATTCGCCGCGTGGAACTGCGCTCGTTCACCACGAACGACCTGCCACACAAGTTCGAAGCCGGCACACCCGCAATCGCCGAGGCCATCGGCCTGGGCGCCGCGGTGGACTACCTGAGCGCCATCGGCATGGAAACAGTCCACGCCTACGAGCAGCAGATCACGTCCTACGCGCTCGACCGCCTGGCCGAAATCCCCGGCGTGCAGGTCTTTGGGCCAGCGGCGGAACACAAAGGCGGCGTGGTATCCTTCACCATGCAGGAAGCCCACCCGCACGACATCGCCCAGATCCTGGACCGTGAGGGCATCGCCGTGCGCGCCGGGCACCACTGCGCCATGCCGCTGCACCAAAAATTCGGCCTGCCGGCTACCGCGCGTGCCAGTTTCTACATCTACAACACCTTTGATGAGGTGGACCGCCTGGTGGCGGCCATCTACAAAGTCAAAGAAATCTTCGGGTGAACCATGGACGACCTGTACCGCGAACTGATCATCGACCACTACAAAAACCCGCGCTACTACGGGGAACTCGATCCCCACGACATCTCGTTTGAGGACGACAACCCGGTCTGCGGCGACCACATCCGCATCGACCTGCGGCTGGACGACCAGGGCGTGATCACCGAAGCCGCCTTCAGCGGCGAAGGCTGCGCCATCTCCCAGGCATCCGCCGACATCCTGGTGGAGCATGTGATCGGCAAGTCGCTGGACGAGGTGCGCGCCATGCAGAAAGAAGAACTGCTCGACCTGCTCGGCATCGAACTCGGCCCGGTTCGCATGAAATGCGCGCTGCTCTCGTTCAAGGTGCTCAAGGCCGGCGTGTACGGCCTGGGGGAAACTGAGGAGACTTCATAGGAGGCCGTATGTACAACTACACCACCCTGGCCCCGGACGCCTGCGAATTCGTCGCCGTCGCCGCTGTGGATGAAATCCCCAACGGGGAGCGCCTGTTCGTGGAGATCGACGGCCAGCCGATTGTGATTTTCAACATCGGCGGGCAATTCTTCGCCATCGCCGACCTGTGCTCCCACGACGACGGGCCACTGGGCGACGGCGACCTGGATGGCTACGAAGTGCTCTGTCCGCGCCACGGGGCGCGCTTCGACGTGCGCACCGGGAAGGTGCTCTCCCTGCCCGCCATCGTGGACATTCCGGCCTACCCTGTGCGCGTGCGCGACGGCCAGGTCGAGGTCGGCCTGCCGCGCGAGGCATAAACCTCTCTTCAGCGTTCCTAACAGCCAGGGGCGACCGATCGGTCGCCCTTCTTTTGTCCGTGAGACACCAAACGGATACCGATCACGAGGATAATCGCTCAAAGGTCGCCGCGTCGATCGTGGTGCCGGTATCCCCCAACCGTAAGGCGTAATGCGTCCCATTCAGCACGAACTCTATGATGTCCCAGTTTTGCATCACGACCGCACCCGTGTGAACGCGATTGACAAAGGTCGCCGGCTGGCAGGAGGCATCAACCAACGCCTGCACCCGGAACAACTGCCCGTCGGGAACGAACAGGACCTGAGCCGCCCCAACGGGAACGCCGCCTTCCTGAAAACGCAGCAGAAACGGTTCCGTGCGATCCTCGCCAGGACCGAGCAAGACCACATCCTGACTCCCGACCTCCAACGTGAACTGGCGTTCAGCGAGCACCTCATTTCCCCAGGTGCTCAGGCACCCTTCACCGGTTACCTTACTGCTTTCTTCCAAAAGCAAGGACCTTTGTTCGGGTAGCCTCACAGCCAATCCACCGCCAGCGTCCAGCCAGAGGAACACCAGGCCCAGGCCACAAAAGACCAGCCCGGCGATCCAGGTCCTCCGCCCTGCGGTCGCGGTGAGTTTTTCCACTTTGAGGATATCCAGCCCCTCCAGCACGAGCAGAACGCCCAGGACGACCAAAAAGGTGCCGATGAAACCCAGGCTGGAATTAATCGGGATGTTCGGCACAAAAGATCTCCTTTTGCGGGGCGGACAAGTCACCGGGTTAAGGAATCGGGCCAGTCACGCGTAGTGTCTGGATCGCCCTGGCAAGCGCCTCCCAATCCGTGTGCTCCAACACATGCACTTCCAGTGTCACGCTGAAATCCGATCCCAGGCCAATGAACACAGCCACGGTTTCGTACGTCGCACTCTTGGCACAATCTTCCCAGATATACAGGTAGGCTCGATCCAAGCCCTTTTCCGGCAGCGTTCCATTCCAGCCGCCGCGCACCACACGGCACTCGCCGCTCAACGTGACCCCACTGCGGGCGTCCACCTGCATACGCCGGATGGACTGCGCTTTGGACGCAACCACCACGTACGCGCCGGAAACGCTGTGTTCCTCCTCAAAAGCCTTGAGATCGGTCGTTGCTTTGACGTAAGCGAGAATCTCCCCCGTGTCGGGCGTCTGCTGCCAGGAAGAGCTCACATCTCCCCAGACTTTTGGCAGGTCAAGTTGCAACCAGCGTTTCTCATCGCTCACTGTGTAATAGTTCACATAGCTGCGATCGGTAGAAGGGATGGCCTCCAGCAATTCGCTCAGTGCTGTCTCTGCCGGAGGAGTAGCGACCACCCACTCTCCCTGATCCAACAACCACACTACGCCAGTTTCCACAGGTTTGGGCTCTTCCTCATGCTCAACGATTTCGTAAACCGCCGTGGCGGTTACTGGCACAGTCTGCCAGGGAAGCGCGACTTCCGGAAGCAACACAGGAAGGTACTGCGTCGCCAGCCAGCCCAGCCCGGCCAGGATAAGCAGTACAAGCATCCCACGCACCAGCCTCCGCCCCCGACTGACTCTCTTCGTCTGAGGGATGGGTTGCGTCGGAGCTTCTTCTTTCACGGGCTCGGTGGGTTCCGTCGAACGTATCTTTCGAGCATCTTCCAGCACAGCTTTGACCTCAGCCGACTGGATTTCCGTGGTCGGCGGGGGTGGCGGCAGCCGGAAGATGCGATCCTGCGGCGTGCGCAGGTAGAGCACCGGCGTCCCCCATGCCGGGGATTGGGTCTCCGCGAACATCGCCTTACGCGCATCGGAGAGCGAAGCGGTCACCAAGTAGCCATCAGCGACCGAGGCGTAAAACTCCCGTGAAAAGAGCAACGCCGCCTGATCGGAGATCGCAAACTGCATCGCCACCACGGCAGGGATACCTTGCTGGATCAGGCTCTGTGCCACGCCGGAGAAGGGATCGCGCCAGGACGATCGTCCGCCTTCACAGGCGTTGAGCATCACCAGCCGCAAGGTAGGGCTATCCTGCAACAGGGCACCCAGATATTGCCCGGTAAGCGGTTGTGCGTTGCCACGGTCGTCTTCGAACAGCAGCACGCCATCCTCCGAGGCAGCATCGTACCCACCATGCCCTACAAAATGCAGGATGTGCACCGGGTCCCGGCGCAGGCGGTGCTGTAACTGACTCACTGTGGCGTTCGACAGGCAACGCACTTTCAACCGCCCAGCCCGGATCGGGCGCTCCAGCGCTTTTTGCAGAATCCCCCATTCGGCCTCTACATCCAACGGCGGGAAGCCCTCCGGGGAAGCAAGCACCACAAGCATGTTCAAAGGAGGTTCGACCTCCAGAGGAGGCACGGATTCGGGGAAATCCACCAGATAGCGCACCACCGGCGTCTGCCGTGAGAGAGCGTAAAAGCGATTCAGTTCCTCGTTATACAGAAACTCCCACGGTAACGCAGCCAGACGCGGTGCTTCCCCCAGGCGCAACAGCAGCCGCAAGCCCTGACCTTGCTGCTTACAAACCGCCAGACTGCTTTGCCAGCAAGCCAACAGGTCGTCTTTAAAGACGTTCTGAAACAACCGCCCACCAAAAACCCGCACAGCCTCCATCGCTGGCGACTCGATCCGCCGCACGCCGCGCCTGGGCTGCTCCAACCGCAGGAACAGGTTCTCCAGCTCCAGGTCGGAAAAGGGCAGAGAAAATTCTACGCTGGCGCTCCCTGCTGGAGAGCGCAACACCCGCGCCCGATATGCTTCACCGACCGGCTCAATAAGCAACTCGAACGTTTGAAAAGAGGCCGGCATCGGTCGTTCTCATCAGTTCATCAACCATGATTGGCCTTGATGAACTGAAGCGGATCGACGTAATTCTCCGTGACCTCACGCTTCATCTTGACCAGGGTCTCTTTATACTCCACTGAGTTTGTACTCACACCCTGAGACTTCAACGCACGATACTTTCGTAAATCCGGCCAGTGCCAGGGCTTGTCAGCCAGGATGCCGGAGTAGCAAACGTCAAAATGCAGGTGCCACCCGCTGGTCGCGCCTTCGGCCAGGCCGATTTCGCCGATCTGCTGGCCGCGCTGGACGGTTTCGCCTTCACGCACGATCTCGTTCTGGGTATGACCATAGCGCGTGTAGATCTTGTTCCGAACCTCTGTGGAGCCATCTGGTAGAGTGACGCGCGCCGGCCCATGCTCGATCACGATGATGTTCCCCCAGCCGCGGTAGCGTTTCACACAAGTGACCACCCCATCCGCCGCCGCATAGATCGGGGCGCCTTTATCAGCCACCGGGCTGGTGGTCAGGTTCAAGTCCGCTCCTGTGTGGTAGCCCAGATAGTAGAAGTTCAGGAAGGGATTGATGTCGTACCACATGGGCGACCACTTGGGGAACTGCCCGGCAAACAGGCCATGCACTTCCGGCCCCAGCGGCCCTTCGCGTTCCGACGGGGCACCGACCGGCGGGTCAAAGCGCGTCAGCGTCTCTCCTGACGGCTCTTCGGTTTCAAAGAGCGGGATGTATCGCACCGGCCCAAACGTGATCTCCGCTGGCGGCTCCTCACGGGTAATGTCGTACTCGCGCACCCGCCCGCTGATCGGGAAATGCCCCGGATCCAGGTCAAATTCCCCCAGCGGCACCCAGACGTCGTACAGGCGGTACATGTCCACCACAGCGACCACCGGATCATCGAATTTGACTTCGCCGTTTTCCTCGCGGACGTTATCTGGACAGGGGGTTCGAAAAGTCAGACGGAAGGGCATGGCGGGGTAAGCCATGGGGGA
>CAYSXA010000088.1:0-11252 GCA_964435005.1 uncultured Anaerolineaceae bacterium | reverse complement strand
GAACTCAGGCCTGACCACACGAAATGAATTTACACCACTTGACAAGACGCTAACGTTTTCTGGACCAACGAGAGGAAAAATGACGATGTGGAAGAAGATTGCACAATGGTTGAAGCCACGCAAAGGGGTGATCCTGTACACCCAACCCACCTGAGCGGATTGTCAGATGGCGAAGAGGTTCTTCGCCGAGCAGAACGTTCCCTATGAGGAACGGGACGTGACTCAGGACGAGCGTTACATGCAGGAGTTGAAAGAGCTGGTGGGGCGGTTCATCACCCCGACGCTCTGGATCGACGGCGAAACGGTGATCGGCTTTGGCCGCAATATGGAGCAAGTGAAACGTCTTCTTCAGCAAGGCGGTTACCTATAAGCACACGGTGGCATCGATGGAAGATGTTGTGATCGTTGGTGCCAGTTTCGCGGGGCTGGCCGTCGCTTCCCGCTTGAAGGGCTATCGGGTGCTGCTGATCGATCGCCAGCCGATTGGTAGCGGTCAGACCTCGGCCTGTGGCACGCCGTACCAGGTGCTCCGTCACTGGCGGGCGGAAGCCGCTCTGTTGCAAAAGCACCACACGCTGGTGTTGCACACGCCGCAGGGTGAATATCCCTTTTCCTCGCCCTACCCATGGTGCACCTTTGATTACCGGGTCTTCTGCGAGGTCCTGTGGCGATCAACGCAGGCGCGGTTCGTCCAGGCTGCCGTGACGGGCTTTGATGGGGAACGGGTGATCACCTCGCAGGGAACGTTTCGGGCCCGCGTGTTCGTGGACGCTTCAGGATGGCGCGCCGTGCTGGCCTCTGCCCTGGATCCCACTTACGGGCGGTTTCGACGGGCGAACTTCGGTATTGAGACCATTGCCCCGTTTCGGGACGAAGGGCTGCCCGCGGATGCGCTCCACTTTTACTATCACCCGGACATTCTTGATGGTGGAGTCGCCTGGGCTTTTCCCCGTGGGCGGACTCTCTCGCTGGGCGTAGGGAAGTACGGCCAGCCGATGGCGTTGAAGGGTCACCTGCAGCGCTTTGTGCGGAAATTCCAGGCACAACCCGAAAGCATCCATGGCACCTATTTCCCGTATCGCTTGCGGCGGGTAGTGCTGGGTAACCTTTTCCTGGTGGGAGACGCCGCCGGGATGTGCCTGGGGCTGACGGGTGAGGGCATCCGCCCGGCGCTGTATTTCGGCGAGGCGTGTGGCGGATTTGTCCGACGTGTCCTGGATCGGGAATGTTCCCTGGATCAGGCCCTGTCGAGCTATCGGGATTTCGTGAACGCTTACCGGAAGTATTACCGCCTGTTCGCCGGGCTGCAAGACGCGCTGACGCGGCTGCCGCACGCCTGGATCAGTTGGCTGGCGGCGGTGTTGATGCGAGACCCGTTTCGCACATGGGTTCTTGGGAAGTACCTTGGGATGACCGCGTCATGGGAATCTTGAGACGTGCCTGGCAAATGGTGGTCGATTTCTGTTATCATTCTTCCGCTTACGGCCTGAGCCGCGAGCTTTACAGCCAGCGGGCGGATCTCGATGGTCTGCTCACGTTGCTGGTCATGGGAGAGGCACTGGGCGTACCGGTGCTGTCCCATTACTATTCACGCCGTCTGGCTCCTTACCTCTGGTTCCGCCTGGGCGTGTGGAAGCGCCATTGGCTGCGTCCTAAGGGGCTTGGCGGCTGGTAGTTACCCGGCATTTGATCGCATTCAAACAGAACCTTGGAGAGGAACCATGTCCTTACGTCGAATCGTTCCCTGGTTGCTGATTCTGGCCGGCCTGTTGATCCTTGGTGCAGGAGTGATCCGCCTGACGATCGGTCAGGCAGCGGCGAACCCGCAGGCTGCGCCGTTACCCAAACAGGTAGGCGGGTTGCCGCTGACCATCGTTGATACCGGTCGTCAGGCCGCGTTCGAGATCTCCCGCCTGCACCAGAAGACCTTCCCCCTCATTTCAGCGTCGGTGGGCATCTATCAGGGCGAGTACAACGCTCAGATCTGGGCCAGTGGTTTCTCTTTCCGCTGGATGGCAAAACAGATGGCGCGCTCGATGAGCGAAAGCATCGCCAGCGGAACCGATTTACCGTTTCGCCCAACCGGGGAGCGTGTGATCGACGGTCACACAGTGTACACCCTGGAAGGGCTGGGGCAGCAGCACTTCTTCTTCACCAGCGGACGGCTGGTGATCTGGCTGGCTGCCGACCCGGAGATCGCCGATCAGGCGTTGCGCGACACGCTGGCATTTTACTCACAGGAAGGACGGTAACATGAACCGCAAGCCCGACCTGCGCGCCACCGCGCGCACACGCGCGCGTTATCAGCGCATCTCGTATCTGTACGATCTGATGGAAATCCTGCCAGAGCGGCGATACATCCCCTGGCGGAAGGAACTTTGGGCGCGCATCCGGGGCACGCGTATCCTGGAAGTGGGTGTGGGCACGGGGAAGAACATGCCGTTTTATCCGTCCGGTGCGCAGATCGTCGCGATCGACCTTACCCCCGGCATGCTGAAGCACGCCCGCCGGCGCGCCCGCGAACTTGGGCTGGACGTGGAGTTGCAATTGGGAGACGTGCAGGCGTTGGAGTTCCCGGACGAGACCTTCGACGCCGTGGTTTCCACCTTTGTCTTCTGCTCCGCGCCGGACGCCGTGCTCGGCCTGAGCGAGATCCGGCGGGTGCTCAAACCCGGCGGGCGGGCGTATTTCCTGGAGCACATGCGCTCGCCGAACCCCACGCTGGGGCGTCTGATGGATCTGCTGAACCCGCTGGTGGTGCGCCTGACCGGTGCGAACATCAACCGCCGCACGGTGGACAACATCCGCGCCGCTGGCCTGGAGATCGAGGAAGTCGTCGATCTGGCCTTCGGCGGCATTTTCAAACGCATCATTGCGTACAAATCTGATACCTAAGGAGTAACTATGAATCGTCGTCTTCGCTTTTCGTTGCTGATTGGGCTGCTGATCCTCTCGTTGCTGCTGGTCGCCTGTGGCGGGAAGCCGCAGATCCAGGTGGAAATGACCTCGTTCGACTTTGGCGACGTGGTGAACGGTGAGATCGTCAGCCGGGACATCACGGTGCGCAACGTCGGCACCGCGGATCTGGTGGTAGAGACCGTGTCCACGACCTGCGGTTGCACCACGGCCACGCTGGAGCCGATGACCATTCCGCCTGGGGGCACGGCGACGCTGCACATCGAATACGATTCGGGTGCCCATGGCCCCGAACTGACCGGCCCGGTCACTCGTCAGATCTTCATCCAGTCGAACGACCCGAACACCCCCGAAGCCCTGGTGGAGTTCACGGCCAACGTGCTGCCACCGAACGATTGAGCACGTACCCTGCGGGCTGGCGGCCACGAACGCCAGCCCGCATCCGTTTGGGGATCCTCGTGCGGAAAAGAGCAGACCTGTGCGCGTTGGCGCTGTACTTCCTGGAAGCGGCGTTGCTGGTTGGGCTTCCCTTTCATGACTGGCGGCGCATGATCCCGTTGGGGAGCGAGCCGTCGGCCACGGTGCCGCTGTTCAACCTGTGGACGCTGGGCTGGAACGTCCGTGTGCTGCGTGGCGGCTACCAGGGCTACTGGAACGCGCCGATCTTCTATCCGGTGACCGGCGCGTTCGCCTTCTCTGACCCCCAACCGCTGACTGGTCTGCTGGCTGCCCCGCTCTGGCGGTTCGCCCCGGCGGCGGCCTACAACCTGATCCTGGTGGGGTTCCTGGCGCTCAACGGTTGGAGTGCGTACCGCCTCTTCCGCTGGCGGGGCATGCCGTTCAGCGCGGCGGTGGTTGCCGCGACGTTGCTCCCGGCGTTGCCGTTCTTTACCCAGGAACGCGGGGTGTTGCAACTGCAACCCGTGTTTGGGATGCTCTGGGCGACGGTGGGGCTGTGGGCACTGATCCGTCGCCCACGCTGGCAGGCTGCCGTTCTGTTCGCCGTTGGAGTGGTTGTCACCTTCGCCACCAGCGAATATTATGGGTTGTTCCTGGTCAGCCTGCTGTTTCCGTTGGGCGTGATTGGTCTGCTGCACTGGCGGCGGCGTGGCCTGTTCTGGCCGGCGCTCGGCGCACTGGTGATCGTGGTTGCCCTGAGCCCCCTGCTGTGGCCGCAAAGTCGCATCCTCAACAGGCTGGACTTCCACCGTTCGGCGAGCACCATCCAGCGGAATTCGGCTTCCCTGGCCGACGTCTTGCAACCGCCGCACATCACGTTGGGCGGGAAGTTCGTCCGTTCCATCCCTGATCACCATCAGCATCTTTTTCCCGGCCTGAGTCTGCTGGTGTTGGGCGTTCTGGGGCTGGTGTTCGGCGTTCGCGATCCGCGTCAGAGGCGCTGGGTGGCGTTTTTGGCTGGTAGCGCCGTGCTGGCTTTGCTGCTCGCTTTCGGCCTGAACCTGCGCCTGGGTCCCTGGGTGCCGTACGCCGGACTGCGGGCGATACCGGGGTTCGAGAACCTGCGCAGTCCGTTTCGCTGGGCGGTCTGGACACAGGTGGCGCTCGCGTTGCTGGTTGGCGTGGCGGTTGCCCGTCTGTGGCACGGGCGGCGTTGGCTGGCGGTGCTGGCGGTGTTCCTTGCCCTGGTGGAAACTGCCCCCCTGCCTGTCGCCTGGGTGACTGTGCCGCCGCCTTTCCCGCAGGGGACGCTGCAGGGTGTGACGCTGTTCCTGCCGCTGCCCCACAGGAGGCGGGCGAGCGCTTTCGAACAAACAACCCGGTGGATGGTAGGCACGCTTGAGGGTGATGTCTGGCTGGTCAACGGCTATTCCGGATATTTCCCCGGCTTCGAAGACCAACTGGAGGCCGTGGAGCGTACCTTCCCTTCTTCCTTCAGCCTGCGGGTGTTGCAGGCGATCGGCGTGCAGACCGTCGCGGTGCCGTCCGAATGGATGACGCCTGCGCGCCGGAAGGTCGTGCAGACCATGGTCGCAAAGGGGGCATTGCGCCCCCCGGCTCTGGTGCGCGATCTCTATGTGTTTGACCTTGGGGAAAGCCAGCGACAATCCATCCAGGCGTTTGCCGGGGATTGGGCGCTGGAAGCAGAACGGCGAGATGGCGCTTTGCGCCTTCGCATGTACCCCTTGATCGAAGATAAAGGGGTGTACCTGCTGGCGCCAGACCTGGAGCCGGTCACCTGGCAGGTGCAGTTGCTGAACGGCTCTCGCGCGATCCAGGATACGATGATCCGCCCTCGAAAGCCGCTATTGTTCTATCATGGGAGCGGCCGCTGGGTCACGTTCTCTGTGCCGTTGGCGGCGGATATTGATCTGGATCACATCCGCCTGTTGAGGCCGGACGACGGAAAAGTGTTGGCCGAGGAACCATGGGATGTTCCCTGAGGTGCCTGCAACAAGAAGAGCGCCGGCCATCTGACCGGCGCTCTTCCGTTCGGAGTTGGGTGACCTATTGGCTGGCGCTCAGTGTGCGTACAAAGCTGATCACCTGCCAGATTTCTTCTTCGGAGAGGAGCATGTGGCCGAAAGCGGGCATGGAGGAGTCTTCCATCCCTTCGCTCATCATCCCCTGGCTGATGCGCCAGAACAGATAGCCGTCCGTCACGCCGGCCATCATGTCGGCGTCGGCCAGGTTGGCTGGCTTGACCTGCAGCGATTCAGCCGCCGGGCCGTCACCGCGCCCTTCAGTGCCGTGGCAACTGGCGCAGAAGCTCTGGTAAAGTTCCGCGCCAGCGGCGATGGCATCCGCGTCGCCCGCGAAGGGGTTGGTCAGCTCCGCGTATTCCGCAGGTACGGCCTCGTGCTCGTGTTCCTCAGCTTCCGCGGCGTGCTCTTCGCCGTGTTCTTCGGCTTCTGTCGTGTGTTCTTCGCCGTGCTCTTCGGCCTGAGCGGTTTCCTCGGCCACCTGCGTGGCGGCTTCCGCTGCGTGTTCGTCGGTGTGCTCATCGGCGTTGACCTGTTGTTCTGCAGCCGGGGATTTCGTCGCTTCCGGCGTGGTCTGGCCGCTGCAGGCCGAGACCAGGAGCGCCCCCAGCACCAGCATGGAGATCAGAATGAACCAACGTCGCCAGGACATGGCAACCTCCTTGGTTGGGTTTTTGTAACCCCATCATAGCGCGGTTGACGTGCTGGCGACAGGGGCGTTCGCCCTGGATCCTCTCCCTCTTTGTCCTGGATTTTCCTGAAAAACCGGGACATTTGTCCCGATTGTTCAGGGGTTCTGGTCGAGCAGCCCCTTTTTCAGAGCGAACAGGGCGGCCTCGGTGCGGTTTTTCAGGTGGAGCTGTCGGAACAGCAGGGAAAGGCGGTTACGGACGGTCTTCTCGGTGATCCCCAGACGTGCTGCGATCTCCTGGTTGGACAGGCCGTCGGCGAGCAGGCGCAAAATTTCCGTGTCCCGCTTCGAGAGTTTGAGGGGTGCCTTGGCGCGCGGCTCGCCGCGGATCTCCGCCAGGATGTGACCGGCCAGTGCGGGGTCGATCACCGCCTCGCCGCGTGCCACTGCTCGAATGGCGGCGATTAACTCATCCAGTTCCGCTTCTTTAAGCAGGTAGCCCCGTGCGCCGGCTTTGATCGCGTTGAGCACGAACGCTTCCTGTCGGTACATGGTCAGGATCAGGATGCCCATCTCCGGGAACTCCTGAGCCAGGCGCCAGGTGACCTCCAGGCCGTCTAGATCGGGCATGTGGATGTCGAGCAACACGACATCCGGGCGGTGCCGCCGGGCGAGTGTGAGCGCCTTGCGTCCCGTGCCCGCCTGGGCGATCACCTGCATGTCCGGCTGAGCATCAAGCACCTGGGCCATGCCCTGGCGCAGTACGTTGTGGTCGTCGGCCAGCAGGATTCGGATAGGCTGCATGGTGGCTCACCTCCTGGGGAACGTGGCCTGGATGGTGGTGCCTTTCCCCGGCTGGCTGCGCAGGACGAACTCCCCGCCGGCGGCCTGCGCACGATCTCGCATCTGCTGCAGGCCGATGCCGTGGCCAGGGGGCTGGTGGGTGTCGAACCCCACACCGTCGTCACGCACTTCCATCCGGAGTGTGTCCCGCGAGGATGCAGACAGGCGGATCCAGACCCGCTTCGCCTGCGCGTGCTTGGCCACGTTGTTCAGGGACTCCTGCACCAGGCGGAAGATGGTCGGTTCCAGGCGGGGCGGAATGGTGTACCCTTCATCGACCTGAAAAGACACTTCCAGGCCTGCCTGCTCCGCGAAGCCTTCCACGAAGCGTTCCAGGGCGATGAGGAAGCCGGTTCCCGACCAGTCGAGCGGGCGCAGGGCGAAGATCGTACGGCGGATCTCGCGGATCACCTCGCGTAAAGACCGCCCCATGACCCGAAGTTCCTGGCGCAAGGCTTCGTTTTGGTCGCTTTGCTGCCGCAGGTGGTCGGTCTTCAGGGCAAGAAAGTACAGCGTCTGCGCCACGCTATCGTGCAGATCGCGGGCGATGCGAGCGCGCTCTTCCTCCAGCACGGCTTCGCGTTCCTGCCGCAACGCTTCTTTTTCCCGGAGTTCGCGCTCGATCCACGTCAGGATCAATGCCGTGGCCACCGGCCCGGTCAGGCTGTAGAAGGCGATTTCCACCCAGTAGTGCAGGTTGTACCCGTAGCGCAGTTCCACCCATTGCGCCACGCCCAGCTGATAGCTGATCACGATCAGCACCAGAACGACGGGGATCAGGTATCTCAGCCAGCGGATTTGATCCGCCAATGGGCGTGCCCGCCAGGGGATGCGTGCTCCGGCGTCATGGTCGCTTTGGTTGTCAGCCATAGAAATATTGTACCAGGGCGGAAGGCGGGATTCTGAAAACGGGACCGCGATACCGGGAAACGAGCTGATATATTTTATATAGTCAATGTTTTTGCCCTCCAAAGTTAAGGAAACCATACAATCTTCGCTAAATCTTTGCCTGTGGGTTGGTTGGAAGTACAATTGAACCATAAGGGGAGATAATGGTTGTAGATATGTGCTTGACCTGCGACGTGAAAGGACGTCTCGCATGTCAGATCAAGAAGTTGCTGTATTGCTCATCGAGGACGACCCCACTGACGCACGATTGATTGAGCGCCTTGTCGAAGGTATTGAAACCCCTCGTCTTCACTTGAAATGGGTGGATACCCTGACTGCTGGGCTGGAATATCTTTCCCAGCATACCGTTGACGCCGTCCTGCTGGATCTCAACCTTCCGGATAGCCGGGGACTGGGGGCACTGGAGACCCTGCTGGCTCACGCTCCGAACGTGCCGGTGATTGTGGTCGCCGGACTCGCAGATGAACACCTGGCGCTGCAAGCCATCCGAGAAGGGGCACAGGATTATCTCATCAAAGGGGAGATCGATGCTTCCTTGCTGGTTCGCGCGCTTCGTTATGCAATGGAGCGTCATCGTCTGGTGAAGACGCTCGTACACCAGGCCGAGTCTGCTGCGCGCGAGCAACTGGTTGTGTTGCAACAATACACGGCGGCCAGCCCGGTGATCTTATACGCTCTGAAAGTGGAGGAAGGAGAACTTCGTCCACTTTGGGTGAGCGAAAATGTGGAGTCCATGCTGGGCTACTCCGTTGACGAAGCGTTGCAACCGGATTGGTGGGTGGCCCACATTTATCCGCCAGATCGCAAGCGGGCAGTGACGGAGACGGCCAAACTGTTTGAGACGGACTCGCTGGAACACGAGTTTCGGTTTGTGTGTAAGGATGAGCGCGTTGTCTGGATTCGTGACCGTTTGCGGCTGTTGCGTGATGAACAAGGCGAACCCTATCTAGTCGTGGGCGCCTCGATGGATATCACGGAGAGCAAGAGAGCTGAGGAACATGGGCGATTGCTGGCTGCAGCCGTTGAAGGGAGCACGGATGTGGTGGTGATCACCGATCGCGAAGGGGTGCTCCAGTGGATGAACCCTGCCTTTGAGGCCCAAACAGGGTACTCTCCTGAAGAGGCGATTGGCAAGACCATGCGCCTGTTGAAATCTGGTGAGCATCCCTTGTCTTATTACCAGCAACTGTGGCAGGCGATCTTGAAGGGGCAGGTCTGGCGGGGAGAGGTGGTCAACCAGAGAAAAGACGGCACGTTCTATCCGAGCGAGAATGTCATTGTCCCGGTCAAGGACGAAAGCGGGGAGGTCACCCACTTTGTGTCCGTTCAGCGAGGCATTGCGGAACGCAAACGAAACGAAAGGGAGATCATGCGCCAGCACCAGGTCCTCACGGCGTTGCATTTTGGCGCACAAAAGCTGGCGGAAAGTCTGGACCTGCAAGCGGTGGCGCAGGATGTGGCGCGCCTGTGTGTGGAGCTGTTTGATGTGCAGCTGGCCTGGCTGGGGCGCGCTCTGGAGGATGGCCGGGTGGAGGTGCTATCCTGGTATCCGACAGACCATCCCTATCCTCAAAAACTGGTGGTCCGGTGGGACGATACACCCGAAGGGCAGGGGCAGGCCGGTCAGGCCATTCGCCAGGGACAGCCGCAGATTGTAGACGATCTTCTCAGTGATCCGCGCTTTGCACCCTGGCGGGAACGAGCAGAACGCTACCATTTTGTTTCTGTTGCTGCGTTTCCGTTGATCAGCCGGGGACGCACTTTTGGCATTTTGAATTTGTACAGCGACAGAGGAGCGTTCTTTTCCTCGGAGCTGCGTGGCGTGTTCCAATCCCTGGCCAGCCTGGCGGCCGCTGCGCTGGAGAACGCCCGCTTATATCAGGAAGCACAACAGCGGGCGCAGAGCATTGAAAGCATCAATCGGATGATTGCCGAGCTCAACGCTGAACCAGAGGTGCACCAGGCTTTCCCGGCGATTACCACCCGACTGAAGGAGCTTACCGGTTGCGAGCAGGCCAGCATTGCCGTAGTGGACGATCACCGTGAGGCTTTTACCATCGTTGCTATGGACCGGATGCAGTCAGGAGACAGCTCAGAGCGGAGCCGTCCGCTGTCGGAAACGTCCGTCTCTGCGGAGGTGCTCGCTGGACGGCTGTATTTATCTCCTGATCTGGCCAAGGAAAAAGACTATCCCGTTGAGCGTGCGTTGTACGCTGCCGGGTACAGATCTCGCATCAGCTTGCCGCTGATTGCCGGGAAGAACGTGATTGGCGCGCTCAACTTACTCTGGACGCGACCTCGTGGATGGGATGCAGAACAACTCCCTTTGCTGGAACAGATGGCGCATGCTCTCGCCCTGGCGTTGGAACGCAGTCGGTTGTTTGAGGCGGAACGTCACCGCCGACGTGAACTGGAGGCCTTGTTTGAGCTGTCCACTTCGCTGCGCACGGCCCGCTGGGCGGATCAATTGTTGCCCGTGTTACTGGCAGAGGCTCAACAGATCCTGCACGCTGACGCCGGGATGGTGGTGCTACGGGATGAAGTGGACGCGGGCTTTACCATTGCCGTCGCCGATGGCGTTCTGGCGCCCAACGCAGGCCGACACTTTAACCTGGAAGAAGGGATCAGCGGGCAGGTGCTCCGCACTCGAAAAGCATACCGAATTGATGACTATGGCGCGGAGGCCCATGCGCTTTCCCTGGAAAATGGGGCAGCGATTGGCCCGGCGGTGTTTGTCCCGTTGGAGTCGGAAGAAGCGCTCATGGGTGTGTTGATGCTCGCGCGTAGAAATTCCGCGGACAGTAAGTCTTTCACAGAGGAAGAAGCGCGCCTGCTGGCGGCTATGGGAGAAATGGTCGGAAACGCCTTGCGGCGGATGAGCCTATATCTGGATGCGGTCCGCCGCCTGAAGCACGTCCAGGCTCTGCGCAATATTGACTTGGCGATCACTGCTAGCCTGGATTCACGGGTTACGTTGCGGGTGTTATTGGATGAAGTCGCCTCGCAACTGGAAGTGGATGCTGCGGCTGTGCTGATGTTCCAGCCGCACACCCAGGAATTGCGGTTTCAGGCTGGGCGGGGCTTTCTCACGCACACGATAGAGCGCTTTACCTGGCGATTGGGCGAAAGTTTGATTGGCCGTGCTGTACTGGGACGTCAGACGTTATTCCTTGGTGGCTCGGACGAAGAAATGGATAACGCTTTGAGGCAATTGTTCCAGGTTGAAGATTTTGCCTCTGGCTACGTAGCGCCGATGATTTCTAAGAGAAAGGCGCTGGGCGTGTTGATGATTTTCAGCCGCAATCGAGCGGCTCAAAACAGTGAGTGGGTGGAGTTCCTGGAGGCGCTCGCCGGGCAGGGCGCGATCGCGATTGACAACGCCCGTCTGTTTGATGGCTTGGAGCAATCGTTGGCTCAATTGCGTTTGGCCTACGATGCGACGATTGAGGGCTGGTCGCGCGCGATGGATTTGCGTGACGAGGAAACAGAGTACCATACCCAGCGGGTCACTT
>CAYSXA010000087.1:0-11257 GCA_964435005.1 uncultured Anaerolineaceae bacterium | reverse complement strand
TCGGCGGGCGGGGTCCAGGGGGTATAGAGGCACGGGCCGGACCCGGAACGCGTGCTCCAGGACCCCTATAGCTGCCTGGAAGTCGAAGGCGAGGTGCTGGCGCTGGTCCGCGATGGGCAGTCAGTGGAACAGGTGCAGGTTGGTGATCTGGTAGCCGTTTTGCTCCCTGAAACCTGCTTTTACGTGGAATCCGGCGGTCAGGTGTCCGATACCGGCATCATCCGCTCTGATGAGCAGGGGTGGGAAATCCGTGTGGATGATACGCGCAAACCCGCCGCGGGCGTGATCGTGCACATCGGCGAGGTGGTGCGCGGCACGCCGCGCGTGGGCGACCCCGCCGTGGCACAAGTGGACGCCATGCGCCGCCGCGACATCATGCGCAACCACACCGCCACCCATCTACTGCACGCCGAACTACGCGCCGTGCTTGGTGAAGGCGCACGCCAGGCCGGTTCGCTGGTCGCGCCCGACCGCCTGCGCTTCGACTTCACCCACACCGAAGCGCTCACGCCCGACCAGCTACGCCGCATCGAAGAGGGTGTAAACCGCGCCATCCTGATGGGCTATCCCGTGCGGGCAACCATCAAGTCCCGTGAGGAGGCCATCGCAGAGGGCGCAATGGCGCTGTTTGGCGAGAAGTACGGCGAGACGGTACGCACCATCGCCATCGGCGGGCCGGAACCTTACTCGCTCGAATTGTGCGGCGGCACGCACCTCTCGAACACGAACGACATCGGCGTATTCCTGATCGTGAGCGAGAGCAGCGTGAGCCAGAACACCCGCCGCATCGAGGCAGTGACCGGTCGCGCGGCTTATGAACTGATCCGCCGCCGGTTCGACGCGTTGGATCGCGCTGCCTCGCAGCTTAGCAGTGCCCCCGAAGAAGTGCCCGACCGGGTTGCAGCGTTGCAGGCTGATCTGAGCGCGGCGCACAAACAGGTCGCGTCGCTTCGGCACGACCTGGCGCGGGCAGCGTTCGAACGGCACCTTGATCAGCCGCCTACCGTGAACGGGCTGCCCGTGCTGGCGGTGGAAATCCCCAACGCGGACGCGGACACGCTGCGCCTGCTAGCCGACCGTTTCCGCCAGCGTCACAAGAGCGGCGTGGCCGTGCTCGCCACGGTGCAGGGCGACCGTCCCATCCTGGTCGCCGCCGTGACGGAAGACCTGGTAAAGCGCGGCCTGCACGCCGGTCACCTGGCGAAGTTCGTCGCCCAAATACTCGGCGGGGGCGGGGGCGGCAAACCCACCCTGGCCCAGGCTGGCGGACGTGACGCAGCGAAACTCGATCAGGCGCTGGAAAGCGTGGCTGGTTGGGTGAAAGACCGCCTCCAGGCAACATGAGAATCGCCCACGGATGAACACAGATGAACGCAGATAGTCCGCGCATCCCATCATCTGCGTTCATCGGCGGCCATCTACGGACACCACCTGAGCGCTCCGGATGAAAACCCAAATCCTGCGGCTGGAGCCATACGACGATGTGGTCTCCATCCGCGACAAGATGAACTGGGCGAAGACCCGACGCATCCTGCTGGTCTGGCCTGCGCGGCGATTGCGGCTGCGCAGGCTGGATTTCATCCTGCTCCGGCGGCACGCACGACACCTGGGCGCCCAGATCGCGCTGGTCACCCATGACCAGGCCGTGCGTATCGAAGCGCACGAGGCCGGTGTGCCGGTGTTTGCGAGCGTGGAGGAAGCGCACAGCGCGCCGTGGCGCTACGACCGCCGGCGTCGCAAACGACGCCGCCCCCGCCCACCGGAGCAGCTGGCCGCGTTGCGCGAAGCAGCGCGCCCCGCACTAATCACCTGGACACAGCACCCACTCGTCCGCACGGTCGTATTCACCGTTGCCGTGCTCGCCCTGCTGGCAATCGTCGCTGTACTGGCGCCCAGCGCGGAGGTACAGCTTACGCCCATCGTGCGCAGTGAAGGGATCACGATCGACGTGCAGGCCGGGCCAGACATCTCAGCGGTCAACCTGAGCGGGGCGCTGCCCGCCACCTGGCGCACGGTCGAAGTGGAAGGCCGCGCAGAAGCACCAGTGACCGGCGAAACCCGTTCCCCTTCCAGTCCGGCTCACGGGGAGGTGGTGTTCACCAACCTGACCACACAGGCCATTGTCATCCCGAAGGGCACGCTGGTGCTGGGCGGCGACCCACCAGTGCGCTTCACCACCACCCGCGCCGCTCAGGTGCCCGCCGGTGCAGGCGAACAAATCACCGTCCCCGTGCAAGCGCTGGACTGGGGGGCACGCGGCAACCTGCCCGCGGACAGTCTACGCACCCTGACTGGCGACCTGGGGCTAAAGGTCGCGGTCACCAACCCTTCCCCCACTCGCGGCGGTGCGGACACAGTAGTGGCGGCTCCGGCGCCACTCGACCACAGCCGACTGTACAGCCAATTGCGCACCGACCTCGAAGCCACCGCGCTGGAAGAACTCCGCGCCACGCTGGAAGCAGGCGACATCCTGTTGGAAGACAGCCTGGAACCCGTGAGCGTGCTCCAGCGCACGTATGACCCGCCCGGCGAACAGCCGAGCGAAACGCTGCGCCTGACCTTGCGGATGACCTTCCGTGCGCTGGTCATTCGCAGCGACGACCTGCGCACCCTGGCGGAAGGCATCCGGCAAACACAATTGCTCGCTGGCTACCAGCCGGTGCCCGATACGCTGCGCTGGGTGATGAGCACACCACCCGTGCTCGAAGGCGAGCAGGCGCACGGCCAGCTTCGCATCAACTGGCAAGAGATCGCCGTCATCGACCCGGCACAGGTGATTTCAGGGGTTTCTGGACGTTTACTGGAAGAAGCCTCATCGTGGCTACGCGAAACCATGCCACTCGCTGCCCCGCCGCGCATCACTCTTTCGCCCCCCTGGTGGCCTCGTCTGCCACTCCTGCCTTTCCGCATCCACATTGTCGTGATGCAATAATGTGGTGAACGGTATGCGTGATGTGGTATGTGACAACCAATGCAACCATCTCAACCAACACCAACCAACCAACGCATCCTCGCCGTAGACCCCGGCGCCAAGCGCATCGGGCTGGCGATCAGCGACCCCACCGGCACGATCGCCAACCCGCTGACCGTGATTCAGCACGTGGCGCGTAACGTGGACGCGGCGACCATCGCGCAGATCGCCGCCGAGCACGGTGTCGCTCGCATCGTGGTCGGCCAGTCTGTGGATGAGCACGGTCAACCCACGCTGGAAGGCCGCCGCGCCGCACGACTGGCAGCGGCCATCCGCGCACAGACCTCGATCCCCGTGGTGCTCTGGGACGAATACGGCACCACCCAAAGCGCCCTGCAGGCACGCCGGGCGCTCGGTTCCCCCAAAAAGAAACGTCGCGGCCATCTGGACGACCTGGCCGCGACCGTGTTGCTGCAATCTTACCTGGACGCTCAGCGATAAAACCGGCTACTCCATCACGCGCATCCGCCGTTCCAGCGCGCGCACGCCCGTCGAGAGCAGCAGCGTCATCGCCAGGTACAGGAACGAGACCACGTTGAAGGTCTCATAGACGCGGAAGGTGCTCGCGCGTCGCAGCCGCCCCAACTGGGTGAGTTCCGGCACAGCCAGCACTGTCGCCAGCGAGGAATCCTTCAACAGGGAAATAAAATCGTTGCCCAACGGCGGCAACACCCGCCGCACCGCCTGAGGCAAAATCACAAATCGCATGGCCTGGAAATAAGTCATCCCCAGCGAACGCGCCGCTTCAATCTGCCCCCGGCTGATGGACTGGATCCCTGCGCGGAACACCTCGGCTTCATAAGCCCCATACCCCAACGCCAGCGCGAAGATGGCCCGCATGTCCATTGGGATGTTGCGGATGCTGTAGGTCGCCCAGGAGGCGAAGAACGACCCTTCGCCCAGCAGCCCCATACCCCACTGGCCGATGGCCTTAATCACCTGCACCATGAACGGAACACCGCCGAAGGCCACGTACAACATCAAGACAATCAGCGGGATGCCACGCACCACCTCGACGTAGAAGGTAGCGATGTTGTAGATCACCACGTTCTTCGAGGTGCGCGCCAACCCGCCGATCAAACCGACCACAACGGCGATGCCGTAAGCCGTCAGCGTGATTCGTAAGGTGGTGCGCACGCCGGCCTGCAGGAAGAAAAAGGTGTCGCGGTAGTCCGGGTCGGCCAGAATCAAGTAGCCGAGAATCAACCCGGTCGCAACCAGCACGATCGCCCACCAGGGGGCCTCACTCACCCACTGTCCGACGCGACTCTCCTGAGGTCGTTTGACTGCATCTGTGGTTTGCATGTTCACTCCTCAAAAAATCCGCAGCGCACCGCGCCGCAAACGACCAGGATGGGCATTCTGCCCATCCTGGTCTCACCCGAAACGACGCTCAGATAGTCCGCACTACTGGGTCAGGCCCCACTTACGATTGAGTTCGTCCAGCGTGCCGTCGGCCTTCATCGCCTCCAGCGCGGCGTTGACTGCTTCGCGCAGGTCGCTGCCCGGCGGGAAGACGAAGCCCAACTGCTCGTCCGAGGTGATCTGAGCGCCGATCTTCAGTTTGCCGGGGTTCTCGTCCATGAAGCCCACCGCGCTCACGTTGTCGATCACCACGCCGTCCACATCGCCGGAGAGCAGCGCCAGGATAGCCGCGCCGAAGTCGTCAAACGACTTGATGCGATCCTCAGGGAAATTCTCTTTGGCGACGATTTCGTTCGTGGTACCAATCTGTGTGCCGATCAGTTTGTCCGCATTGGACTTGAACTCGTCCAGCGTGGCGGTCTCATCCGCCCGCACCAGCAGCACCTGGCCGATGGTCACGTACGGGATGGAGAAGTCCACGATCTTGTCGCGTTCTTCCGTGATGGTCACGCCGTCGGCCAGCATGTCGTACTCTCCCGCCTGCATGGCAGGGAAGATGCCGTCCCAGGCAGCCTCTTTGAAGTCCGGCACACAGTTGATGCGCTTGCAGATTTCGCGCACCGTGTCGTAGTCCCAGCCTTTGGTTTCACCAGTGGCTTCATCGATGAAGTTGAAGGGCGGGTAAGCGTTCTCCACAGCCACGGTGATGGTGCGCCCACCGAGGTCGGGCAACCCTGCCTGGGCCTGCCCGCCACCGGCACTCGGCGCTTCGGTCGCTTTACCACCGCAAGCCGCCAGTGCCAGGCTGGCGATCACCAGGGCGATGATCAGAACATACCATTTTTTCATCTTCTTCTCTCCTTCCGTACAGACGGTCGTTTCGGGCCCGGCGCGGATGACCGGATTGCATTAAGGATAGACGAAATCCGCGTTTCTAGCAAGGGTAACGCGAAAAGACCTGTCAGGTTTCGGGAACCTGACAGGTCTTCACTTCGCTCACCGCATGAAGCGCCGCAACACCGTCGCCGGTGTGGGCACGGGCACGCGGTCGCCGGGGCGCAGGTCGGCGGGCGCTTTGCCGGCCTGTTTTGGCGCGCTCTGGAAGACGAAAATCGGCGTGCCTTCCGCCGTGTATTTGCGCTCCACCACGGCCTGGCCGAGCAGGTAGCCCTCCCGATCCACCGCGCAACTGGTGACCACGCCAATCACCCTGCCGCGCCTGTCCAGCACCGGGTCGCCGAGGTGCGCCATGCGCACGTTCTTCTCGTTGAAGCGGAAGCGCACCACTTCGCGCTGACGGGTCTGCTCGCGGGCGATGAAGGCAGCGCGCCCGATGAACCACGGCTTGTACAGTTTCACGAAGCCTCCAAAGCCCGCTTCGCCCACACCGAGGTTGAGTTCTCCACCCATCTCGTGGCCGTAGAGCGGCAATCCGGCCTCGGTGCGCAGCGAATCGCGCGCCCCCAGCCCGCACGGTTTCAGCCCGAACGGCTCGCCAACCTTGAGCAGCGCCTCGAACAACGCTGGGGCCTTTTCGGGATGCACGAACAGTTCGAAGGCCATCTTCTCGCCGGTGTAACCAGTGCGCGAGATGACCAGGTCGAAGCCGCCGACCACGCCTTCCGTGAGTTGGGTGCGCTTCAGCCGCAGGATGCGGCGGCGGGTGACCTCATCACAGCCCAGCGCGAGCAGGATGTCGCGCGAGCGGGGGCCTTGCAGCGCGATGTCCACGCGCATGTCCGCGCCCGCCTGCGGATCGCGCAGGTTGCGCAGTGTCACGCCCCGTCCGAAGGCGCGCGCCCAGGGACGCTCGTTGTCCACGCGCACCCGGCCCTCACACACCGCGTTCAACCAGGCCCAGTCCTTCTCGTCGTTTGCCGCGTTCACCACGATCAGATAGGTATCCACGTCGCGGCGATAAACCAGCAGGTCGTCAATCACGTTGGCGTCCGGATCGAGGAAATGCGTGTAGCAGGATTCGCCCACCGCCAGGCCGCCGATGTCATTGGCGCACACGCTGTCCAGGAAAGCCGCCGCGTCCGGCCCTTCGGCCTGATACACGCCCATGTGAGACACGTCGAACAGCCCGGCGGCCTCGCGCACCGCGCGGTGCTCTTCCAGCACTGAGGAGTACCAGACCGGCATCTCCCAGCCAGCGAAGGGCACCATCTTCGCGCCCAGCCGCCGGTGCAGGTCGAACAACGGGGTGCGGCGCAGGGCCTCTGGCTCGCGCTCCTCCCAGACGAAGGGCGGCAGCGGGTCGCCGTCAGCGGGCAGCGCGTCGCCGACCGCCCACGGCTTGGATGCCGCCGCCGGTTCGCCTGGCACCTCGATGCGTTCGCCCTTCACCGGCTCCTTCACCCAGACCGGGCCGGGGACTTTGCGCAACAAATCGTCGTCGAACTTCACGAAGCCGTCCGACAGGTCGCGCAGCCAGTTGGCCACCAGCGAGGCCTTCTCCGCCGGTACGGTCAGGCGGAAGCGGCGTGCCCCCAGACAGGTGAGCGCCCCGTCCACCGCGCCCTCCGCCGTGTACACCCGCGTGGGCTGGCTCTCGCCAGGGCTCAGCGCCTCCACGTCACTGGCCAGGGCAAAGTTCAGGAACTGCCGCACGCGCTCGCCGCCCATCTCCATGCTCGCATACTCGAACGGCGGTGCAGTGCGGTCGAGGACGTAGAAGTGCGGGTAACCAAAGCCCGGCGGGTCGAAGTCCGCGCCGGCCTGCTCCGCGAGTTCCTTCACCCGCAGGCGCGCTTCCTCCAGCGTGGCAAAGTCAATCTTGGCGCGCTGCTTCTTCCCCTGCCAGTACGGCGTGGTCGCCCAGAGCACGTCGGCGATGATGTCCGCCAGGGCCACGCTCTCCGCCTCGCGGAAACCGCGCTGGGTGATCCACGGCGTGCCCATGCGGATGCCTGCCGGGTTGCGGGCGGACTTATCGCCGGGGATGGTGTTGCGGTTGACCACAATGCCCACCAGGTCGAGGATGCGGGCGGCCATGTCGCCGGAGAGCGGCGCGCCGTCCGGGCCTTTGACCGAATGACAGTCCAGGTTCATCAAATGGGTGTTCGTGCCGCCGTAGGGGATGCGGAAGCCGCGCTCGCGCAGGCGCTCAGTGAGCGCCACGCAGTTCTTCACCACCTGCTGTTGCAGTTCACGGAACTGCTCCGTGCGCGCCAGTTTGAAGGTCAGCGCCAGGGCCGCGAACACATTGACGTGCGGCCCGCCCTGCTCGCCGGGGAAGACCGCGCGGTCGATCTTGCGCGCCAGCGCCGGGTCGGTAGTGAGGATCACCGCGCCGCGCGGCCCGCACAGGCTTTTGTGCGTGGTGAAGGTGATCACGTCGGCGTAGCCGACCGGCGAGGGGTACACGCCCGCCGCCACCAGCCCGGCCACGTGCGCGATGTCCGCGAACAGATAGGCGCCCACCTCGTCGGCGATGGCGCGGAACTTCGCCCAGTCCACCGTCCAGGGGTACGAGGAATAGCCCGCGATGATGAACTTCGGGCGGTGCTCCTTCGCCAGCGCGAGCACCGCGTCGTAATCAATCTGTTCGGTCTCCGGATCCACCGTGTAATGCACGGCGTTGTAGAACTTCCCTGACCGATTGACCGGTGAGCCGTGCGAGAGGTGCCCGCCGTGCAACAGGTTCATGCCCATCACGGTATCGCCGGGGTTGACCAGCGCGTGATAGACCGCGTTGTTCGCCGGGCCGCCGGAAAGCGCCTGCACGTTGACGTACAGGTCGTCGGGGGTGACGCCATTCGCGGCAAAAGCTTCCGCGCAGCGACGCCGCGCCAGCGCTTCCACAATATCGGCGTACTCCACCCCTTTGTAGTAGCGCGGGTCGGAGTAGCGGCGGTACTCCGCCAGGCGGGCATCGTAATCCAGAATCTCATCCTCGCTCATCCAGCGCGTCTCTTCGGGCGGATAACCCTCCGCGTAGATGTTCTGGAAGGCCGAGGCCAGCGCCTCGCGCACTGCCAGCGGGGCCTGGCTCTCGCTGGGGATCAAAATCAGCCGCCGGACCTGGCGTTCGGCTTCGATCTGAGTCAGTTCGTACACACGGGGATCAAGATCGGCAAGGGAACCGCGAAAGAGGAAGTCGTGCATGGGAGGCTCCTGATTGGGTCGGGTTGGTCTATTGGTCGGATTGGTCTGTTGGTCGGATTGGTCTGTTGGTCGGTTGGTCTTGCTGGTCTGAGGGAGTGTGGCAGTCCACTGGTTGCAGTATAGCGCCAGGTGGGATGTTGGTCAAGACACAACAAAAGAAACACCCCGGCCAGGGGCCAGGGCGGGTTGGTGGGCGGGACAGGACTCGAACCTGCGACCTCTTCCTTGTAAGGGAAGCGCTCTAACCAACTGAGCTACCCGCCCGCGAGGGCAATTATACCAGCCTGCGACGGTTGCTGGGAGGACAAAAACGAGTTCCTTGACACCCCACGCCTTTTGCGGTACAGTTACGACCTGTTATGCGCCATAAGTCACAAGGATTGCAACAATGCCACCCGATGACCGCCGTGTTCGCCGCACCCGAAAACTGCTCCGTGCCGCTCTGATCGACCTGGTTCTGGAACGGGGATACCGCAACATCACCATCCAGGACGTGGCCGAGCGGGCAGATATCGGCTACCGCACCTTCTTCCGCCACTACGAGGGGCTGGATGACCTGCTGCTCGACGTAGTGCATTCCGTGATGGATGAACTGGACGCGCGGCTCGATCTGTACCGCCCGGAGCCCGATCTTTCGGGCGTGATGACACAGAAGGGTACGCAACTGTTCGCTTACGTGCGTGAACACGAAACCCTCTTCCGCGTGCTGCTCCTCGACCACGGGGTGCGCTTTGTGCTGGAGCCGGTGCTCAAACGCATCCGCGACCGCGTGGAAGCCTCGTTGCCGCCCATAGAAGGAGCGACCGTCCCACCAGCGGTGGTGGCGAATCACCTGGTGACCAGCACCCTGGCGCTGATTGGTTGGTGGCTGGAACGCGATTTCCCCTACGACGCAGCGCATATGGGGCGGGTGTTCGTGGAACTGATCATCCGGCCCGTATGGACCCTGCTTGGTGGATGAAATCCCCCATCCCCAACCCTCCAAGATAAGGCACAGCAAAGAACAACCCGTTCAGCCGATACAAACAACTAACCAAAGTAACCAGTGCAACCAATGCAACCCATTATTGAATTGAAAAACGTCGTCAAAACCTACACCAGCGTCGCTGGCGCGTTCACCGCGCTGAACGGCATCGACCTGCGCGTGTACCCCGGCGAGTTCCTGGGCATCCTGGGCAAATCGGGCGCGGGCAAGTCCACCCTACTGAACATGATCACCGGCGTGGATCGCGTGACCGAAGGCGAGGTGTGGGTGCACACCGCCGACGGCACGGTCGGCGTGCACACGCTCGACGAAAACGAACTGGCCCGCTGGCGCGGTCGGAACATCGGCGTGGTGTACCAGTCCTTCCAGTTGCTCCCCATGCTCACGCTGGTGGAGAACGTGATGCTCCCCATCGACCTGTGCGGCGACTATCACCCGCGCCTCAGCCGCGAGCGGGCACTCGAACTGCTGGACATGGTCGAACTGGCCGACCATGCGTACAAAGTCCCCGCCTTCATCTCCGGCGGGCAGAAACAACGCGTCGCCATCGCCCGCGCGCTGGCGAATGACCCGCCCATCCTCGTGGCCGACGAACCCACCGGCAGCCTGGACTCGGTCACCGCCGACCACATCTTCCACCTGTTCGAGCAGCTGGTGGACGCGGGCAAGACCATCGTGATGGTCACCCACGACAACGGCTTGCTCCCCCGCTTCACGCGCCACAAGTTCCTGCTCGACGGGCAGTGGGTGGACGAGGAGACCCCGGCATGAGCGCGCGCCCCCCCCTGATTGAGATGCGCGGCGTGGTGAAGACCTTCGTCAACGCCGCCGGCACGTTCACCGCGTTGAAGGGCATCGACCTGACCATCCATCGCGGCGAATTCGTTTCCATCGTGGGCAAGTCGGGCAGCGGTAAATCCACCCTGCTGAACATGCTCACCGGCATCGACCACCCAACCGAAGGCCAGGTCTTCGTGGACGGCGTTGACCTGTACGCGATGAGCGAGAGCGAGCGGTCGCTGTGGCGCGGGCGCAATCTGGGCATCGTGTTCCAGTTCTTCCAGCTCATCCCCACGCTCACACTGCTGGAGAACGTGATGTTGGCGATGGACTACGCGGACGTGATTCCCTTCGGCGAACGCGCCGAGCGCGCGCTGGAGCTGCTGCGCCTGGTCGAGCTGGAGAAGCAGGCGCACAAATTACCGCTGGCCGTATCCACCGGGCAGCAGCAGAGCGCCGCCATCGCCCGTGCCTTAGCCAACGACCCGCCGATCATCGTGGCGGACGAACCTACCGGCAACCTGGATTCCAAAGCCGCCGGATACGTGATTGACATCTTCAGCACCCTCGCCCAACAGGGCAAGACCATCGTGATGGTCACCCACGATCCCTCGATGACCGAGCGCACCTCACGGACGGTCGTCATCTCGGATGGGGAACTGGTGAACGAGGTGATCGCCCAGGCCATGCCGCTGCTCAACCACCACCAGATGCGCGAACTGGAACACCGCGCCCGCGAAGTGACCTTCGCCCCCGGCGAGACCATCATCGAACAGCAATCGCCAGTGGATACCTTCTTCATCATCCTGGAAGGTGAGGTGGAAGTCGGCCTGCGGCAACGGAACGGGCTGGTGCAACTGGCGCGACTGACGCGCGGCGACTTCTTCGGCGAGGTGGAACTCACGCGCGGCGGCAAGGCCATCGCTTCCGTCCGTGCCGCGCCGGAGACCGCCGTGCGCCTGCTCGCCATTGACCGAGCGGACTTCCGCTGGCTGATGGAATCCTCGCCGCTCGCCGCCGACGCCATCAGCCGCATCGTGCAGCAA
>CAYSXA010000086.1:0-11427 GCA_964435005.1 uncultured Anaerolineaceae bacterium | reverse complement strand
AATGTCTTAGCTTACCCTACTTTTGTTAAAGTGCAAATGGATAAAGTCCAGCTTATCGCCGCGCAGTAAATTTTTGTGGGGGACGAAGTAGATTCTTGTCTTGCCGTTTGCCTCCCTTCTGGTATCTCTGTAGGCGGATTGTGCATATACCTCGCTGGGACGCGTAAAGGCTGCTGGTCAGGCCGCCAGCAGTCCAACGGATTCCACCCTGTACTCTTTCGTTGGCATCTCTAATGACAAGAGGGAGGTATCATGGCTGTCTTCACCAGGAGAAACTTCCGTTTGGTTCTGGGCCTGATGGCGTGGATGCTGCTTTTGGGAGTGCTTCCAGGCGGGCAGGCACGGCCTGCCGGGGCACGGGAGCCAGATGGCCCGTTTGTCAGGCAGGAACAGGAGACAGGAGGGCAGAAAAGCGGTGCGTTGGATTGTTCCGATCCTCCCGCAGGAGTGCGCGCGCCTGATCACGGATAACGAAATCGTGACCGCTTTCCGGGATGAGGATGGCTATATTCAGATCGACAAACTGGACAACGTGGGGAATGATCTGGTATATCGCTTCGCCTGGAAGGACGGCAACTTCGACCGTGATGACATTGACTGGTCGTCCGTGACCACCGCTGACCTGGACGCTGATGGCCGCGAAGAGGTAGTCAGCGCCTTTCGGGATGACGATGGAGAAATTCACGTGGTCTCGCTGAAGAACGCCGAGAACGATGGCGGGGTGACGTTTGACGCCTGGTGGAGCGGGAACGATCATGAAGGCGGACACGAGTTTGTGGACATCGCTGCCGGTAATCTGACGCGAGAGGCCAATCGTTCCGACGAGGTGGTGGTGGCCCTCAAGAGCGGTGCCAGGGGCAAGAAGAACGACCTGGAAGTGATCATGCTGGATGGGACGCCGGATGGTGGGCTGACCCAGGCAGCGTGGTGGCATAGCGCCGATCACGATCGAGGGGACACCTATGAGACGGCGATCGCTACCGGCGACCTGGATGGTGATGGCTACAACGATGAAATCGTAGTCGCCATTGAGGACGGGCGCCATCATTTGCAGTTGATCACGTTGGCGTGGAACAATGGTGCGCTCCAGGAAGAGCACTGGATGTCCTGGAACCGGAGTGACCTGGCGCTTGACGATATTTGTGAAGCGGGTAATGAACGGTGTCTGGATGTGACGACTGGCGACGTGGACGGCGATTACCTGGACGAGGTCGTCCTGGCCGTGCAGGATGGCGAGGACAAGCTGCAGATCATTGTGGTGGATGATGCCAAACACGGATACGCCGTCTCCGACAACGACCACTGGTACGATGTCAATCACGGGCGGAACGATGTGTGGTATGTCTCGGTGGCTGCCGGGGACGTGGATGGCGACGGGGCGGATGAGATTGTCTCGGCCTTCCAGGATGATAGTGACTGGTTGCAGATCATTTCCCTGGATTACCTCCCGGGTGCCGGGTTGATGTTGCGGGGTTCCTGGTGGAGCAGTGACAACGAACTGGACCATGTGTACTGGCCTTCGGTCGCGGTGGGAGACATCGACCGTGACGTCAAGGGAGAGATCGTCGTCGCAGTCGAAGACAACGGCAAGGACCTTCAGGTGCTCGCGTTCGACGATAACCTGGACGAGCACGCCGGGCAGGACAATGGCCATGCCTTGCACCTCCGGAGTGTCTGGCAGGACCGCAGTCACGAACGGGATACCGTCCGCTACGTTGGGGTGGCGCTGGGCGATGTGGATGGAGATAGCTACGATGCCCTGAACGGCGGCGTGTGCACCGAACTCACGGACACGCGGGTGGTGGCCATGGTCAATTTGCCCCCTTATTGGGATAAGCCCGGCGTGAGCAATGCCGATGGCCTTGAGGTCACTTATGGAACGTTTCGGGACAAGAGCTCCAGTCAGGAAAATTCCCTGACCACTTCGTACTCCTCCCAGGTGTCGCTGGACCTGTCGGTGGATTTTGGCGCTCATGAGAACTGGTTGCCCATTGAGGCTGGCCCGCAATTGAGTTGGGAATGGGGACGTTCCCTCACCTATTCCTGGGGGAAAGGGGTCAGTCAGTCCGAGAGCAAGGGCTGGAAATCCTCGACGAAACGACAGCAGGGCTTCGTGGTGGTCAGCAGGGTGCGGAATCTCTGTTACCAGTATCGGGGGACCCAGGGAGCGGCGAACAGCGGTATAGGCTGGCGTGATGCACATCGCTTTTCTTCGGGAGACATCGGTCATGAGACCCAGGGCGCGGGAGCAGATTTCTTCGATATCAACGGCAACGGTCGCCCCGATTTGTTGACGGTCTGGATGGACAACCCGCCTGGGGAAAACAATGTGCGCTACGCTGTGGCCTGGGATGTTCGGGAAGACGGGACTCCGACCAGCTGGAGTGATGTGCGACAGTTGAACCTGGGTTGGGGCCATTACACGGATTACCTCGGTGCGGCGGTGGCCGATATCAACCACAACGGGCGGCCTGATCTGGTTGTGCTCTGGATCGATGATCCGGATGGGGCCAACACGGCCTATTACCGCGTTGGTTGGGACCTGGATGCCGGCGGCGTGGTTCGTGGAGGATGGAGCCCGAAATACGCCGTTTCCGTGAACGGGAATCACAACAACGCCGGGGC
Organism: uncultured Anaerolineaceae bacterium; assembly: GCA_964435005.1. Classification (GTDB taxonomy): domain Bacteria; phylum Chloroflexota; class Anaerolineae; order Anaerolineales; family DRMV01; genus CAYSXA01. The sequence goes on along the minus strand of CAYSXA010000086.1, from coordinate 8,802 downwards.
TGGGCTGGACATTGCCGACATCAACGGCGATGGCCAGCTGGACATGGTGTTTGCCTGGATTGACGACCCCAGTGGGAGCAATGGGCTTTATTACCGCATTGGCTGGACGATCGGGGCCGATGGGCGGGTGGTTTCCTGGGGGGACTCCCGTCGGGTGTCGGTGGACATCGGCCACTTCAATGAGGGCCTGGGGGTCACGATCGGGCACTTCGATAACGACCAGGTTCAGGATATCCTGTTCAGCTGGGTGGACAACCCGGATGGCGACAACGTGATGTACTACCTTATCGGGGAGGACCTGAACCATAACGGAGTCCCGGCCTCCTGGCAGGAGCGCAGCGCCATCGCGGGCAGCCTGGGGTGGGATTCCGACGGTGCCTTCCTGGCCGCGACCGATCTGGTCTCTGGCGACGATGGCTGGACCGAGCCTATGGTGGGTTGGGTGGATAACCCGGCTGGAGGAAACCAGATCGTTTTTCGGCTGGGCCGGCTGGAGCTCATCCGCGTGTGCGTGCCTTCTGAAATCCAGAGTACCTTTACGAAGGATATGGACCTGTGGAACAGCCGGACAACCAGCAGCGGTGGCCAGCTGTCCTACGCGGATTCCTGGGTGCCGGCCTACCGCGCGGGATGGAAGGCCACGACGAAAATGGGCGCACCGACCACCACCTGGGAGAACCAGGGCCTGGCAGGGGACTTTGCCGATTTCGACCACAACGGCACGCCGGACCTGTTCCTGGCCTGGGTGGACAACCCCAGTGGAGCCAATAAGGTGCTCTATCGCGTGGGATGGAATGTGAATGCCGATGGGCAGGCTTCCTGGAGCGGCATTGGCGGTGTGGATACCGGCTTTGGCGATGATCTCGGTGGCCTGGGCGCCGGTGTGGCGGACCTGAACGGGAATGGCCGTCCGGAGGTCGTGCTGGGCTGGGTGGATGCCGGCGATCGTCAGGCCTATTACCGTGTTGGCTGGGACGTGGACGCGGCTGGCGTGGTAAGCCGTTGGGATGCTCCCCGGCCGATTGGATTGGTGACCTCGGGTCAGGGGGTTCAGGGCGTGGGCCTCGACCTTCAGGACCTGGACGGCAATGGACGCCCGGAGTTGATCTTCGGCTATGTGGTGTATCTTCCTCCGACTGACGGCGGCGGGGTCAATCGCGGTTACTACCGGATTGGCTGGGACATGGACCCCAGTGGACACGTGGCGCGCTGGGGCGGCGATACGCAGATAAAAGGAGCCTTCGGTACCCAGGACCAGGGACTGGGGCTCACAGTGGCCGACTCGGATGCCGATGGCCGGCTGGAGGTGATCGTCAACTGGGTGCGTAATCCGGATGGAGAGAACCTCTACGCCTACGTGATCGGCGATGACCTTGGCGCCGATGGCGGGGTGGATTTCTGGGTCCCGGGTGTGCCGCTCCCCGGCTGGGTGGGGGCTGAAACTGCTGGCGCGGCAGCGGCGATGGCCGATCTGGTGGGGAACGATGGTCGCCCGGAGATGCTCTTTGCCTGGGTGGACAACCCGGCCGGTGAGAACAGCGTGTACTATCGCATCGGTCAGTACTGGCCGTATGGGAACGAACAGGTGGACCAGTTCCCGACGGATATGCGGGATACGGACACTGAAGATGGTTTCTTCGAGATCCTGCGCGGTGGGCAATGGTGGCAGGTGCGTGGGTCCGTGATCTGGACGTACAGTCAAGGGCCGATTCTGGTGAGTAGTGGCGGCGGGGACCCCACCTGGGAGCTCAGCAGCTCCGAGTTCAAGGAGCACTCGACAACCCGGAGTCAGTCGTACAGCTTTTCCCTGGGTGGGGAGGCCAAGTTCGCTGGCGTGGGCGTCGAAGGTTCCCACACCTGGGGTTGGGAGCAGGGGGCGACCTATTCCGTGAGCTGGGGGGAAGGTTTTGCCATATCCGGCGCGACGGGCAGCCTCCCGCCGGGAGCGTGCAGCTGGGAGTACAAATACGTCCCCTTCCTGTATGTCCAGCAAACCCTGTCCAACAGTGGGGTGGAACAGGACTATTCGGTGCTGGATTACTATGTGCCCGCACGGGGGTGCGCTTCGGAACAACCGCCGCTTGCAACCTCCCCTGCCGTGGGGGTGCCCATCACACCCACAGTGCCTGTTGTGAACAGTCCCACCCATCCTGACCCGCTGATGTGGTATCCCACCAGCACGGTCGTGCTGACCTGGACCCAGCCGGCCGGCGATCCAGCCACCATCACCGGTTACCGCTGGTATCTGGATCACGATCCGGCCACGGTGCCTGCCACACTCAGCATGGGCGTCACTGGTGTGGTGACTTACGAAAACATCTCGGACGGGCTCTGGTACTTTCACATTCGGGCTCGAGGGGCCAACGATGCCTGGGGTCCAACTGCGCACCGGATGGTGCGGGTGGATACCCAGCCACCGACCGTGACCATTGCCCTGGATCCGGGGTCGCCGACCGGGAACAATGGCTGGTACGTCACCCCGATCACCGTGACCATCACGGCGAACGATGCGGGAGCGGGTGTTCAGCAGGTGGAATACAGCACCGATGGCGTGCACTGGCTGCCGTATCTCACGCCGTTGCACTTCACCACGGACATCTCCACCACGCTCTGGGCACGGGCCACGGATATGGTGGGGCGTACCTCGTCACCGGTGACTGCCGTGATCCGGCTGGACAGGACGCCGCCCAGCTCCAAAGTGACCCTTGGCGGTCAGACGTGGGGGGCGCAGATCATGCAGGTCATCACGGATACCCTGGGGAACCAGCATCTGCTGCTGGGTGGCCCGCTGACCGACAACCTTTCCGGCTGGGCGGGTATGGAGATCCGGGCCGACGATGGCGACTGGCTGTCGGTGGATGCCCTGGGCTCCTGGTTCCCGTTGACGGCCACGCCGTCCATTCAGGTCTACTGGTTCTACACCGGAACAACCGAGATCGGGCGTGGTGTCCACCACATCTGGGGACGGGCGACAGATCAGGCCGGCAATGTGGAAGCAGCCTATGAGATTGCCCAACTCACCTGGTATCCAGAAGCAATGCCCGATTTGAGTGGCAGCGCGGTCTACATGGCGCCGCGCACGGCCCGCCCCGGCGAGGTGGTGACCTGTACGATCGTCATCCGCAACGGCGGCTGGCAGGATGCTCGTATGGCCGTCACCGATACCTTACCTGCTGGCCTGACCGTGCTGACCACGACGCTGGATTCGCGCGCCGCCTACGACCCGGTCGGCAGGGCGATCTCCTGGACGCCTTTCCTGCTCTGGCCGGGAGAGCACGCCACCCTGAGCTTCCGCGCCGTGGTGGACTCCGCGTCGGGCGCCGCGACGCTGGAGAACCAGGTCGAGGCCCGGGCCTTCTGGCCTGGCCTGGGTACCGCAAGTCAACGGACGATCACGGCTACCCTGGATGTCGTGCCTGATCTGAGCACCGGTTACGATAACCTGCCCCCTCGGGCTCCAGCCTTCACCATTCGGGAAGGGCAGATCACGACCCGAAGCCAGGTTCACCTCCACATCGAAGCAGAGGACGCCCGCTGGATGTACATCCGCGAGTGGGCGTGGGATACGACCGCTGGCAACTGGGTGGCCGTTCAGGATTCAGGCTGGGTGGCTTACACCACCTCCTACACCTGGACGCTTTCCCAGGGAGACGGCGTCAAGTATCTGGGCGTCTGGGTGGCGGATGCCAACCTGAACGTCTCATCCCTGACCGAAAGCTCGCTGGAGTTCACCAACTACATCGGTGGCAGTCAATCTCTCGCCGCCGGGCAGCGGGTGCAATATCGCTTCCACCTCCGGCCTGGTGATCTGGCTCTCTTCACCCTGATTGCCAGCAAGGGCGATCCCGACCTGTACCTGTGGTCGCCGCTGCACGCCTTCCGGCCCGATCGCATCAGCATCGGGGTGGACGCCGTGGACGCCCTCGGCTTCTGGGTGGAGGAAGAAGGGTTGTATCTGCTCGAGGTCGGCGCACAGGTGGACAGCAAGTACCGACTGGCCTTTGCCGGGGATATTGGGCTGGCTTCCCGCAGCCCTGCTGCGTCGCCCCCGAACCCCCGCTTGCTGTCGAAGATGCTGCCGATGCATCCGCTGACCGTGTCCGATCCGCTGAGCGCGGGGGTTGCGTCGGCGCCTTCTTTCAGCACCCTGCAACGCATCTTCCTGCCGCTGATCTTCAGGAGCAAGTAATCCTGTGGGCGGGCAACAGGCCAATGGTTGCCCGCCCATTTCAATCGTCCCTGTTCCGCCAAAACCTTGCAGGCGGGACGAGCAGTTGAGATGCAGGCATGAGACGCGCGGTCAGGCTATTGCTGGTGGCGTACCGTGCTTCGGATCGGCGGACGATTCGGAGGTGGCTGGCCGATGCCCCCGATATGCTGGTGGTGGGGGAGGCTGCGAGCGAGGCCGAAGCGCTTGCCCTGGCCTCCACCCTGCGGCCTGATGTGGTGGTGGTGGGTGCAAAGCGCCTGACCTCCAGAAGCCTGCAGACGGTAAGCCGTTTGAGCGCTTCTCATCATCGGTGCAGGGTCATCGTCTGGAGTGAATGGGAAGAGGAAACGTCCATGGTGGAGGCTTTGCGGGAGGGGGCCAGTGGTTGTCTGGTTTGGGGGCGCAGCCAGCCATCCGAGGTGGCAGAGGTCATTCACACCGTTGCGCGTGGCGGTTCCGTGATCAGCCCCGGTCTGGCCGGGTGTATTCTGGATGAAGTGAGAGGGGAAGGCCACCAGTGACCGTGCGGCGTCCATCGGCCTCGTTGGCGGTGTGTAAGGAGAAGGGGTAGCCCTTGCTGACCCTTCAGACCAGTTCCCGGTACACTGCGACAATTTGCTCCGCGATACGCGCCCAGTCGTACTGGCGGGCGTAGGCCATGGCCTGCTGACCCATGCGCGCGCGCAGGTCGTGGTCGGTGAGCAGGGCAGTCAGGCGTTCGGCCAGGGCTTCCGGCTCGCCGCTGGGCACGTGGAAGCCGGTCTCGCCGTCACGCACCAGGAAGGCCAGCCCGCCGACTTGCGAGGCCACCACCGGCGTGCCGCAGGCCATCGCTTCCAGTGCCACCATGCCGAAGGATTCGTAGTGCGAGGGCATGACCACTGCTTCGGCGGCGGAGTAGTAGTACGGTAGCGTGTCCTGGCTGCGCTTGCCGAGGAAAGCGACCAGGTCTTCCAACCCGTATCGCTGGCGGAGTGCTTGCAGGCGAGCCATCTCGTCGGTGACCTCGTCGGGCGGCGCATCGGGCTCGCCGCCAATCACCGACAGGCACAGGTGTTCCCGGTGGGTGATCCCCTGCTGATGCATCAACGCCAGCGCGTGAATCAGTGTGTCCAGCCCTTTGAGCGGCTCGATGCGCCCCACGAACAGCAACATGCGGTCTTGTGGCGGGACGCCGATGAATTCTTTGGCTTCGTCCGGGGAGATGGGGTAGAAGCGGCGGATGTCCACGCCGGGGGGGATCACGCGCACCTTGCCGGTGTCCGCGCGATACAGCCATTGCAATTGCGCCAGCTCGGCGCTGGTGGCGGCGATGATCCGGTCGGCCACGCGCAGTACGCGGTGCTCGCTTTCGATGCGTGGGCTGTGGCGGTCTTCGCCCTCGTCGGCCACGCGCTGCTTCATGATGCCCAGGGTGTGGAACATGTGCACCACGGGCGCGTCCCAGGCGGCTTTCAGCGTTTCCGCCGCGATGCCCGACATCCAGTAATGGCTGTGGATGATCTGATAGCGGATTCCCTTGCGACGGGCGAAATCGGCCACGCCGGCGGCGAAATCAGCGATGTAGCGCGCCAGTTCCGGCTTGGGCAGCGGGCGCTCCGGTCCGGCCGGGATGTGCACCACACGGTTGCCGTAGCTCAGGTCGTGCAGCACGTGCGGTACGTGCTCATCCTGGGAGCGGGTGAACACGTCTACGTGCACGCCCATTTCGCCGAGCTGGCGCGCCAGGTCGCGGACGTACACGTTCATCCCGCCGGTGTGCTTGCCACCCAGTGTGGCGAGCGGGCAGGTGTGGTAGGATAGCATGGCGACGTGCAGTTTCGGTTTGTTCATTTTCCTTGCAAGAGCGCGCTCCCTTTTGGTATAATCTGCGTCGCGCCACCATAGCTCAGCTGGTAGAGCAAACGATTCGTAATCGTTAGGTCGAGGGTTCGAGTCCCTCTGGTGGCTCAAACGCCCCATTTTGGGGCGTTTTTCTTTGCCTGCCTCCCTGGAGGATCACCCGATCTCCAGATGGTTCATTGGCGGTATTGTACCCGTGTTTGGTGCACCGTGTATACCCCGATCAGCACCACCAGCCCGCCCAGTAGCTGTCCGGCGGTCAGCCGCTCGCCCAGTAACGGCCAGGCCAGCAGGCCGGTCAGCACCGGTTGCATCAGCAATGTGGGGGAGACCCGCGAAGCGGCAGGTGTCCCTGTGCGTAGTTGATCGCCATCCATCCGATGGACTGGGTGAAGAGCCCCTGGCCGATGAAACTCCACACTGCGAGAGGTGGGTATCCCCAAAGCGGGTAGCCCAGCACCCGGTTGATGACCAGCAGCGTCAGGGCACAGGCCACGACCGAAATCCAGAAGTAGCGCAGTGTGTCCAGGTGGCGTCTCCCTCGTTCGGTGACCAGGAAATAGCCAGCGTAAAACAGGCCGGAGACTAACCCAAGGATTAAGGCGATGTTGAGATCGAGCGCAGCGAGCTGGATGCGAAGGATCGACGCTGCACCGCCGATCGCCAGCAGCAACCCGATCCAAAAGGCCGGCGTGGGCTTTTCGCGGAAAAAGGTCATCGCGCCGATCCCCACCCAGATCGGGGCCGTGTTTGCCATCAGGGTGGGGAGGGTCGCCCCGCCGAGCATCACCCCACTTGACCAGAGAGCCAGGTCGAATGCGAAGAACAGGCCGCCAAGCACGGCAAAAACCAGGTCACGGAAGGGCAGGCTGCGGTTCTGCGCCTGTTTGCGGCCAAAAGGTACGGCCAATACCATTCCTGCGATGACCATACGGTAGAACGCCGAAACCGGCCCTGGGGCGTTCGCCCAGCGGATGAAGATGGCTGAGAAGGCCAGCCCCAGCAATCCGACGCTCAGGGCCAGGTAGGGTGGAAAAGGTTTTCGCATCATGGTGGGTTATCGGGGTGGGAGAATCATTTGCCGCGCCCAGGCAACGGTTTCGCGGATACCGTCCGTGAATGGGGTGGGCGTGAACCCCAATTCGCGGACGGCTTTCTTATTACTTGCAAGCCAATCGGGGAACACGTAGTGCCGCAGGTTGAGCGGGTAGAACGGCTCGCGGTGGGTGAACCAGGCGATGCCTTCCAGCAGTGCGGCCAGGGCGAGCATCAACGGCGCGGGTGCGTTCCAGCGCCAGGGGGAGATCCTTGCCATCTGGCTGACCAGGCGGTTGGCCTCTTTCAGCGTGACCGGTTCGCCGCACAGGTGGTAGATTTCGCCTGCCCGCCCGCGTTCCAGCGCAAGCAGCACACCGCGCGCTGCGTCGCGGATGAACAACGGCGGGAAGAGATGCATCCGTCCGCCCTTGACCTGCACGCGCACGCCGCGCAGCGGGTCGAGGACGAGCAGGCGGTTCAGACCGTAGATGCCGCCAGGACCATAGAACCCGCCAGGGCGCAGGATGACCGCTTCCATTTCACTGCGGGCAGCGACCGCGCGCAACGCGCGTTCGGCGGCGACCTTGCTGCGCTGGTAGGCGTCCTGCGGGCGGCAGGGGGTGTCCTCGGCAATCGGTCCGCCGCGCGGCGGCCGGCCGATTACCGCCAGAGTGGAGACGAACACAAAGCGCCGCACGCCGGCTTCGGCGGCGGCTTCCGCCAATAAGCGCGTGCCCTGGTGGTTGACCCGCTCGAACGCCGCTGCTGGTCCCCAGAAGCGGAACAGTCCGGCGGCGTGAATCACCGCCGCGCAGCCGCGCAGCGCCGTACGGTACGTTCCTGGGGAGGTCACGTCGCCGGGGACAACCGTCAGGCCGGGCGTGTCGGGCGGCACGGGCAGGCGCGCCCGGCTCTGCGGGCGCACCAGTGCGCGCACCTGGTGTCCCGCCTGCAGTAACAACGGGGCGAGGTGATGCCCCAGGAACCCCGTCGCGCCGGTCAGGAAGAGGGTGGGCATGGCTGGTGACAGGCGATTCGTGATTGGTGGCTGGGGTCAGGTGGGGAGCCCCAGGCGGCTGAGCGTCTCCGGCAAAGGACGACCGGTCGTGGCGTCCCAGCCGCGCGCGGCGTAGTAGGCGCTCAGCATCTCGTCGAACGGGATGCGGTAGCCTGCCGCGCCGCCGTCCGGCAGCGCCTGGAGCAGCGGCTTCGGCAGGCGGTCGTTGGCGCGCGTTAGCCCCAGGCGCAGGTTGATCAACCGCTTCAGGTTCCAGGCCCGCTCGCCCACGGTGAGCAGGTCGTCCACGTGATAGTCCTCGCCGGTGGCGGCGTTCACCAGGTCGGCCACGTCCGTCGGTGGGACGTTGCTGAAGAAGCACATCACCAGCCCGTTCTGCATGGTGCGCCAGTCCTGGTGACGGGCGACGTTGGCCGCCTTTTCCGCGCCAGCGTGGCGGTCGAAGAATTGCAGCCCCAGCCCTTCTTCCACCTGACCGATGTCGGCCAGGAAGTAATCCGACTGGTTGTGACACGCGCCGCGCGGCGAGGTGGCGTACACCAGCGCCATGCCGGACGCGCCGCGTGGGTCGTGGTAGGCCACCTCCAGCCCGTTCACCTGGACGGCCTCATCCTCCGCGCCGAAATGGCGTCCCAGCGCGCGCGACCCCTGCGCCAGCAGCGCGCCGAAGCCCTCGCGCCGCACCATGCGGTGG
>CAYSXA010000085.1:0-11441 GCA_964435005.1 uncultured Anaerolineaceae bacterium | reverse complement strand
CCTTTTTTTACCCCATTTCCCTGCTCCCCTCACCTACTAATTTGAAACAGTCTCGTGTTTGTGCGAGATACCTTAAATGCTCAAAAAGCCAGTTGACTCGCGGTCTTGGCTGTGCTATACTGTTTCTACCGACCGGTCGGTAGGGATAAGCCATGACCCGTGATGAGATTCTGGAAGCTGCTGCACAGATTTTCCGCCAGAAGGGCTATCACGCCGCTTCGATGGCGGACATCGCCCAGGCGGTCAACCTGCAAAAGGCCAGTCTGTACCACCATGTGAGCAGCAAACAGGAGATTTTGCTCGCGCTGCTCGACCGCGCGCTGGACATTTTGATCGCACGGCTGGAGAAGGTGCTGGCCGAGTCGCAGTCGCCCGCAGAGAAACTGCGTCAGGCGGTGCGCTCCTACGTTGAGATTCTGGTCGAGCACCGCGACCTGGCGACTGTGTTGCTGATTGAGTTTCGTGCGCTGGAAGAGAGCCTGCGTCAACAGCATGTGCCGCGCCGCGATGCCTTTGAGGCGTTGTGGCGCGATTTGATTCTGGAGGGCATCCAGGTCGGCGATTTCGCCACGACCGACCCTTCACTGGCGGTCAAAGGCATGTTGGGGATGCTCAACTGGCTGGTGATCTGGTATCGCCCGGACGGGCCGCGTTCGCCGCAGCAGATTGCCGATTGCTTCGCCGACCTGCTGCTCGATGGGTTGCTCCGCCAAGGAGATGGGGTATGAACGGCATCCGCACCTTTGAGAGCGCGGAGGGCGCGCGCATCGTCCAGATTCCGCTGGAGGAGTTCCCTGGCTTCTGGGGTTTTGCCTATCTGGTGCAGGTGGGGGATTATTGCGTGCTGATAGATACCGGGTCGGGCTTCGACAGTTCCAACGATGCGCTGGAAGCGGGATTACGCTCGGCGGGGGTCTCGTTCGCTGACCTGACGCACGTGTTCATCACCCACGGGCACATCGACCACTTTGGCGGCCTGTCCTACGTGCAGCCGCGCACAAAGGCGGAGATCTGGGTGCACGAACTCGACCGGCGCAACATCACGAACTACGAGGAGCGCATTGCGGTGATCTCGCGGCGGCTGGACTTGTTCCTGGCGGAGGCTGGCGTGTCGCCGTCCCGCCGGGAGAAGTTGATTGCGCTGTATCAGATCACCAAGTCGCTGTACCGCTCCGTGCCAGTCGCGCATGTGGTGAGTGAGGAGCAGGTGCAGGTCGGGCCGTTCCACCTGTGGCACATGCCAGGGCACAGCGCGGGGATGATGGTCATTCGCCTGCACGATGTGCTGTTCAGCGGTGACCACGTGCTCTCGGAAATCAGCCCGCATCAGGCGCCGGAGCGGCTGACGCTGAATACCGGCCTGGGGCACTACCTGGCCTCGCTGGACGCGCTGCGCGCCTGGGCGCCGGAAATCCGCCTGACGCTGGGTGGCCACAAAGCGCCGATCACCGACCTGGTGGCGCGCATTGCGGAAATTGAGGCCGTGCACCGGGAGCGGCTGGAGCGTGTGGAGGGAGCGCTTTCTGCGCCCCACACGGTGGCCGAGGTCTCGAAACTGCTGTTCGGCGAAGTACATGGCTACAATGTGCTGCTCGCGCTCGAAGAGGCCGGCGCGCATGTGGAGTATCTGTATCAGCGCGGGCGCCTGGGTATCGTCAATCTGGCGGAACTGGAGAACGGGCGCGGGGTGGTTCCGATCCGGTATCAGGTGACGAGGTGATGAGGGGTGCGGAACAGGCGGCAAAGCAACCAATGAACTAGCATTACCAATGCAACCAACGCAACCAGTGCAACCAACCATAGGAGGACTCTATGTATTCGTTCACTCCCGATGAAGAACAAAAGATGTTGATCGACGCGGTCAACCGCTATGCGGTGAACGACCTGCGTCCGGCGGCGCGTGACGCCGATGAGGCCGCCGAGTTGCCGATGGACTTGATTGAGAAGGGCTGGGAACTCGGTGTGCTGCAGGCATCCGTGCCGGAGGAGTACGGCGGCTTCGGCGAGCATTCCGCCGTGACCGGCGTGCTGGCCGCCGAGGAACTGGCCTACGGCGACCTGGCCGGTGCGATAGCGGTGATGACGCCCTCGCTGTACGTGATGCCCATCCTGCTCGCCGGCACGGAGGAGCAGAAGGCTACGCTCATCCCGCCGGTGATTGAAGCAGAATGGAAACCGTACACCGCCGCTATGATTGAGCCGTACTTCGACTTCGACCCGAACGACCTGCGCACGGTGGCCGAGGAAGACGGTGACGCTTATGTGATTCGTGGCGAAAAGGTGTACGTGCCCTTCGCAGAACAGGCCGAAGGCATGATTGTGTACGCCCGCCTGGGCGATCAGACCCAGGGCTTCATCCTCCCCAAAGGCGCGGAGGGGGTGAAGGTCGAAGAGCGGCAGTTGCTGATGGGCGTCAAGGCGCTGCCGGTGTACCGGGTGACTTTCGACGGCGTGCGCGTGCCGAAAGCCAACCGGCTGGGCGGCGATGCCGGTCACGCGATGGACGACATCCTCTCAGCGGGACGCGTGGCGCTGGCAGCGATGGCGGTCGGCGTGTCGAAGGCCGCGTTCGAGTACTCGCGTGATTACGCCAAGGAGCGTGAGGCCTTTGGGGTGAAAATTGCCCAGAAGCAGGCAATTGCCTTCATGCTGGCTGAGATGGCGACCGAGATTGAAGCCATCCGCCTGCTCACCTGGGAAGCAGCCTGGATGCTGGATAACGGCAAAGAGGATGCGCACAAGGAGGCCTACCTGGCGCTCACAGGTGCCACGGACATGGCGATGATGGTCACCGACCGCGCGGTGCAGATTCTGGGTGGGCATGGCTACATCCGCGAGCACCCGGTCGAGATGTGGATGCGCAATGGGCGTGGCTTTGCCACGTTTACCGGGATGGCAATGGTGTAGGAAAGGAGTACAGGCATGATTAGTTTCGAAGTCCCTAAACCGATTGAACAAGACCGCTACGTGCTCCAGACCGTGGCGGAGAACATGATGCGTTCGGTGTCCCGCTATTTCGACGAGCACGAGCACGAGATTCCGTGGGATTACATCGAGTTCATGCACCAGGCGATGAAGGCCACGGGGGCGGGCTCGCTGGCGCCGGACGAGAAGCGTGAAGAGAAGAAAGACCGCCAGCGCATCGGTTATCAGCGACTGGCGTTCATGATTGAGATGCTTTCCTGGGGGGACGCCGGCATGTATCTGTGCACGCCAGGCGGCGGCCTGGGTGCGGCAGCGGTCGAGGCGACCGGCACACCGGAGCAGAAGGCGCGGTTCCTGGCGCGCTTTAAGAAGGACAAACCCGCGTTTGCAGCGATGGCAATGACCGAACCGCACTGCGGCTCGGACACGGCGGCTATTCGCACTACGGCGGTGCTGGACAAGGAGACCAACGAGTGGGTGCTGAATGGCGAGAAAATCTTCGTCACCGCCGGCGACAAGGCGGCCAACATCCACGAGAAACTGGAGCCCGGCTTCGTGGTGGTCTGGGCGACGATTGACCCCTCGGCGGGGCGCGCGGGTATGCGCCCGTTCGTGGTCGAGGCCGGCACGCCCGGGATGAAGGTCACCAAACTGGAGCACAAACTGGGTATCCGCGTAAGCGACACGGCGGCTATCGTGTTCCAGGATTGCCGTATCCCCTTCGACAATATCCTGGGCAGCCCGGAGGTGGTGCAGAAGAAAGAGACCACCAAAGGCTTCAAAGGCGCGATGGCGACCTTTGACGCCACCCGCCCACTGGTGTCTGCGTCGGCGATTGGGGTGGCGCGCGCCACACTGGAACTGCTGAAAGAGTTGCTGGCCCAACAGGGCGTCACCATCCGCTACGGCTTGCCGCGCCAGAAATTGACCAACATCGAGCGCGAGGTGATTGACATGGAGGTCATGCTGCGGTCGGCCTGGCTGCTGGTGATCAAGGCGGTGTGGATGGCCGATAACCGTCACCCGAATGCGCTGGAGTCCTCGATGAGTAAGGTTAGGGCCGGCGAGGTCGTCACCAAGATCACCCAGCGCGCGGTGGAGTTGATGGGGCCTCTGGGTTACACCCGTGATACGCTGCTGGAGAAGTGGTTCCGCGACGCCAAGATCAACGACATCTTCGAGGGAACCGGCCAGATTAACCGCCTGGTGGTGGCGAGGAACATCCTCGGGTACCGCGGTAGTCAGTTGCGCTAGATGATGCACGTTGCAAGATGCATCTTGCAACGTGCATCTGCATCTCTGAGAAGGAGGAATCCATGAAATACCAGATTCGTAAAGCCGTGGTGATCGGCGCGGGTACGATGGGCGCGGCGATTGCGGCACATCTGGCGAATGCCGGCGTGCCGGTCACCTTGCTGGACATCGTACCGCGTTCGCTGACGCCGGAGGAAGAGAAGAAGGGACTCACGCTGGAAGACCGCACCGTGCGCAACCGCATCGTGCGTCAGGGCTTTGAGCGGGCGCTGAAGTCCCGCCCGGCGAGTTTCTTCACCCAGGAACACGCGGCGCTGGTTACGCTGGGTAACCTGGAGGACGACTTCGACGCCGTGGCGCAGGCTGACTGGGTCATCGAAGCCATCGTGGAGAACCTGGACATCAAGCGTCAGTTGTTCGAGCGCGTGGATGCGGTGCGCGCCCCCCATACGATTATCAGCACAAACACGTCGGGCATCCCGGTGAGCGCCATCGCCGAAGGGCGTTCGAAGGGCTTTCGCCAGCACTTCCTGGGCACGCACTTTTTTAACCCGCCCCGCTACCTCAAACTGCTGGAGATTATCCCCACGGAAGACACTTTGCCGGAAGTGGTGGAATTCATCAGCCACTTCGGCGAATACCGGTTGGGGAAGGGCATTGTGCCCTGCAAGGACACGCCTAACTTCATCGGCAACCGCATCGCCTCGGTGACCGGCGCGTTTGCCATGGATTACATCCTGGAGCACGGCTACACCGTGGAAGAGGTGGACACAATCACTGGCCCGGTCATCGGGCGCCCGAAGACGGCCACCTTCCGCCTGCTCGACCTGGTAGGCCTGGATGTGTGGGATCACGTGGGCAGCAACCTGGCGAAAGCGATCCCGCACGACGAAGAAGCCCAGCGCTACCTGAACTCGGAGCGCGCCAACGCCGTGCTGCGCAAGATGATCGAGAACGGCTGGCTGGGCAACAAGACCAAACAGGGCTTCTACAAGCGGGTGAACAAGGATGGCAAGCGGGAGTTCTGGCACCTGAACCTGGAAACCTTCGAGTACGAGCCGCCGTCCAAGCCACGCTTCGACTCGATTGGTAAAGCAAAGGACGAAGAAGATCTGGCCGAGCGGATGAAGATCCTGCTGGCCGCCGACGACCGCGCCGGGCAACTGGTGCGCGCGCTGACCTATCAGGCGATGGCCTACGCTACACAGGTCATCCCGGAGATTGCGGACACGCCTAAGCCGATTGACGACGCACTGCGCTGGGGCTTTGCGCACCAGGCCGGCCCGTTCGAGTTGTGGGACAAACTCGGCGTGGCGGAGACGCTGGCGGCGATCAAAGAGGCCGGCTTCCAGCCTGCGTCGTGGGTGGACGAGATGCTCGCCAGCGGCCATGAGACCTTCTATCAGTACGAAGGGCCGCGCAAGGTGGCGGTGTACCATCCAGAGAAGGGCGATTACGAGCCGATCCGCCGCGCGCCGGAATTGATCTTCCTCAACGAAGAGAAGGCCGCTGGCAAGGTGGTGGCGCAGAATCCGGGCGCAACCCTGATCGACCTGGGCGATGGCGTGGGCTGTGTGGAATTCCACACCAAGATGAACGCCTTGGACGATGACATCTTTGCCATGCTCAACGAGGCGCTCGACCGCGCCGATGCCGGCGAGTTCGATGGCTTGGTGATCGGCAACGAAGCCGATCACTTCAGCGCGGGCGCCAACCTGTTCGCCGTGGTGCTGGCCGCGCAACAGGGCATGTGGGATCAACTGGAAGCGGCCGTCAAAGCATTCCAGGATTTGAACATGCGCATCCGCTACTTCCACAAGCCGGTGGTGGTCGCGCCGGCGGGGATGGCGCTCGGCGGTGGGTGTGAGATCACCATGCATGCCAGCCGGGCGGTGTCCTCGGTGGAACTGTACGCCGGTCTGGTGGAGGTGGGCGCGGGTGTCATCCCGGCAGGCGGCGGCACCAAGGAAATGCTGCGCCGGGTGCTCAACCCGCCCATGCGCACCAAGAACGCGGACAACTTGCCGTTTCTGCAGCGCATCTTCGAGCAGATTGCGATGGCGAAGGTTGCCACCAGCGCGGAAGAGGCGCGGCAGTTCGGCATCCTCGGTGCGGCGGATCGCACGGTGTCCAACCGCGACCACCTGATCGCCGAGGCCAAGCGCGAGGTGCTGCACCTGCTCGAAACCGGCTACCATCCGCCGTTGCCGGAGCAGATTTACGCCGCAGGCCGCGATGCACTGGCTGCGTTGCGCGTAGGCATCTTTATGTTCAAGGAAGGTGGCTACATCACCGAGTACGAATCGCACATCGCGAACAAACTGGCCTACGTGCTCACCGGTGGCGAACTAAGCAAGCCGACCTGGGTCTCCGAGCAGTACATCCTCGACCTGGAGCGCGAAGCGTTCCTTTCCCTGTGCGGTGAGCAGAAGACTCAGGAGCGGATGTGGCATCTGTTGCAGACAGGGAAGCCGTTGCGGAACTAATGAATGGCGAATGGTGATCGAGGAACAGGAGAGAACAAAATGACCATAGATAAATCCCGCCAACCCGTGATTGTGGCCGCAGCGCGGACGGCGGTCGGTAAGGCAAAGCGCGGCAGCCTGGCGACCTATCGCCCGGATGAGATGGCTGCAGAGGTGATTAAAGACCTGCTGCGCCGGGCGCCGGCAATCAAGCCAGAGGAAATCCAGGACGTCATCCTGGGGTGTGCCTTCCCGGAGGGCGAGCAGGGATTGAACGTGGCGCGGACGGCGGCTCTACGCGCCGGTTTGCCGGTCTCCGTCCCTGGCGAGACCATCAACCGTTACTGCTCCTCTGGTCTGCAGAGCATCGCGCACGCAGCGTTCGCCATCATGGCCGGGCAACTGGACGCGGCGATTGCTGGTGGCACGGAGTCCATGAGCATGGTCCCCATGACGGGCAACAAGTTCGCGCCGAACCCCTACTTTGCCGCCGAAGCGCCGGAGGTTTTTACCAACATGGGTCTGACGGCGGAGAACGTGGCCGAACGGTACGGCGTCAGCCGTCAGGATCAGGACGAGTTCGCCCTGCGCAGTCACCGTCTGGCAGTGGAAGCGGTCAGCAGCGGGCGTTTCGATGAGGAGATTGTGCCGTTGGAGGTCGAGGTGGTCGAGTACCGTGACGGCGAAGCGACCACGCGGACGTTTACCTTCCGCCGCGACGAAGGCCCCCGTGCAGACACCAGCATGGAAGCCCTGGCGCGGCTGAAGCCGGCCTTCAAGATGGGCGGCACGGTGACCGCCGGCAACTCGTCTCAGATGTCCGATGGCGCGGCGGGTGTGCTCATCATGTCGCAGGCCAAAGCCGAAGCGCTGGGGCTGAAGCCGCTGGCGCGGTTCGTGTCCTTCGCCGTGGGCGGTGTGGAGCCGGAGTACATGGGCATCGGCCCGGTGGTCGCCGTGCCGAAGGCGCTCCAGATGGCCGGCCTCTCGCTGGGTGATATCGACCTGATTGAGTTGAACGAGGCCTTTGCCGCGCAATCCCTGGCCGTGATTCGCGAGTTGGGGATGGACATCGAGAAGGTGAACGTGAACGGCGGCGCGATTGCGCTCGGTCATCCGCTGGGCTGCACCGGCGCCAAACTGACCACGCAGATCATCTACGAAATGAAGCGGCGCGATGCCCACTTTGGTCTGGTGACCATGTGCATCGGCGGCGGCATGGGCGCTGCGGGCGTGTTCGAGAATCTGCCGTAACGAATTCAGACCTGTCAGGTCTGACCGGCCTGACAGGTCTTATCAACAGGAGGAGCCATGAGCGATATTACCGTGAAAGACCTGATGGAACGGATGCCAAAGGCGTTCTTGCCGGAGAAGGCCGTCGGCGTGGACGCGGTCATTCAGTATCACCTGACTGGCGAGGAAGGCGGCGATTGGGTGGTGACCATCCGCGACGGTCAGTGCACCGTGGAGGAAGGCACGGCGGAGAACCCGCGCCTCACCCTGACCGCCGACGCCCAGGATTACAAGGACGTGATTCTGGGCAAACTGGACGGCATGAAGGCCTTCATGACCGGCAAACTGCGCCTCTCCGGCGACCTGAATCTGGCGATGAAGCTGACCAATTTCTTCAAGTTGCGCTGATCCCTCTCCCCCGGGGGGCGGGAAAGCGAAGAGCGACGCGCGGACAATCGCGTCGCTCTTTTGCGTTCCGTGTCACCCGGGAGTGGCTAGATGCGTAGCGGTACGCGGTATCCTTCGGCGAAGATGTCCCTGACGGGCAGGCCCAGTTCCTGGTACAGGGCGGGTGGGATGCCGATGTCCGCCAGCACCAGTCCGCCGGAGATGGCGCGCAGGCCGGTCTTCGGTAACGCCAGGGTGAGTGTGACTGATGGCTGAATCGCCTGGCCGTGGGCTTCGCCGGTGGTGGCGTCCAGCCCGGTGGGGACGTCGAGTGACAGGACAGGCACGGCGATGGCGTTCACGCTATTCACCCAGGCGTCGAACGGTGGACGCAGCGCCCCACGCAGGCTGTACCCCAGCATGGCGTCCACTACCAGCGTAGCCTGTTGGAGCGCCTGGGGAAGTTGGCCGGCCTCGACCTGGGGCACGCCGGCCCGGCGTAACGTGTGCCATTGTTGGACGGCAGCCGGGGACAGGCGTTCCACCGGGTGGCTGAGCGCCGCGCACACGTCCACGCCGTGGTTGTGCAGGTGACGTGCGGCACACAGCCCACCGCCGCCATTTCCGCCCGGCCCGGCGAGTACGATGACCATCCCGTCGCGCCCGGCCAGCATCTCTATCGCCTGAAGTGCCAGGTTGCGCCCGGCGTTTTCCATCATCTGCAGCAACGAGAGGCGGTATGGCCCCACGGCCAGGTCGTCCACGCGGCGCATCTCGGCAGCGGTCACCGCCGGCACGGGCGTGCCGCGCGGAGTGCGATAGAACGGGCGTCGGTCGGTGTTCATCGTTACAACATCATCCAGACGGCGAACCCCAGCAGCCCCAGCCCGGCACCGGCGAGCACGTCCAGCGGGTGATGCACACCGAGCGCCACCCGTCCCAGCGAGACCAGGGTAGCCAGTGCGAGCGCCACGCCCCAGGCGATCGCGCCGCCGCCGAGGGCGGTGGGCAGCAGCAGGGCGAGAAACCAGACGCGAAGCGCGTCGCCGGAGGGGAAAGAAGCGTCCCTGGGGCGGCGAGGCTGGCTCATGATCACGCCGCCGAGGTAGGTGAACGGGCGCGGGCGGCGGATCAGACGCTTGAGGGCAGGCTCGAACAGGGCGAGTGCGAGGTACACCAGTGCGGCGTGGGAAGCGCCGACAAAGTTTCGCGTAGCAAGTAAAAGCAAAGCAATCAGAGTGAAGACCGTCGTCCCCAGCGGCCACAGCGAGCGCCACAGCCAGGCTGTGCTTCGCAGCGCACGGTGTCCATGACGGAAGAGCGTGACGTCCAGCCGCGCCAGCGGGCGCCAGCGGTAGCCCAGCCCAAGCGCGAACAGCGCCAGACCGACCCAGCCCGGCGCACTCATTGTGGAACCTCGGCGGCCAGGTGCGGCCAGACGGGGTAGTACATCAGCCACTGCTCCGGCGCGCGGCGGATGTAGCTTTCCAGCACCTCCAGTACGGTCTCTGCGTTGCGGCGGATGCTTTCCTTGCGGTTGCCGTAATCCTGCATGGGAATCGGCTTGGAGGCGTGCAGCACGTATGACCCATCTTCAAGCATCTGGCAGGCGATCACATACACCGGTGCGCCGGCGTCCATCGCCAGGCGCACGTGCCCGACCGGCAGCGGCGCGGGGTGGCCGAAGAAGGTTAGCGTCTCCAGTTTGCCGGGCACGGGGCGATCTACGCCGGTGAGCACGAAGCCGCCCTTTCGCAGGCGCTCCACGGCCTGCAGCAGCGCCCTGGGGGTGATTGGGGTCATATGCAGGCCAGCGCGCTCGCGGATGCGGTTTTGCCAGCGGTAGCCGCCAGTCGGGTCGGCGTAGGAGAGCACCTGCACGTC
This sequence comes from uncultured Anaerolineaceae bacterium, assembly GCA_964435005.1. GTDB lineage: Bacteria > Chloroflexota > Anaerolineae > Anaerolineales > DRMV01 > CAYSXA01. The sequence goes on along the minus strand of CAYSXA010000085.1, from coordinate 1,293 downwards.
AATGCCGTGATAGCCTGCGGCCTGCATGGCGAGGTCAAAGTTGCTCAGGTGCGGCCCAACGACCACGCCACCGCCGTCCCAGCGCTGGCTGCGTTCGATCAGCGTCCTGGCGTTTGGCGTGAGGCGCAGGCGACGGGTCAGCACCTTGGGGAAGGGAAACAGATGGTAGAAGTCGTACAGCGCGCGTCCGGCGTGTTGCATCACGCGCTGCGCGGCCTGATCCAACGCTTCGGCGCTGGCGCTCAGCCCACCGACCACCCACTGATTCAGCCGGATGGCGCGCACCAGCGCCGACTCGCGGCGACGGGCGACCTGCGCCGCCAGCCAGTCGGCCATCCGACGCCCCAGCGGTTCCGGCAGCCGTGCGATCAGCAGCGCCGTCAGGATGCCCAACCGACTGTTGGTGAAGTCCTGGAGGTTCATGCTATGGTTTCTTTGGCACGGGTGGGTTTAACAAGCGGTATCCTTCAATGAGAACCGGCAATCCGCGCGCCAGGTTGAAGGCCACGGAGAGCCATGTGAGCGCCAGCGCGGCGGTCTCGACCGCAGCGGCCTGCGGGTGGCCTTTCGTCTGCAACCCCAGCGTGAGCGTGAGCAGGGCGAAGGCCAGCGCTTTTGCCACGCCGTAGGCGCTACGCATGAAGCGTGAGGCCACCAGGAAGCGACTGACGGGATGCTGCACCTGGTCGAACGCGGCTTTGCCGCTGCTCATGCCCACAGCGCGCACGGCATCCACTGTGGTGCCGCGTGTGATGACAATCAGTGGGATGACAATGGGAATCAGCCCCAGGTGGGCGAACACCACCCACAGGATAATCTCCAGCGTGCGGTCGGTGGCGATGTCCAGCACGCTCCCCAGCAGGCTGACCTCGTCCAGCGCGCGGGCGATGATGCCGTCCACACTGTCCAGGATGATGATCAGCAGGATGAACGGCACGCACCATAGTTGCGCGGTGTCGTTCCCGCTGTAGAGCAGCGCGACGTACACGAACAGCAAGGGGAAGCGAAGCAACGTGATCAGGTTTGCCATGAAAACGGGCAGTCCTTTCTGTGTCTCATATGGATAGCAATGGGCGACGGTGTTCAGCCGCGTCCATCGGTGGCCTTTTTCGAAAGCGCTCCCATTTTAGCGTATTTTGCTATAATGTGCACAATTGGTTCGTTGGCTCATGGGTTCTTTGATGCTTTGATGCTTGCGTTGAGGAGTGGTAGATGAGTGCAAATCGTTTCGTGCGTTATGCGTGGGGGGTGGTGATTTACAATCTGGCGGTGATTGTGTGGGGGGCGTATGTC
>CAYSXA010000084.1:0-11588 GCA_964435005.1 uncultured Anaerolineaceae bacterium | reverse complement strand
GGAGCCGTGTGTTATTCATTTTGAAAGGTTCGATTTGGACAAAGTCCAGCTAAGTGAATGCCTTCTGCCTGCAGGGCCTCCAGCAGACCCAGGTAACTGAACTCCCGATCCAGCACCAGCGGACGGTCGTCCAACAAGTCCTGCAGTTGGGCAAAGGCACGCCCGTGGTTGCGGTTGCGCGAAACACCTCTCTCGGCAATGGTTCTGGAAGAAAAGGTCAGCATGCCACAGGGGATCGCGCGCCCACGATAGGGCGTCGCCAAGACCATCAGCCAGAACCCTTTGCTCTTGCCATCCTTGAGCGTGCCGACATAGGCGGTCTTCCGCGCTTGCGGGCGCTCAATTTCGGTGATGTCGCCGATGACAAATTCGGCCTGATCAGGAAGCAGACGCCACAAGGCTTCACGGGGATCATTGCGATGGAGAAAACGCTGAATGCGCTTGTAAGCCGCCTCGCTGTTGCCGCGCATCCGGGCCGCCACCTCGCTCAGGCGCACCGAGCGCGCTTTGAGCATGGCTTCACCAATCTCGGCTGCCCGTCGAGCCTGGCGTGGGTCGTCAAACAGGTATTGCATAAACGAGAGCATCTGGATATTCTTGTACATAGGGAACCTCCTGTGTATGGTTTCTCTCTTAAACATTCTTACCAGGAGGTTCCCCTCTTTTGTCCTAACTCACGTCCGAACATCAGGCAAAAAAGATTGACAACGCCCGTGGAATGTGCTATGCTGAATTAAACCGGTTTAATCCTATGGCCCACAACTCCGTTACCATCCGCGACGTAGCACGCGAGGCCGGTGTTTCCCCGGGTACGGCCTCACGTGCGCTCAATAACAGCCCCCTGGTCAGCGAAAGCACACGGCAGGCGGTATTGGAAGCCGCCAAGCGCCTCAACTACCGCCCTCACATCCTGGCTCGGCGCCTGTCCCTGGGAAAAACGCTCACCATTGCCATCCTGGCACCGTTCTTCACTCGCCCGGCCTTCGTTGCACGACTGCAAGGCATCGTCCAGGCCCTCCAAGACACCACCTACGACCTGCTCATCCACAACATCGACAATCTCGAAACCCGCGCCCAGGTCTTCGAGCAAATGCTGCAAACGCGATACGTGGACGGCGCGATCATCCTTAGCCTGCCTCTGGATGAAGCGACCAAGACAATCGTCCGGCAGAGTCTGATCCCTCTGGTGTTGGTGGACACGCCCTCCGGGGGAGACCTGCCCATCAGCCAGGTGATGGTGGACGATGTGTATGGGGGGTATCAAGCCACCAGGCATCTGATCTCACTGGGGCACCGCCGTATCGCATTCCTGGGTGACCGATCCGACCCCCGTTTCGAATTCACCTCGAGTAAACACCGCTATCGGGGTTACCTTCAGGCCCTGCAGCAAGCTGAGATCGAAGCCCTGCCCTCGTATTACCTGGAATGCGAAATCAACCGGGAAGCAGCCCGTCAGGCGGCGCAGCGTCTCCTGGATACAACCCCACCGCCGACAGCCATCTTTGCCGCCAGCGATACCCAGGCTTTCGGCGTGTTAGAAGCTGCCCGTGAGCGAGGGTTGCATGTCCCCCGCGATCTTTCCGTGATCGGGTACGACGATTTGGAGATTTCCGATCATATCCAGCTGACCACCGTGCATCAGCAACTGGTGAAATCCGGGGTGCTTGGCGCGCAACTGCTCTTACAACACCTGCAAGACCCAACGCAACCCGCGATTCGAAAGCAGCTTGCCACCACTGTGATCCAGCGGCGAACCACGGCGCCGCCGGGGGCAGATCGGTAAAAGCTGCAGAAGTAAAAAAACCTTACCCATACTTCAGGAGGAGAAACTCATGAAGCGCAAAACGATATGGATTGTGTTAGCACTCTTGCTGGCGATCAGCATGCTCGCTGCTGCTTGCCAGCCCAAACCGTCCACCCCCTCTGCAGAACCGACAGCGGAGACCAAGGCCCCGCCCACGCAAGAACCCACCGCCAAGGGGAGTTACTACGAGCGGGCGTTGGCGGGCGAGTTCGCTGGCACGGTAGTCACCATGACCGGCCCCTTCACCGATGAGGATGCGGTCAAGTTCAACAACGCCGTGGCTGACTTCGAACAGAAGACCGGCATTGACATCCAGTACGAGGGCTCAAAGGAGTTCGAGGCCACCATCACCATCCGTGTGGAAGGTGGCGATGCACCGGACATCGTGGACTTCCCCCAGCCTGGCCTGCTCGGCACCTTTGTCCGCCAGGGCTACGTGGTCAACGTGCTCGACTTTCTGAGCGAGGACTACCTCAAACAGCAATACAACCAGTCCTGGCTGGATATGGCCACCATGGACGGTCCCAACGGTCCCATCATGGCCGGCGTCTGGCATCGCTTCAACGCCAAATCCCTGGTCTGGTATCCCAAGAAAGCCTTCGAAGCCGCCGGGTATCAGATTCCCCAGACCTGGGATGAACTGATGGCCCTCACCCAGCAAATCGCCGACGATGGTGATACTCCGTGGTGTATCGGCATCGAATCCGGCGCGGCCACCGGCTGGCCTGCAACCGACTGGATCGAGGACATCATGCTCCGCACCACCTCGCCTGAAAACTACGACAAGTGGGTTGCGGGCGATCTGCCTTTCTCCTCGCCTGAGGTCAAGCGCGCCGCCGAGCTCATGGGCCAGATCTGGCTCAACGACAACTACGTCTATGGCGGTCGTGCTGCCATCGCCACCACTTTCTTCGGCGATGCCCCCACTCCCATGTTCGAAGATCCGCCGAAGTGCTGGCTCCACCGTCAGGGCAACTTCATCACCTCCTTCTTCCCCGAAGGCGTCAAGGCCGGTGAAGACTACGACTTCTTCTACCTGCCTCCCATTGACGAGCAGTACGGCAAGCCCTGGCTGGTCGCCGGCGACATCATGGCCATGTTCAACGATCGCCCCGAAGTCCGTGCCGTCATGGAGTTCTTCACCAAGGGCGAATCCATCAAGGCCTGGCTTGCCACCGGCGGTGCTCTCGGTGCCCAGAAAGACGTCCAGATCGACTGGTACGGCGACCCCATCGAGCGCAAGATCGCCGAAGCCGTTCAGGAGGCCACCACCTTCCGCTTCGACGCTTCTGACCTGATGCCCGGTGAGGTCGGCGCCGGTTCCTTCTGGAAGGGTATGACCGACTGGATCTCCGGCGTCGCTGACCTCGACACCGTCCTCGCAGAAATCGACGCCTCCTGGCCGGCCAAGGAAGGCGGTGGCGAGAGCGAACAACCCACCCCGACCAGCTACTATGAGCGGGCGTTGGCGGGCGAGTTCGCTGGCACGGTAGTCACCATGACCGGCCCCTTCACCGATGAGGATGCGGTCAAGTTCAACAACGCCGTGGCTGACTTCGAACAGAAGACCGGCATTGACATCCAGTACGAGGGCTCAAAGGAGTTCGAGGCCACCATCACCATCCGTGTGGAAGGTGGCGATGCACCGGACATCGTGGACTTCCCCCAGCCTGGCCTGCTCGGCACCTTTGTCCGCCAGGGCTACGTGGTCAACGTGCTCGACTTTCTGAGCGAGGACTACCTCAAACAGCAATACAACCAGTCCTGGCTGGATATGGCCACCATGGACGGTCCCAACGGTCCCATCATGGCCGGCGTCTGGCATCGCTTCAACGCCAAATCCCTGGTCTGGTATCCCAAGAAAGCCTTCGAAGCCGCCGGGTATCAGATTCCCCAGACCTGGGATGAACTGATGGCCCTCACCCAGCAAATCGCCGACGATGGTGATACTCCGTGGTGTATCGGCATCGAATCCGGCGCGGCCACCGGCTGGCCTGCAACCGACTGGATCGAGGACATCATGCTCCGCACCACCTCGCCTGAAAACTACGACAAGTGGGTTGCGGGCGATCTGCCTTTCTCCTCGCCTGAGGTCAAGCGCGCCGCCGAGCTCATGGGCCAGATCTGGCTCAACGACAACTACGTCTATGGCGGTCGTGCTGCCATCGCCACCACTTTCTTCGGCGATGCCCCCACTCCCATGTTCGAAGATCCGCCGAAGTGCTGGCTCCACCGTCAGGGCAACTTCATCACCTCCTTCTTCCCCGAAGGCGTCAAGGCCGGTGAAGACTACGACTTCTTCTACCTGCCTCCCATTGACGAGCAGTACGGCAAGCCCTGGCTGGTCGCCGGCGACATCATGGCCATGTTCAACGATCGCCCCGAAGTCCGTGCCGTCATGGAGTTCTTCACCAAGGGCGAATCCATCAAGGCCTGGCTTGCCACCGGCGGTGCTCTCGGTGCCCAGAAAGACGTCCAGATCGACTGGTACGGCGACCCCATCGAGCGCAAGATCGCCGAAGCCGTTCAGGAGGCCACCACCTTCCGCTTCGACGCTTCTGACCTGATGCCCGGTGAGGTCGGCGCCGGTTCCTTCTGGAAGGGTATGACCGACTGGATCTCCGGCGTCGCTGACCTCGACACCGTCCTCGCAGAAATCGACGCCTCCTGGCCAACAAAATAGGCCAGAAAGGAGCACCTTAAGGTCTGAACTTAACGAGCGGGATAGCCACCTACCGTGGTTGTCCCGCTCGTTGCTTCCTCTCACAACAATGCGTCGGCCAGCCCTTGCGCTACAATAGGAGTCTGGAACGTAAGGGCTGGCTGATTCGGTATATGCTTGTTTGGGAAGGAAATGCCCATGAGAAAAAGACGTTCTCTCCACATGTGGTTGACAGAGTGGCTGGTGAGCACAGTAGGCCGCCTGCTAGTCTCGCTCATCGTGCCCATCGCTACGTTTGCTGTGTTGTTGATCGGCTTCCGCTGGCTGCGCGGTGTCGCCCCTGGCGACAACCTCCAAAAGGCGATCATTTCCCTGGTCGCCATCGTCTGGGGAGTAGGCGGCGCCTGGTTGTTGTACCTGGTCTCCAACTGGCTGGTCATGCGCTTGCCGCCGGTATGGCGCGCTCGCCTGCAACCTTATGTATTCGTCGGGCCGGCAGTAGCTGTTCTGAGCTGGTATCTGGCACTACCTGCCTTACGCACCTTCTGGATCAGCCTGTACGATCGCAGTGGCAAGCACTTTGTCGGACTGCAAAACTACGTCGCCGTGTTTACCGAAAGGGCCATGTTTGTGGCCTTCCGCAACAATCTGGTGTGGATCGTGTTTGGTGCCACCAGCACGGTGGTGCTCGGTCTGCTGATCGCCGTACTGGCCGACCGCAGCCGGTTTGAGCGCATTGCCAAATCCCTGATCTTTCTCCCCATGGCGATTTCCATGGTCGGCGCGGGCGTGATCTGGAACTTCGTGTACGAAGTGCGCGACGCTGCCGACCCCCAGATCGGCCTGTTGAACGCCATCGTGGTCGCGCTGGGCGGCCAGCCTCAGGCGTGGACGGCACTCATCCAGCCCTGGAACAACCTGTTCCTGATCATTGTGATGGTCTGGATGCAAACCGGGTTCGCCATGGTGATCTTCTCAGCGGCCATCAAGAGCATCCCCTCCGAACTGCTGGAAGCCGCCCGCGTGGACGGCGCGAACGAAATCCAGGTCTTTTTCAAAATCATGCTGCCCTACATCCGAGGCACGATGATCACCGTGGCCACAACGGTGATCATCTTCGCCCTGAAAATCTTTGACGTGGTCCAGGTGATGACTGGCGGGCAGTTCGGGACCGATGTGATTGCAACCCAGTTCTACCGTCAGGCATTCACCAACCAGAACAAGGGGTACGCTGCCGCCGTCGCCATCGTACTCCTGCTGGCCGTAATCCCGGTGATGGTGTACAACCTGAAGCAGTTTGGCGAACAGGAGGCGTTCCGATGAAAAAGCCCCGCAGCAAATGGCTCTCCGACCTGCTGGTCAACGGTACCCTGTTCATCATCGTTGCTGTGTGGACCATCCCCACCATCGGCGTGCTGGTATCTTCCTTTCGTACCCGTTTCGATATCCAGACCTCAGGCTGGTGGACCATTTTCCCGCACAAGGAATGGATGGTGGTCGAGGAGTTCCCCATTCCCGACAACCTGGACCCTAACGGCGTCATGGAGATTCGCGGTGCCCGGGGCACCTTCAAGGAGTTCCGCGAAGGGGTCGAAACGCCGGACGGCAGGCGCGTGGTGTGGATCGGCAACAAACGGCTGGGGCGCATCCAGATCCAGGAAAAGCGCTGGACAATGCGCACCGCTTTCACATTGGACAATTACAAGGAAGTGCTGGCCGGCAAAGAGTTTGTGATTCGGAACCCGGATGGCAGCACGAAGACCATCCAGGGGGACAATTTCGTCGGCGCGTTTCTCAACAGCCTGACGGTGGCCGTCCCTTCCACCGTGATACCGATCCTGATCGCCGCCTTCGCCGCTTATGGTTTTGCCTGGATGCGGTTTCCCGGCCGGCGCGTGCTGTTCATCATGATCATCGCTCTGCTGGTCGTGCCGCTGCAAATCGCCCTGGTGCCCATCTTGCAGGACTATGTGAAGCTCAACCTCAACGGCACGTTTATGGCGGTCTGGCTGGCGCACACTGGCTTCGGCCTGCCATTGGCGACGTACTTGCTGTTTAACTACATCAGTTCCCTGCCGCGCGACATCCTGGAATCGGCATTCATTGATGGTGCCTCGCACTTCACCATCTTCACGCAGTTAATCCTGCCGCTTTCGGTGCCTGCACTGGCTTCTTTTGCCATCTTCCAGTTCCTGTGGGTGTGGAACGATTATCTGGTGGCGCTGGTATTCATCGGCGCCAAGCCCAACGTTCAGGTGCTCACGATGCGCCTGGCGGAGATGGTCGGCTCGCGGGGGAATGACTGGCATTTGCTGACTGCAGGCGCGTTTGTTTCCATGGTGTTGCCGATGATTGTGTTCTTCAGCCTGCAGCGCTATTTCATCCGCGGCCTGCTGGCCGGCTCGATCAAAGGTTGAGATGCAATTACACTTTCCCTCCAATTTCCTCTGGGGCGCAGCGACCTCGGCCTATCAGATCGAAGGCGCCTGGAACGAGGACGGCAAGGGCGAATCCATCTGGGATCGTTTTGTGCGGCGGCCAGGGCGCGTGCAAAACGGTGACACCGGCGACGTTGCCTGCGATCACTACCATCGTCTGGAAGCCGACGTGGCCCTGATGGCCGAACTCGGCCTGCCCTGGTACAGTTTCACGATCTCCTGGCCACGAGTGCTCCCTCAAGGGTACGGCAAGGTCAACTCCCAGGGGTTGGGGTTCTACGACCGCCTGGTGGATATATTGCTTGAGCACGATATCCAGCCCAAAGCAACCCTGTATCACTGGGATTTACCTCAGAAGCTACAAGAAGCAGGGGGCTGGCCAAACCGCGACCTGGCAGACCGCTTCGCCGATTACGCACGCGTGGTGTTCGACCAGCTGGCCGACCGCGTGCGACTGTGGGCCACGATCAACGAGCCGTGGGTGGCTGCCTTCCTGGGCTACGGTTATGGAGTCCATGCGCCGGGTCTCTGCAATGCACAGGCTGCCTACCAGGCCGCTCACCATCTGATGCTGGCACATGCCAGAGCAGTTCAGGTTTTCCGTCAGGGCAACTACGGTGGGCAAATCGGGCTGATCCTTAACCTGAATCACTTTCTGCCCGCCAGTGACCGCCCCGCGGACCATGCTGCTGCAAAACGTGTGCATGCCGAAACACACCGTCTCTTTCTCGACCCCCTCTTCCACGCGAGGTATCCCGAAGATCTCTACGATTGGCTGGGCCCGCAGGCCCCGCAGCGCGCTGCAGATGATCTGTCTCTCATCCACGGCACGGTGGACTACCTGGGCGTCAATCACTACAACACGGACCTGGTGGCCTACGACATTCACGGTTTCTGGTTAAAGGCTCGCATCCGGCCTTACGCGGCGCCTGGTTGGGGATATACCACCATGGGCTGGGGGATCAACCCCGCCGGCCTGCGCGCCGAACTGCTCGCTCTAAAGACAGAATACGGTAACCCGCCAGTGCTGATCACCGAGAATGGTTGCGCCATGCCCGATCACCCCGACGAGCACGGCTTCGTGGCGGACGGAGATCGCATTGCCTTTCTACGAGCGCATCTTCGCGAAGTGCATGCGGCTATCCAGCAAGGGTGCGACGTGCGCGGTTACTTTGTGTGGAGCCTGTTCGACAATTTCGAGTGGGAACGCGGCTACAGTCAGCGATTTGGCATCGTTCGCGTGGACTATCGTACGCTTGCACGCATCCCCAAACAAAGCGCGCTCTGGTACCGAAAGGTGCTGACCACGAACGCGCTTCCGCTGTAGGAGCCTGCATGGGCGCTTCTCTGAACGAGAATAACTGGCTGGAGGAGCTCAAAGGTTGGACAGCAGGCGATCCGCCATCAGCAGTCCACCAGCAGGCGCAGTGGGCGCTCGCACGCCTGTTACCGCGTCTGGAAGAGCGTCTGAGCGCAGCGATCGCGGCACAACCTGACGATTGGAAAATCCTCTGCTCCCGCCTGGAAAGGCATTTCCCGCGTCTGTTCGCTCATTTGCTCAAACTGTACGCCGGGCACTACGATTTCTTCTATTACCTGGAAGACCTGTTAACCAGGATCACGCAAGCCTGGTTTGCGCGTTCCCCGGCGCTCAAAACCCTGGACGCAGAACGGGAAGCCGCCCCAGACTGGTTCCAATCCCATCACATGCTGGGCGGGGTTTGCTACGTGGATCTGTTTGCCGGGAACCTGCAGGGTCTACGCGCGCGCATCCCCTACTTCCAGGAACTTGGCCTGACCTACCTGCACCTGATGCCCCCCTTCAAGACACGCCCAGGCAGGAACGACGGTGGCTACGCCATCAGCGACTACCGTCAGGTCGAGCCTCGGCTGGGCACGATGGACGACCTGCGTGCCCTGGCAGAGGACCTTCGACAGGCGGGCATCAACCTGGTGCTCGACTTCGTACTCAACCATACTGCAGACAATCATGAATGGGCGCGCCGCGCCCTGCAAGGGCACCCGCTCTACCGTCAGTTCTTCTGGTTCTTCCCCGACCGCATGTTACCCGATGCCTACGAGCAACATCTGCGCGAAATCTTCCCGGCAGAGCATCCAGGGGCCTTTTCTCCCGTTCGCATCCCTGCTGAAGGAGGGGGCACGCGCACATTGTGGGTGTGGACCACTTTTCACACCTATCAGTGGGATCTGAACTACAGCCATCCGGCTACCTTCAACCAGATGGCGGACGAAATGCTCTTCCTGGCAAATCTGGGAGCGGATGTGCTTCGCTTCGACGCTCTGGCCTTCACCTGGAAGCAACTCGGCACGCCATGCGAAAATCTGCCACAGGCCCACACCCTGATTCGCGCCTTCAATGCCGTGGCGTGCATCGCCGCGCCAGGGCTGCTGCTCAAGTCCGAGGCCATCGTCCATCCCGACGAGGTCACCAGGTACATTGATCCAGAGGAGTGTCAGCTGTCCTACAACCCGCTGCTTATGGCGCTGTTGTGGAACACCCTCGCCACACGCGAAGTCAATTTGCTGGAACACGCGTTGCGCAATCGGCACACCCTGCCGCCAGGCACGGCCTGGGTAAACTACGTGCGCTGTCATGATGACATCGGCTGGACGTTTTCCGACGAAGATGCTGCCCATTTGGGCATTAACGGTTACGATCACCGCCGCTTCCTGAACGCTTTCTACACCGGGCAGTTTCCTGGCAGCTTCGCCCGTGGTCTGCCTTTTCAGGAAAACCCCAAAACCGGCGATGCGCGCATCAGCGGGACATGCGCCTCACTTGCCGGGCTGGAAAAAGCGCTGCAAGAAGAAGGCCCCGAAGAGGTGGATTTCGCCATCCGCCGCATCCTGCTCATTCACGGCATCATTCTGACTGTAGGCGGCATCCCGTTGATCTACCTGGGAGACGAAATCGGCATGTTGAACGATTACCATTTCGCCCGCGATCCAGGTAAGGCCCCCGACTCACGCTGGGTACACCGCCCGGCCGCAGATTGGGAGCGTATTGCCCGCAGAAACGACCCAAACACCCTGGAAGGACGCATCTACCAGGGCCTGCAACGCCTGATCCGCATCCGCAAGCAAACGCCAGCACTGGCAGGCAACACGCTGCAGGTGATCCCCACCGGTAACCCACATGTGTTGGGTTATGTGCGCACGTACGCTGGCAAGCGCGCGCTGGTGTTTGCCAACTTCAGCGAACGTCAGCAAACCCTGGAAGGGAATCTGCTACGGGTGTATGGCCTGACCCTTCGTTTGCACGATGCCGTTAACAAAGAAACTCTGGACAGCCATCGCCCCATCCCCATGCCCCCGTTGGGATTCCGAATCCTGAAATAACTTGCCTGCCCAGGCAACCACGGGGAAGCCCTCTGGCCTTGTGGCGCGCAAACCACGTACACGCTGCGCAGTTTGATGCTATTATGGCAATGTAGCTTTCGTGGCCGTCGCCACTGACGATCAGCCAAAACACTTCGTGAACCCACTGTTTGCTCTTATTGCGCTGGGTTCAACAGAAGACCAGGGCGGTTTCGCATCTTTCGACAGGCCCGGCACATAAAGAGGCTGGGAAAGAGTGAAGTGGGGCCCCTGGGCCTGGGCGCTTTCCCCGCCCTCATTGGCTAACCCCGATTTCACGTTACTATAATTCTTTGAGGTCCGAGGTGTGAGGCCCAATGGCAACCCCGCTTCTTGGCGAACATTGCTGGCCCTCTATCCAGGGGCCGCCTGAGTGGGCCAGTTGTGGTTAATGCAACAACACCAGCGAACTTCGCCGCTGGTGCTGATGGAAAGGTGGTGGTGTTCATTTTAGGCTCCTCGGGCAGGACTCGAACCTGCAACCTAGCGGTAGTGGTTAGGGGCAGTATTGAAGGGTTTGAGAGGGCGGCATATCATTGGGGTCACCAATTTCAATTTTATGAACGGAGGTGCCTCAATGATTCACATTCCTGGCCCAGATCCCAATTTCTTGCGTTCTGACATTGATGCGTTTCTGACCGAGTTGCAGGCCATTGGCCGGTCAAATCACACCGTACGCGCATATGGCTGGCACCTGTATCGGTTTGCCTTGTGGGCTGAAGATCTGGGGGTACGAAAAGTTGATGAGATTCCTCAAGTGCCTTTCCTCGAATGGATGTCTTCTTTGTGGGAGACATATCAACCAGCGACCATCAAGCAAGCGGCTCAGGCGCTTCGTGCATGGTTGCGGTGGCTTCACCGGAAACAGATCCTTGAGAAGAATCTGGCACCACAGATACCAGTTCCTCGTGTGGGCTTTACTCCTCAGAGGACTTTGACATCGGAAGAGATTCGGCGCTTGTTTAAGGTGTGCAATCCTAACGCACCGGTAGGGGCGCGGAATCTTGCATTAATGGCTGTTCTCTTGGAAACTGGTCTAAGAGCAGGGGAGCTAGTAAGGCTGCGCCTTGGGGATTGGAATCAAAAACGAGGTTGCTTTGAGGTTTTGGGAAAAGGGAGGCGCAGAGATCTTGTTTGGTGCAGCACTGAATGTGTGGCCTATATTCAGAATTGGCTTCGTTTTCGGGGTCAAGCCGCACGCTCAGGTGTGGCCCACCTGTTTGTATCGCTGGGTGGAATCACCCCTGGTCGTCTGGTGATTACCCATAAGTCCTGAGGGGTTAGAAAACTCCGCCCCTGTAGTATG
>CAYSXA010000083.1:0-11602 GCA_964435005.1 uncultured Anaerolineaceae bacterium | reverse complement strand
GAACTCAGGCCTGACCACACGAAATGAATTTACACCACTTGACAAGACGCTAACTATCGAGGACGGTGGATGGTCTTCTTCCCAACCCACAACGCGAAAATCTTTTCCTTGAGGAGGAATGCTGAAATGAAGAAACTGCTGATTGTCTCGGCCCTGATGTTTGCGCTGGCCTTGCTGATGGTCGGCCTGGCCTCCGCAAACGCGGGTCCGCACGGTGGCTACACCGCCACCACGGACGCCTGCGCCGGTTGTCACCGCGCGCACACCGCTTCGGGCGCCAAGCTGTTGGTCGCCGCCGACACTTACAGTTTGTGCATGACCTGCCACGGCAGCACCGCCGCGGGTGCCCAGACCAACGTGGAAGATGGGGTGTACGCCCGGTACAACAATGCCGGTACCTATACCGACAAGACCACCACAGGCAGCGAGGGTACGGTAGGTGCGGCCCTGAACGGCGGTGGCTTTGCGTACGCTTACGACATTGACACCGGTTCGTTCGTGGCCACGACGTCCACACACCAGGTTGACGGTACGATCACGGCTGCCTGGGGTTATGGAACCGCCAACCGTGGCGCGACGGGAACGCTGCCCACGGCGCTGACCTGCGCCTCCTGCCACGACCCGCACGGCACCCAGGGGTACCGCTTGCTGAAGGCCGGCCCGACGACCGCTGCGGACGACTACGACAGTGCGGCGAAGAACTACACGGATGAAGCCTGGGGCAACGCCAAGCTGAGCGCGTTCTGCGCCAGCTGCCACACAGCTTACCATGAGACGGCAGCCAACGTGGGCAGCGACAACACCGTGTGGTCCTACGGGAATACGTACACCCACCGGGTGGATATGGCCTTTACGTACTCCGGGAATCAAAACCCCGAGATTGTAGGGGTGACCGAGGGCACCACGACGTACACCCTGCCGCTGGCTGATGGGACCAATGCGGACGAGGTCGTGGTCTGCACCACCTGCCACCTGCCGCACGGTACCTCGGCGGCCATGACCGGTTACGCCAGCGGCGCCGGCCCAGCGGGCGACAGCGCTCTGCTGCGCCTGGACAACCGCGGCGTGTGCGAGGTCTGCCACCAGAAATAACGAGCCTGCTCGCCTGACGGCGAACAGGCCCGGAGCAGGGACGGGGACTCCCGGCTACGGCTCCAACCTCGGCTGGGAGCCCCGCCCTGACCTCCCCATTATACCTGGGGAAAAGGAGTGCCTTGCATGAAACGCTGGACCGTTTGGCTGCTCGGACTAGGGCTGCTGTTGACCGTGGCCCGACCTGTGAGCGCGGACAACGGCCCACACGGTGGTTACACCGCCACCACGGACGCCTGCGCCGGTTGCCACCGCGCGCACACCGCTCAGAGCGCCCGCCTGTTGGTCAGCGCGGTGCCGAATCTGTGCCTGACCTGTCACGGCTCTGCCAGCACCGGTGCGGACACGAACGTGGAGGACGGCGTGTACCTGGAGCGTGACACCAGTGCGGAATCCCCGGCAGAAGGTGTGGCGAACCGGGGGCTGAAAGCCGGTGGCTTCGTCAACGCGCTGATTGACTCGGACTGGGACCTGGTTGCCGCCAGCGCCGCGACGACCTCGCGCCATACCTATGACGGCACACCGGGTACGATGTGGGGCAATGGCGCGATTGGTTCCGGGGCAGGCAAGGCGAACGTGACCCTGACCTGTGTTTCCTGCCACGACCCGCACGGCCGGGCGAGTACCACGAAAGGGCCGACCTATCGCATTCTGCGCGCCATCCCGGTAGATTCTGGCGCTGGCAGTGGTGTGGATGTCACCGACGAGGCCTCGAAAACCTACACGGTGTCCAACGCAGAAAATCAGTACTTTGGAGAGAACTACGGCAGCCGTGCTGCCCAGTTGTCCAACTGGTGCGCGCAGTGCCATACGCGCCATGCCGCGCCGAGTGGCAGTGGGCACACGAACTCGGGTGATCCCATCTTTACCTATCGACACACCACGACCGGTTTCAGCGTCGGGTGTGTGAACTGCCATGTGGCCCATGGCACCTCAGCGACCATGTCCGGCTTCGCCCAGGACGTGCGGTGGCCAGACGGCAGCACCCCGACCGGGAACGAACGCAGCTCGTTGCTGCGGGTGGATAACCGTGGGGTGTGCGAACTATGCCATACCAAGTAGTCGGTCATCAGGGGCCGGCGCCCTAGCTGGCCCCTCAGCAGGAGGAGCAGGAGGCAGGCGGTGATGAGGAGGCCCACCATCGCGAGCCAGGGATACCGAGGCGATTATGGTTGTACACCAACGCAGACGACACCGGCTGATCGTGATCGCGATTGGCCTGATCCTGCTCTGGGGGATATTCACGCCAGGTTGGGTGGCGGAGGCGGATAACGGGCCGCACGGCAACTATACGCCCACCACGGATGCCTGCGCGGCCTGTCATCGCGCCCACACCGCGCCGCAATCGCGTTTGCTGGTCAACAGCACGCCTGCCTTGTGCTATTCCTGCCACGGTTCTGCCGGTTTGGGGGCAGACACCAATGTGGTGGACGGCCTGTACCTGGACCGTGATTTAACCGCTGAGTCACCAACCGAGGGGGTGGCGAATCGCGGATTGCGAGGGGGCGGCTTCAGTTTTGTCTTGATGGACAGCGATCAGGATGGTATCGCGACCAGCAGGGCGACGACCTCGGCTCACGACGGCAACCGGCCCACTGCCTGGGGCAATGGCGCAATCGGTTCTGGAGCAGGGAAGACCGGTTTCCCCCTGACCTGCACTACCTGTCACGACCCACACGGCGGCGGTGCCTACCGCAGCCTGCGCGCCATCCCGCTGGGATCGGGTGCAGGGACGGACGTCGTGGTGCCTGATCAGGCACTGAAGACTTATTCCGTGACCGATCCAAACAACAACTACATCGGCGAGAACTACGGTGCGCTGTCCGCTCCGCTGACTGACTGGTGCTCGCAGTGTCACACACGCTACGACGCACCCAGCGGTAGCGGACACACGGCCTCGGGCGATCCCATCTTCGCGTACCGACACGCCACTGACGTCGTCCCATGCGTCAGGTGCCACGTGGCGCATGGGACGGCGGCGGTGATGACGGATCCAGCGGGAGTCAGTGTGCTCTTCCCCGACGGATCCTCAGCGGCCAACGACAATGACCGTAGTTCACTGCTACGCCTGGACGAGCGCCGCGTCTGCTTCAGTTGCCACGTCGATCCCACCAACGGTCTGGTGAACGGCGGTTCGTGCACTACCTGCCATGCGCAGCCACAGGGCACCCGCCGACAGATCACCGGCGCGGGTGGTGATTTCGTTCGTGCTTCTCATCATGTGAACGGCATCCCGCAGGACCTGGACTGTACCACCTGTCACGAGGTGGGGGCGCACGGTTCGGGCACAGTGAATCTGAAGCATGCGGATACCGGCGCGGTGATCACGTTCAACGCTAACGCCGATCTGGAGACCTTCTGCCTGTCCTGTCACGATGGAAATGGCGCAGGCGGCTCACCGTCGTTTACCGACAGTGTCTGGCCGCCGGTGATCGACCAGACGGCCTGGGCGAGCGCTTCACACAACGTGAGCGCGCCACAAACCTGCTATGGCTCCTGCCACCAGAACGGGCATGGCTCCAACCTGACGCCGTTGCTCAACCCCTACGACGGCACGCCGGGCGCAGGGAACGTCAACCAGGAAGAAGGCTTCTGCTACACCTGCCACGATGGCAGCGTGGCGACGGTGAACATCCAGGCAGAGTTTGCCAGGACCTACCAGCACAACATCAGCCCGAACGATCCTGGCGGCGAGTATCTGGAGTGCGTGAACTGCCATAACCCACACCTGGCGAATAGCACGAACAAGCTGGCCAATCCGGACACCGGCGCGACTACCATCTGGACGGGCACGCAAGAGGATTTCTGTCTGACCTGCCACGATGGCAACCCGCCGGCGGGCATTACCTTCCCGGTGACCTCCACCGGCACAGGTTTTGATAAATCGACTTTTGTGAACTCTTCGCACGACAATAACGTGACCGGCCCGGATGGCACGCTGGGCGACAGTTGCCGTGCCTGCCACGCGCAACACGGCTCGGACTACCGTGCCAATCTACTTGCCCAGTACGTGGTCCAGGATTACAACCCGTACACGTATCCTGATGCGGATTACGCCATCTGCTGGACCTGCCATGATGAGAATCAGACGATCTACGGCCAGTCGCCGTTTGGGAAGTACGACAAGAGGACTGGCTTGTTCAAAGAAAACCTGCACAAGAAGCATGTAGAAAGGGAAAATGCGCCGTGCATCATCTGCCATGATGTGCACGCGCCGCACGATGCGGGTGAAAGTGGCTTGATCAGCTTTGAGTACGCGGTTCAGAACGGCTACGACATTCAATACATCGGCGGGTACGATGCCAGCAGCGCGTTCTGGATCAGTGCCGATAATACCACGGGGTATTGTTACATCCGCTGTCACGGCAAAGATCACACGCCGAAGAATTATCAGCGGATGCCCTGAGTGAGGCGAAGGAACGATGCGCAAGTGGTGGATCGGCGTGTGGATTATGGCGGTGCTGATGGTGTCAGGTGTAGTACGGGCAGACAACGGTCCGCACGGCGGTTATTCGGCGACCACGGACGCCTGCGCTGGTTGCCACCGGGCGCACGCGGCGACCCAGGCACGTCTGCTGGCGCAGTCCGTGCCTGCGTTGTGTCTGACCTGTCACGGCAGCGTAGCCACCGGCGCGGACACGAACGTGGAGGATGGGGTGTATCAGGATCGGGACGGCACGCCCGAGTTGCCTGCGGAGGGCGTGGCCGGGCGTGGTTTGCGAGCGGGTGGCTTCGTCAACGTACTGATGGATGCTGATCTGGACGGCGCGGCGGCCAGCGCGGCGGCCACCTCCACGCATACCTATGACGGTGCTTTGAGTCTGGCCTGGGGCAATGGCTCCATTGGCTCGGGGGCGGGGAAAGGGAACTTTCGCCTGTCCTGTGTCTCCTGCCATGATCCGCATGGCGGGGGGGCATACCGCAGCCTGCGACCGATCCCCACCGATTCGGGGGCCAGTGCTGCGGTAACCCTGCCGGATGAGTCCACGAAACACTATACGGTGGCGGATGCCACGGATAATTACCTCAGCGAGGATTATGGCTCACTGGGTGCCAACCTGGCTCGCTGGTGTGCTCAGTGCCATACCCGGTACCACGCCGGTACGGCCAGTGGGCGCACGGATTCAGGTGACCCGATCTTCACCTACCGCCACAACACCGAGGTCGCTTCCTGCGTGAAGTGCCATGTGGCGCACGGCACGGCGGCTACGATGTCAGGGCATGCTGCCGATGTCCCCTGGCCTGATGGCAGCCTTACTCCGAACGGCGATCCCCGTTCTTCGCTGTTGCGCGGTGACAACCGTGCGGTGTGTGCTTCCTGCCATCTGAAAGGCGGTTCGGTGGTCGGCGTGTGTGATACCTGCCACGGCGCGCCGCCGAACACCGGTGCGCACAGCACGCATGCCAGCCCCGACGTGGTTGGTTACGGCATGACGGGGAGTTTCGCCACCTCCACGGATTACCGCTTTGGTTGTGGTGAATGTCATCCATTGGACATCGCCCGCCATGCCGATGGCACGGTGGATGTGGACCTCTCTCCGGGCGGCGCTTCGCCGTATTCGCTCAAGTGGCGCAACGACCCCTCGGCAGCGTTCAACGGGAATACGTGCGGTGGTGTGTATTGCCATAGTGGCAAAAGTGTGTCCTCTGGCGCAGTAGGCCTGCCGCTCAATGATGGCGGCAACCCGGTGACTTATGAACGCGACGCCTACGGTAACCTGGTTTACGATCCGTACACGGTCACCGTCGGTCGGAGTTATCAGGTCTCGCCGGACTGGTTTGGCGGTGCGCTCTCAGGCGCCTGCACAGATTGCCACGCTTTCCCGCTGACCACTACGTATCCCGGCGTGCAGGATGGGGTGGGCGACAGCCATCAGTGGGTGGACGATTACGGTTACGGCAATCTGCACGCCTACAACATGGGCTTTGATCCTATTCCCTGCCGCACCTGTCACTATGGTGAGGTCACCCAGGCGAATACCTGGAGCCGCACGAACGATGTGACCACCTATGATCCGGTGCCGCTTGCCGATCGCACGCTGCACGTCAACGGGCGGGCGGACGTGAATTTCGACACGGTTAACCCGGTGCAGTACGTTTCGGCCTGGTCGGGCACCACCACCTACTGGTTGACCGGCGCAACGTACGACCCGGTGCGTCGGTCGTGCAGCAACGTGCCCTGCCACCTGAAGCAGACCTATGTGGAGTGGGGTTCACCCTATCGCTGGTGGGTGGACCCGGAATGTGACCTGTGTCATCGCTACTATGGGCCGTGAGTGACGGCCTCGCTGTTGTGCCCCTTGTGGGCAGACAAATCAACTTTCGTGGAGGATGAGCCCCCACGAACATCAGGACCCGGATGGACATGCGCGCACTCGATACCGAACATCGCACCGAAGGAAGGGGGCTCTGGAGGACAGGGCCAGCGTTCTTTTTGCTGGCAGTATTGGCCTGGTTGCTGCTTGGCGGTGCAGACGCGCTGGCTGCTGGCGGTAACGCGCCCCAGGGCTTTGACCCGCCGCACGGCGGTTATCTCACGCATCCGAACCGCTGTGCGACCTGCCACCGTGTTCACACCGGTCAGGGGCCGCGCTTGCTGTTCGTCTCCGCTGTGGACAACGCGTTCTGCTACACCTGCCACGACGGCACGGGCGCCTCGGCCACGCCGATTGTCTCCACGCATGGGAATGTGGATTTCAGCGGGCGGGCCGAAGCTACCTTTGGTGGGTTGAAGTGTACTCAGTGCCACGACCCGCATGGGACGCCCAATCTGTACGCCATCCGTGAGCAGGTGCACGTGGTGGATGGCGCCTCGCCGACCACCAGCGGACCGGTGACCTTTACCGCAACCACCGGCGCCGATTCCTATGATGATGGGGCGTCGCCCTACAACGAGCGCATCTGCACGGTGTGTCACGCGGATACCAGTAATCCCGGGTATCCGATGACTAACCACGTCGGTGGGGCCAATCACCTGGGCGGTTACGACTTCACCACGCAGGATTGCACTTCTTGTCACCCCCATTCGGCGGATTCCGATCGTTTCAACGAAGATGGTTTCATGCCTGTTGGCGGCTGCACCATCTGCCACAGTGTGGCGCAGGACAATGGTGATGGTGTGCCGTCGGGTGGGCGGCGCGCGATCGTTCCGGAGTTCTCGTACAACAGCCATCATGTGAACGGTGCGGTGACCGACGACGACTGCCGCGCATGCCACTACACGCAGGATCATACCTCCGGTTACGTGAAACTGTATGATGCGGATAATCCGTCCACGGTGATCGTGCTGAACGGCGACCCGCGGACGGATCCCGCGGAGGCGGTGAAACTGGAACCCTTCTGCCTGGCCTGTCACGATGCGGACGGCGCGGGCGGCTTCGCTCCTTTCAGCGATGGGAAGATGCCGCCGGTGATTGACTCCAGCCTGTGGAACACTGGCGCACACAAGAACGCGGGCTCGTCCACCTGCTTCGACTGCCACGACAACGGCCATGGCTCGAACAAGGTCAGGCTGCTGGCGCCGTTTGATTACACCAATGATGGGGATCCGGATGACCCGATGCGCCAGGAGGAGCGGTTCTGCTATCAGTGTCACGATGGCTCGGTGGCGACCACGGATGTGCAAACCGAGTTCGGGCGCAATTCACACCATAACGTGGCACTCAGCGATCAGGCGGATGGCTCGAAAGTGGAGTGCGCCGATTGCCATAATCCGCACACCGCCAGCGCCAGCGCCCCGCTGCAAGATCCCGACACAGGTGCTCCCTGGAGCGGCGCGCTGACCGGCTTCTGCCTAACCTGTCACGACGGTGCACCACCTGCCGGAGTGACCTTCGCCGGTGGCGGCGCGGGGAACGCGGTCTCGCAGCACTCCAACCAGGATGTCACGCCGGTGGAGGCGCTGTTCTCCACCGAGTGCACCCAGTGCCACGAGAAGCACGGCGCGGACAACCTTTATTTGGTCAGGACGCAGGTGGAGGTGACCACCAGCCCGTTGGTTACCGTGGGGCCGATCACCTTTACCGCCACTTCGGGTCCGAACTCCTACGACGACGGCTCCAGCCTGGCCACCAGCCGCATCTGTGTGGCCTGTCACCAGGATTCAAATAATCCTGGCTACCCGATGACCAATCACGAGGGCGGCGCTGGCCACAGCGGTGGCATGGATTTCACCGGTAGCGATTGTATCCAGTGCCATCCGCATGACATTGATCGCGACTCGACCACCCTGGAGGGCTTCATGCCCGACCCGAAGTGCACTGGCTGCCATCAATTTCCGATGGGCTCACGCCGCCAGATCGTGGGCACAGGGGGCGACTTCAGCCGTGCCAGCCATCATGTGCAGGGCACGGTGGTGGATGATGACTGCAAGGTGTGTCACGAGATGAGCCAGCATCAGGGCGGCACGGTGCGACTGTACAACGTGGACACCGGCGCGGTGATTTCCTACACCGGCGGTACGATCCCGGAGGCTTTCTGTCTGGCCTGCCACGACGCCGATGGCGCGAATGGGAACACCACGCCCTTCAGCGATGGCGCCACCGTGCCGAACATCAGCGCTGGGTGGGGCACTTCCTCCCACGCGGTTACGCTGACCTGCTATGACTGTCACGACAATGGCCATGGCTCGAACAAGATTGGCTTGTTGAGCACCTGGAACGCTGCACCGGATGGCGATCCCGATGATCCCATGCGGCAGGAAGAGCGCTTCTGTTACCAGTGCCACGATGGTTCCGTGGCGACGACCGACATCCAAAGCGAGTTCAACCGCGCCACCCATCACGACGTGGCGCTCACGGACCAGAATGCCAATGGGTCGAAGGTAGAATGCATCAACTGTCATAACCCGCACATGGACAACGCTACCTATCGGAACGTCAGCCCGGACAACTGGTATCAGCAGTGGACAGGGCGGCGGGTGGACTTCTGTCTGGCCTGCCATGATGGTGCGCCGCCGGCCACCACCGGTGGCCCGGCACCGGCGGTCACGATGTCGTCTATCTGGCGAGGTACCGGGTACAACAAGTCCACCTACGTGGGTAGCTCGCATGATAATCTGCTGGGCGCCTGGGGTTGCAGCCATTGTCACGATGAGCATGGCAGCAACAATCTGGCTACCTTGCTGGACAACTACGTGGTCACAGACTATAACCCGTACGCCCAGGGGGATACCGATTATGACCTTTGCTGGACCTGCCACATTGAGCCGAACATCCTGAGTTGGGACAAGAACGACAGGAATCACTTCAAGGACCTGCACAAGAAGCACGTGAGCAACGAACAGGCGCCCTGTGTAATCTGCCATGACCCGCATGCTCCATGGGATGCAGGCGAACCCGGCTTGATCAGCTTTGATGTGGCCATGCGCGATGGCTATGACAACTATGACTTCCAGTTCATCAACAACAAGAACCTGAGCACCGCTTTCTACTACGACGCTGGCGCGGATCGGGGTGGTTGTTACGTGGGGTGCCATGGGAAAGATCATACTCCGAAAGAGTATGACCGCTTTACGATCACAACCTACGACTGCACGGCCTGCCATCCAGGTGGTCCACCGCCGCCATGATGTTGAGCAAGCGGCCTGACGCAACGCCCCACACGTTCCATGGGATAGGTGCCTGAGATGCGACGCGACTCCTTCATTCCGCTGTTGATCGCCGTCATGGTGGCTAACCACCTGCTGGGTGGCTTGATCACCCTGGCTTACTTCCTGTTTGTGGACTCGGAGCCGCTATTCCGGATGATCGCTGTGTTGATCAGCGGTGCAACCCTGCCCTGCGCAGTGGGGGTTGGTGTGCTGGTCGCGCTCTCCTCCCTGTATCTCTGGTTGGCCCGGTACCTGCGCCCCATGCGCCAGTGGATGAGGACGGATGCGGCAGGGGAAATCCCTTCGCCAGAGCAGGCGCAGAAAGTGGTTGCCCTGCCGACCACAGTTGCCTTGCTAACCTGCATCCACTGGTTGCTGGTTGGAATGCTGTTCGCCGTGCTGTTTGTGTTGGCTGGGGCATCGCTTTCCAGAGCGGCCATGCTTTTCCTGGGCACGCTCTGGGTGAGCGGTTTGGCTACCGCTGTGGTGATGTACCAGTCTGTCGAAGTGATCGTCCAGCGCTATCTGCCGCTGGTCTTTCCGCCGGAGACGCTGGATCATCTGGTCATCCAGCGGCATCGGGTGCCGGTGCGCCTGTTTTTGATCTGGCTGCAGATCGGTGTGTTGCCGCTGATTTTGTTCGCCGGAGCTGCCTGGACGGGGCGGGGAAGCGCATGGGCAGTACAGGCTGAGATGGTTCAACATATTCGGCACATGTGGTTTGTGGTGGTCATGGCAGGGTTGGGGAACCTGGTCTCTGCGGTGGGGGTGTGGCGTTCGGTGGTGCGACCGCTGGAGCAGCTGGAAGTCACCATGCAACGGGTCTTCGAAAGCGGTGATTTGTATGTGCGCTTGCCAGTTCGTAGTGTGGATGAGTTTGGCCGATTGGCTGCCGGGTTGAACCGGATGCTGGCCGGTTTGCAGGAGCATCAGCGCTTGCGAGATTTGTTCGGCCGTTACATGAGTACGGAAATTGCCCGCGAGGTATTGGAGAACGGCTCGGCGGTGCGGGCGCGCGAAATGGATGCCACAGTGTTGTTTGTGGACGTGCGGGGCTTCACCCAGATGACGGAGGATTATCCCCCCGTAGAGGTATTGGGGATGCTGAACAGGTTTTTTGAAATCGTGGTGCCCACAGTACTTCGGCACCGGGGTGTGATTAACAAGTTCGGCGGCGACTCGGTCCTGGCGATTTTCGGTGTGCCTGTCCCTCAGGCAGATCATGCCCGCTGTGCCGTCCAGGCGGCGATGGAGATCCTGCACGCCATGCCCTCCCTGCGCATGAGCCTGCGGCAGAGCGGTTTCCCCGACGTCTCGGTAGGCATGGGACTCGCCAGCGGTCGCGTGGTGGCTGGTAACGTAGGGTCTCATCTGCGCATGGAGTACACCGTGCTGGGCGATGTGGTCAATCTGGCGGCGCGGCTGGAAGAACTTACACGCCGCTACAGCGTGCCTTTGCTGATCAGTGAGGAGACGTGGCTCGCGCTCGATCGCAACCAGCAGCTGGCGTTTTCCAGTCTGGGGCAGGTCTCCATCCGCGGGCGCAAGAGTTCGTGTCGGCTTTTCACCGTGGCCCATCCGGCGAGCATTCTGCTGGCTGTCAAACCGGAGGAGGTGCCGATCGCACTGGCGCAGATGGAGCGGGGGCCAGTCGTGTAGATCCCTGGCCGGCGCCAAAGCATCGCTGGTAAGGCGTGTAATGAGGAATTCATGAAGGTGGTGAGATGAAAACCTGGTTACTGGGTATTGCGTTGGTGTGCCTCGGTGTGCTGGTCGGTTGTGTGCAACCGGTTCAGTCCTCTGTGGACGGGCCCTGGCCGGCCGTCCCAAGTCAGGAGCCGACCCCGACGGCGGTGGCGTGGGATGTGATTCCGGTTACGCCGACGCCTTCGGTTGAACAGAAGCAACGTTCTTATCGCA
>CAYSXA010000082.1:0-11607 GCA_964435005.1 uncultured Anaerolineaceae bacterium | reverse complement strand
GTCAGGCGCTCCTGCAACAAGGGGGCGATCGGCGCCAGGTCGGCCTCGCTGATCGGATACCCCGCCTGTCGGAAGTACGGCACCAGCCGCCGCGTCAGTTCCTCCACGGGCAGCGCACGGATGTGCAGCCCGTTGAAATGATCCAGCTTGGTGAAGTTAATAGCCGCCGACGAGGGCTTCAGCCGATCCAGCGAGAAGTAGCGGATCAGGTCGTCCATCGTGAAGAACTCGGTGCGGTCATCCAGGCTCCAGCCCATCAACGCGATCCAGTTGTTCACCGCCTCCGGCAGGTAGCCCAGTTCGGCCATGTCCTTCACGAAAATGGACTTGCCGTCCTTCATCAGGTTTGCCGCGTCACGCTTGCTCATCTTCCCTTTGCCCGACGGCTTCAGGAAGACCGAGAGGTGCACCCACTCCGGTTCTTCCCAGCCGAAGGCACGGTAGATCAGCGCGTGCAGCGGGAAGGTCGCCAGCCACTCTTCGCCGCGAATCACGTGCGTGATGCCCATCAGGTGGTCGTCCACCATCGCAGCCAGGTGATACAACGCCAGCCCGTCCGACTTGACCAGGATGAAGTCGTCCAGCGTCTCGTTGCGCACAGTAATCTCGCCGCGGATGCGATCCACCACCGTGGTCGTGCCCTCGCGTGGCATCTTGAAGCGGATCACATGCTTTTCGCCGCGTGCCACGCGGGCGGCGGCCTCGTCCGGATCGAGCTGCCGGCACAGACCGTCGTAGCGCGGCGGCTGCTTGCGCTTCTGCTGTTCCTGGCGCACGCGCTGCAGGCGTTCCGGCGAGCAGAAGCAGTAGTAGGCGTGCCCGCTTTCCACCAGTTGACGCGCGTAGTGCTGGTAAATCTCCTTGCGCTCGGACTGGCGGTACGGGCCATACGGGCCGCCCACATCCGGCCCTTCGTCCCATTCCAGCCCCAGCCAGCGCAGGCTGGACATCAACTCCTCCTCCGCACCGGGGACGAACCGCTTGCGGTCGGTGTCTTCGATGCGCAGGATGAACTGGCCGCCCGTCTGGCGGGCCAGCAAGTAATCGTAGAGCGCGGTGCGCGCACCGCCGAGGTGCAGAAATCCAGTGGGGGAAGGCGCAAAGCGCACGCGAGCGGGTTGGGTCATTCGATGCTCCTCAGAATTCGAGAGTTTTGCGTCGCAGGGCTACGGATTCTACCAGACCAATGCCCAGCATCAACGTGACCAGCGTGCTACCGCCGTAACTGACGAACGGCAGCGGCAGCCCGGTGACCGGCAGCAGGTTCAGGTTCATCCCCACGTTCACCGCCGTGTGGAAGAAAATCAGCGTCGCCACACCGTAAGCGATGAGCGCGCCGTACAGATCGGGGCTGTCGTGCGCCACCTTCAGGCAACGCCAGATGACGAAGGCAATCAACCCCAGCACCAGCGCCGCACCGACAAAGCCGAACTCCTCGGTGAGCGCGGCAAAGATGAAGTCCGTGTGACGCACCTTCAGGAAGCGCAACTGCACCTCCGGGCCGTGGCCGTAACCCTGTCCCGTCCAGCCACCGTTGCCGATGGCGATCAACGCCTGTTGCACGTTGTAGTTCGCGCCGTAGCGGGCGTTTTCCTGCGGGAAAAGGAAGTTCAGGATGCGCTCAATCTGGTACGGCTTGATCAGATTGCTTTCGTTCGTCGGGTCATAGTTCAACAGATACAGCGGGAACCCCACCAGCCCAACGAACAACCCCGCGCCCGCCATGCCGAGCACGTAGCGCACATCCAGCCCGCTGGCCCAGATCAGCGCGAACCACAGCACGAGCAGCACAATCGAGGTGCTCAGATCGGGTTGCAGGATAATCCACACCACCAGGCTAAAGGTGATCACCAGACTGCGCACCATCCAGCCCAGGTTGTGCACCTTGTGCTGATTGCGGGCGAAGAAATCCGCCAGCAGCAGGATGAGCACAATTTTTGCCAGTTCCGAAGGCTGCACGGTGATCAGGCCGACCTCCAGCCAGCGCGCGGAACCAAAGCGCGCCCGGCTGGTGACGAACACCATGATCAGCAACCCCACGGTGAGCACGTACAGCACCCGACCAAAAGTCACCCACAGGCGATAGTCCAGCGCCGCCGTGCCCAGCAGCACGATAAAGCCAACCAGCGCAAAGATAATCTGGCGCGTGGGCAGGTCAGCCAGGGTCTCGTTGCCCGCCACGGCGGAGCGAATCATCGCCACGCCGAAAATGATCAACGCGACCACCGCCCCCAACAACCAGAAGTCGAAATCACGCCACGAACGTCCGTCCATTGTGTCCGTTTCTCAGAATACAGCAGGGACACGGCATGCCGTGTCCCCAGTCACGTCACTGTTCTTTCAATCGCATGCCACGTTTTAACGCATCCCGGCCACCCGTTCGCAGGGGAGATGCAACCACCCGCCCTTACGAACGCCGCCGGGCCGCCCGTCGGGGTCGGAGAGGGATGTCCGCCAGCAAACGCTGTTCGCGCCCGTCGCGACTGATCTCGATCCGCACCGCTTCCGGGTCAATATCCACGTGCTTAGAAATCACAGCGATCAGTTCATCTTTCAGCGCTTCCAGTGCCGCCGGGGTGAGATCCGTGCGGTCGTGGATCAACACGAGTTGCAACCGTTCCCGCGCATCCTGGGCACTGGCGCGTTCACGCCCCAACAGGCGGTCGATCAGGTTCATCTCAGTCCCCTCCTGGCCGAATCAGGCGCGAAAGGCGCCCAAACAGGCCGCCGTCGTCGTCCAGATCCATGAACGGCACCGACTCCCCGCGCAGGCGCGCCGCGATGTTTCGGAACGCCTGTCCGGCCTTGCTCTTGCCGTCCAGCACCACCGGCACGCCGCGATTGGTGCTCACCACCACCTGCTCATCCTCCGGCACGATGCCGATCAACTCAATCGCCAGCAGATCCACCACGTCCTCCGGCGAGAGCATATCGCCGGCCTTCATCATGCGCGGGTTCAGACGGTTGAGCACCAGCTTCGCCGGCCCTTTCTCTTCCGCTTCGACCAGGCCGATGATGCGGTCGGCATCACGCACCGCCGAGACCTCCGGGTTCGTAATCACGACCACCTGATCCGCCGGAGCCAGCGCGTTACGGAAGCCGCGCTCGATGCCCGCCGGCGAGTCGATCAAAATCCAGTCGCACAGACCGCGCAACTCGTTGCACAGGCGCACCATGTCGCTGGGGGAGACCGCGCTCTTGTCGCGCGTCTGCGCCGCCGCGATCAGGAACAGCGTGGGCAGCCGTTTGTCACGGATCATGGCCTGCTGCAGGCGGCAGCGGCCTTCCACCACGTCCACCAGATCATAGACGATGCGGTTCTCCAAACCCAACACCACATCCAGGTTACGCAGCCCGATGTCGGCGTCAATACAGACCACTTTCTGGCTGGCAGCCGCCAGCGCTGCTGCCACGTTGGCCGTCGCCGTGGTCTTGCCCACGCCGCCTTTGCCAGAGGTAAACGTCAAAACCGTAGCGCTCATCCCTTATCCTCGAAGTTTCGATTTCCGGGCCGGGCGCCAGGCTTCCGCCACCACGCGCCCATCCTTCAGCCGCGCCATTTCCGGCTGGGTTTTGCCGCGCCGTTCTGGCGTGACAGATACTGTACCGGCGATGCGCAGTTGCATCGGCGAGAGATCCAACGCGCACACCACGGCTTCAGTATCGCCCTGGGCGCCGGCGTGCACTACCCCACGCAGGTGCCCCCAGACAATCACATTCCCACCGGCGATCACCTCCGCGCCGGGGTTCACATCGCCCAGCACAATCACGTGCCCTGGGTGCTCGATGCGATATCCCGAACGTAAGGTGCGTTGCACCAGAATGGCGACCTCGCCATCCTGAAACTCGGTGTTCATGCGGCGGATGGTGCGATCGGGCAACGGTTTGGAAAGGCGCGTCGCCAGGCCCAGGTCGCGTGCCGTCTGTTGCGTGGTGGGCGAATCGCTGATCACCGCCCAGAGGGTAATACCGCGGTCGCTGAACTGGTCGCGCAGGCGCCCCAATTCGGCGGCCTTCAGGATGTGATTTCCCACATCCAGCGCCACGCGCGCCCCGCGCAGGAAATCCGCCCGCTCATCCAGCCGCTGGAAGAGCGCCGCGCGCACTTCCGGCCACTCCCCATCGCCGACTTTGATGAGAAGCCCATCCCGAACGCCTTTGATATGGATTTCGGTGGTCATATTCGATGAGATTATAGCATACCCAGACACAGGAGCGCATGATCGTCCCCCATCGCAAGGCCCCTTCCAATCGGGTAGAAAATACGGTACAGCGCAGATTAATCGGCCTCCTCGACCCTCTCAGCCTCTCCGTCTTCCATCTTCCCTTGCCATCCGCGCCAGAGCGCCAGAATCGCCCTCCGCCCTGCGCTCAACGCCACTGCAATCATCACCAGGCCGGCCAGAGAGAAGAACAGAATCACCGGCCAGGGGGCGCTACGCGGCCCGCGCTGACCGGTGATCCACTCTATCCAGAAGCCCACGCTGAGCGTGGCGAACACGCCGCTGAAGCCCACCCAGAACCCGAAGGCCATCAGCGGGCCCTTCGCCTGCACAAGCATCTCCTCACTGCCGAAGAGCAGCAGGAACCACCCGAACACGCCCAGGAAGGCGAAAAGCAGTCCTCCGAACAGAAAAAATCAGCGTCTTGCCGAACGGCTCCACCTGAGTGAGGCCAGCCCACCTACCAGGAACACCGTGGACATCAGGGCGATGCGCAGGCGATCCAGCAACCTATTTTGATTACTCCACCGTCACCGACTTCGCCAGGTTGCGCGGCTGATCCACGTCCAGGCCGCGCAGCGCGGCGATGTGGTAAGCCAGCATTTGCAACGGGATAATGGTCGTGACCGGGCTGAGCAGCCAGGGGGTTTCCGGAACCCAGAGCACATGGTCCGCCAGTTCTGCCACGCGCTCGTCGCCGTCAGTGGCGACGGCGACCACCGGGCCGCCGCGCGATTTCGCCTGCTCGATCTGGCTGATCATCTTCTCGTACCACGGGTCGCGCGGCGCGATGGCGATCACCGGCATGTCCTGGTCAATCAGGGCAATCGGCCCGTGCTTCATCTCGCCCGCCGGGTAACCCTCGGCGTGGATGTAGGAAATCTCCTTCAGTTTCAACGCGCCTTCATAGGCGGTCGGCATATTGATGCCGCGTCCCAGGTACAGACAGTGAGCGATGTCCTTCAACGCGCGGGCGACTTCAAGCACTTCGTCCTCGCGGTCCAGGCAGCGCCCGGCCAGATCGGGCACCAGTCGCAGGTCCTGCACCATCCGGTAGCGCGTTTGGGCGTCAATCACGCCGCGCAGGTCAGCCAGCAACACAGCAAGCATGTACAGGTCCACCAGCGGCGCGGTATACGCTTTTGTAGAGGCCACGCCGATCTCCGGCCCGACCTGCATGGAGATGTAGCCATCCGCCACACGCATGGCCTGCGAGCCAATCACGTTCACAATTGACCACAGCGTGGCGCCTTTGCGCCGGCCTTCGTCCATCGCCGCCAGCGTGTCCGCGGTTTCTCCCGACTGGCTGATTGCCAGCACCACCGTGTTCTCGTCCACCAGCGGGTCGGCGTAGCGGAACTCCGAGGCAATCTGCACCTCGACAGGCACACGGGCGATGCGTTCAATCAGGATTTTGCCCACCATGCCGGCGTGCGCCGCCGTGCCGCAAGCGGTGATCACGATCTTCTGGATACGGCCCGCCAGTTCGGGCGTCAGGTTCAACTGCGGCAAACGGATCAGACCACGGTCAAAATCCACCCGCCCGGCGATGGTATCCGTCAACGAGCGCACCTGCTCGTGGATCTCCTTGAGCATGAAGTGGCGGTATTCGCCCTTCTCCGCCGAGACTGGATCCCACGCAACCTGGTGCACTTCCAGCGCGACAGGTTGCCCGTCAAGAGTGAAGAACTGCGCCCCCTCCCGAGTGACCACGGCCATCTGATGCGATTCCAGGAAGGCCATGCGACGGGTGTGCTCCAGGATGGCAGGCATGTCGGAGGCAATGAACATCTCACCATCGCCAAAGCCAACCACCACACCGCCAGCGTTGCCGATGCGTGCGGCCACAATCTTGTCCGGTTCGCGACTGGACATCAGCACGATGCCGTGGGCACCTTTGAGCAACGCCAGCGCCTTTTGCGCAGCGGACACCAGATCGTGCCCGGCATCCATGTACCGCTCCACCAGATGGACAATGACCTCGGTGTCCGTATCGGACTTGAACTCCACGCCCTCAGCGCTCAACTCCTCACGCAGTTCGAGGAAGTTCTCCACAATGCCGTTGTGCACGATGACCACGTCACCGCGCGCGCCGGTGTGCGGGTGGGCGTTGCGCGCGGATGGTTCGCCGTGCGTGGCCCAACGCGTATGCCCGATGCCCACATGCCCATGCACCGGTTGTTCTTCCACCAGCGCTGCCAGGCGCGAGAGTTTACCTGCGTCCCGGCGAATTTCGATATGGCCGTTTTGCAACACAGCCAGTCCGGCGGAGTCGTAACCACGATACTCCAGCCGTTTCAAACCGTTCAGGATAATCGGCGTCGCGTCACGCGGGCCGATGTAGCCAACAATGCCACACATGGGGGTATCCCTCCAAAGTCCAGATTTCCGGCGCAATACGCCGGCGTATTGACATCATCGCCACCCCTTCGGCCTTTGTCCGCCCGGTTGCCCGCGCGGCGTTGCTCCGAAGGTTCATTGTGGAGGGAAGGGAACGGGTTGTGGCGTCACCCGGAGGGCTTCCGCTGATCTTTCGATTTTCCCGACTCGAGCCGGTTAGCCCCACCTCGCGGCGGGGAACCCTCTTCCTCGTCACCCACAACGGAGTTGTGGGCCATGCGCTTACCTTCCCAGGTTGTGTGGATACCAAGCTGTCTCTCGTGTTCCAATCACCTCCTCGTATCTTTTGTAGGGGAGCCCATTATACCACTCCCCTCCTCCCCGCGCTGCGATAAGAGACTCAACAGGGGCACGGCGCGCCGTGCCCCTGTGCAACAGATTCACCAAACCGGTTACAGCGCCTGCAACTGGCCGCGGATTTTCTCCGCTGTCTCGCGGAAAGCGGCCAGTTTCTCGCGCTCCTTCTGCACCACCGGCGGCGGCGCCTTCTCGGCAAACGGGCCGGCAAGCAGGCGCTCCAGGCGGGCGATCTGCGCCTCAGCCTCGGCGAGTTCCTTCTCCAGCCGGGCGCGCTCTTCCGCTGGATCCACCAGTCCCGCTAAAGGCAGGTACACTTCTACGCCAGCGGCCACCAGCGCCACGTGATCTTCCGGCTTGCCGTCCACCGCCTCCACGATCTCCATCTGGTCGGCATCCAGGTGCGCGAGCGCTGCGATGGCTTCCGCCTGAGCGCGCAACACCTCGGTCTTCTCACCACCGGCCAGGATCGCCGGGATGCGCAACCCGGCCTTCACTTTCTTCTCTGCGCGCAGGTTGCGGATGGCGCGCACCACCGCCTGCACCGTCTGGAAGTCGGTCACCGCCTGCGCCTCCCAGTCTTCCTCGTCGCGCGTCTCCGGCCAGGGAGCGATGATCAGCGCCTCTGGCCAGTCAGCGAAGCGTTCGGCGAGTGGCGATTCGGCCACCGCGCGTTTCAGATGACCCCACAGTTCCTCGGTCACGTAGGGAGTGAAGGGGTGCAGCAGGCGGAGCACGGTATCCAGCACGCGCACCAGGGCGTCCACGGTGAGAGCAGCGCGCGCGCCGCCCTTCGCCAGTTGCAGTTTGGCGATCTCCAGATACCAGTCCGCGAACTCGCTCCAGAAGAAATCATAAATCTGCCGCCCGGCCTCACCGTACTGGTAATTCTGGAACAGGCGCTCCACGTTGCGCACCAGCGCCTGCAACCGCGCCCAGACCCAGGAATCCGCCAGCGTCCAGCCCGGATGCACTGCCGCCGCGGCGTCCGCGTCCAGGTTTTCCAGCGCGCGGATCACGAAGCGCCCGGCGTTCCACACCTTGTTGGCGAAGTTGCGGTTGGCCTCCACTTTCTTCAGGCTGAGGTTGACATCGTTCCCTGGCTTCGACCCCACCAGCAAGGTGAAGCGCAGCGCGTCGGTGCCCAGATCATCCATCACCACCAACGGGTCGATCACGTTCCCTTTGGTCTTGGACATCTTCTGGCCGTGTTCGTCGCGCACCAGGCCGTGCAGATACACCACGTGGAAGGGCACTTCGCCAGTGAACTCCAGCCCCATCATGATCATACGAGCCACCCAGAAGAACAGGATGTCGTAGCCGGTCTCCATGATGGTAGTTGGATAGAAGTAACCCAGGTCGGGCGTCTCCTCCGGCCAACCGAGCGTGGAGAATGGCCACAGCCCGGAAGAGAACCAGGTGTCCAGCACATCGGGGTCTTGCTGGATGTTCGACGAGCCGCAGTGAGCGCACGCGGTGG
Organism: uncultured Anaerolineaceae bacterium; assembly: GCA_964435005.1. GTDB lineage: Bacteria > Chloroflexota > Anaerolineae > Anaerolineales > DRMV01 > CAYSXA01. The sequence continues at coordinate 3,207 of CAYSXA010000082.1, read as the reverse complement.
GGTCTTCGCGCACCACAGTGATCTCGCCGCAGTCAGCGCAGTGCCAGGCCGGGATGCGGTGGCCCCACCATATCTGGCGCGAGATGCACCAGTCCTGGATGTTCTCCAGCCAGTTAAAGTACACTTTCTCAAAGCGCTCTGGCACGATGCGGATGCGTCCGTCGCGCACGGCCTGAAGCGCCGCCTTCGCCAGTGGCTCCATCTTCACGAACCACTGAGTGGAAATCATTGGCTCGACAATCTCACCGCCGCGCTGGGAACGGGGCACCTGATGCACGTGGGGTTCTTCTTTGATCACCAGTCCGGCAGCGCGCATGTCCTCCCACAGTTTACGGCGGCACTCGAAGCGATCCAGTCCGGCATACGGCCCACCGTTCTCGTTGATGCGCGCTGCTTCATCCAGCACCGAGATAATGGGCAGGTTGTGCCGCTGACCGATAGCGTAGTCGTTCGGGTCGTGGCCGGGGGTGATCTTCAGTGCGCCGGTGCCGAACTCGCGATCCACGTACTCATCCGCGATCACCGGAATGCGACGGTTCAGCATGGGCACGAGCACTTCCTTACCAATGAAGCGCTGATAGCGTTCATCCTCGGGATGCACGGCCACTGCTGTGTCGCCCAGGATGGTCTCCGGGCGGGTGGTCGCCACGGGGATGTACTCGCCCGAACCGTCGGCCAGCATGTACTTGAAGTAGTACAGTTTGCCCTGCTCCTCGCTGTACTCCACCTCCAGGTCGGAAACCGCCGTGCGCAGGCCGGGCGACCAGTTGATCAGTCGCGGGCCGCGGTAAATCAATCCTTTCTCCCACAGCCGCACGAAAGCCTCGCGCACCGCGCGCGACAGTCCCTCATCCAACGTGAAGCGTTCGCGCGTCCAGTCGCACGAGGCCCCCAGCCGCCGGATCTGGCTGGTGATGCGCGCGTGGTACTTCTCCTTCCATGCCCAGGCGCGGCGCAGGAACTCCTCGCGGCCTAACTGCTCGCGCGTCAATCCCTCTTGTGCCAGCGACTTCTCCACCATCAACTGCGTGGCAATGCCGGCGTGATCCGTGCCCGGCACCCAGAGCGTGGAATAGCCCTTCATGCGGTGGTAGCGGATCATCAGGTCTTCGATTGCCACGAACATGGCATGGCCCAGGTGCAGTTCGCCGGTCACGTTGGGCGGGGGGATGGAAATCACAAACGGCTTCTTCGTGGGATCAAAGTCCGGCTTGTTCGGATCGTTGGACGGCTGGAAGTAGCCGCGCTGCTCCCACATCTGGTAGATACGGCCTTCGGTTTCGCGGAAATTGTAAGTTTTTGGTAATTCGCTCATAACACCTCCGTGCGTTGCGCTGGTTTACTGGTTCACTGGTTGTGGTGGTTCATCGGTTGCCAGTCACTTTTGCACTTTCGACACCTCTGCGACCTCTGATACCTCTCAGAATCACGGCGCCACCACCGGCTTCAGGATACTCCACGATCGCCCACCGTCCTCCGTATAGACCAGGGCAATTTCATCCCCGTTGCGAGCGACCGCCCAGCCGTGGTTTGCATCCAGGAAGAAGAAATCGCCATCCCAATTGACCGTTTTGACTGGTTCCCAGGCGATGCCGTCGATGGAATCCCAGCGCGGGCTGGTGCTGGTCAAACGCTCGATGACGCTGGAAGGAGCATCCTCAGCGGGCGGTTTGCCGAACAGCAACACCGTCCGCGCGTCCACCGGAATCATCTGCGTATACAGCGCCGGGAGCAGATAATACTGCGGCTCCGCTCCGCTCAGCAAGACGAAGAACCCCTGCTGGATGCCGCTCCCAAAGTCGTCGCAATTCATCAGCAGGGCACGCATGGCGACCTGCGGCGCATAGGTATTACAAAACAAGCCGTTCGTCTCGCCAGGCGTATAACCGGTCGGGAAAAGTTCCTGCGACCGCCAGGATGCTCCACCATCCGTCGAAACAATCAGGAAGCCGCCCTCGGCCACACCGTTCTCTTTGGTCACCCAGCCGGTGCCGCCCTGGAAGTCCATGCCGGTGTGCGGTAGGAGCATCAGGTCTTCGGCGCCCGGAGTGAAGGGGTCAGCCAGCAGTTCCCAGGTCTGACCGCCATCACTGGAGTGATACAGGTTGCTGTAAGCATGCTGCATCCCGGCGCCCACGGTAACCAACAACCAGACATCGGCGCCGTCCACCGCAAAGCGACCTCCACTGAAGAAATCCCCTGTGCCCACCTCCAGAGGAGCAATCTTCCAGGATGCGCCGCCGTCAGTGGTCAGCCATAACGGCACCGTCTCAACCCCAGCCATTGGCGGCGGCACGGAATAGACCACCCAGGCCGTGCGGTCGTCCCGGAAGAAGGCGATGGCTTCACTGTCCGCCACTTCGGCGCCCACCGGCGGGGTGACCTCCTTCCAGGTCAGCCCGCCGTCTTCTGTGCGCAGGATATGCTCACCAGGGACATCCGGCTGGGTGCCAATGGCCCAACCACGGTTCAAATCCACCATGTGGATGCGCTGGATGTCCACCGGTTGCCCGACCTGCAACGACGAGAGCGCCGCGCCGCCGCCACCCACCTCCCCGGACGGGGTAGGCGAAGGCGACATGGTAGGCGCCATCGTGGGCGCTTTCGTCGGCGGGGCCGCCGTGGGCCGGGGCCTGGGCGTTTTCGTCGCCCGGCGCATCGGACGGGCGGTTGGCTTCGCCGGTTGCTGCTGAGGCTGGGGTTGCCGCGTGGACTTTGTCACCGGCGTGACCGGCGCTGTACACGCTGCAAGCAGCATGACCATTCCAACGATCCACTGACGCTTCACAGCTTCCTCCTGAAATAAACAACAACCCTTTCATCCTCACATGAGGACGAAAGGGTTGAGCCTTCCGCGGTACCACCTCATTTCGTCGCGCCTTGCGGCCACAACGCACTCACGCACCGACGGGTTGCCAGGCAACCGATCGGGCTGCGCGGTAACGGGCGCACCCGTGCCGTTCTACTCACCCCAAACGGGGCTTTCTTCGGCAATTCACCCAGGCGACGTTCGGCGGCGGCAACTGCGGGGGCTTCCAGCCTGCGGCCACTCCTTCTCTGTCAGCGCTTCAGCCCGCCTACTCCTCCTGGGAGAGGGCTATTCGCTTGTTGCTTCGATTATACCTGCCGCTCCAGCGGTTGTCAACAGAAGCAACCTGGTGATTACCCACAAGTACCGCCACCTCTGGGGAAGGGGTGGTGGGCGGC